>NZ_JBSWYM010000006.1:0-339070 GCF_056161105.1 Pseudoalteromonas sp. AWH4_217 | reverse complement strand
TCACCGTCACACTGTTGCCCGACTCGGCACCCGAACCGGCGATCAGCACATCGTTATCTTCCGCGGCATTCACAATACCATCGGTTTCAATTGGCGTGGTGATGGTGACCGCAGATGGTGCTGCATTATCTAGGGTAATGGTTTGTGTCGCAGCCGTGGAGGTGTTGCCCGCCGTATCCGCCTGGGTGGCCGACACCGTCAGGGTGCCATTGTTCAGGCCACTGACATCCAGCTCACTGCCACTCAGCGTCCAGTTGCCTGAGCTGTCGGCGGTCACGGTGCGACTGACAGATGAATTGTTATCCGTGATGGTCACCGTCACACTGTTGCCCGACTCGGCACCCGAACCGGCGATCAGCACATCGTTATCTTCCGCGGCATTCACAATACCATCGGTTTCAATCGGCGTGGTGATGGTGACCGCAGATGGTGCTGCGTTATCCAGGGTAATGGTTTGCGTGGCAGCCGTGGAGGTGTTGCCCGCCGTATCCGCCTGGGTGGCCGACACCGTCAGCGTGCCATTATTCAGACCACTGACATCCAGCTCACTGCCGCTCAGTGTCCAGTTGCCTGAGCTGTCGGCGGTCACCGTGCGACTCACCGAGCTGTTGTTGTCGGTGATGGTCACCGTCACGCTGTTGCCCGACTCGGCACCCGAGCCGGCGATCAACACATCGTTATCTTCCGCGGCATTGACAATACCATCGGTTTCAATCGGGGTGGTGATGGTCACTGCTGACGGCGCTGCGTTATCCAGCGTAATCGTCTGGGTCGCAGCCGTGGAGGTGTTGCCCGCCGTATCCGCCTGGGTGGCCGACACCGTCAGGGTGCCATTGTTCAGGCCACTGACATCCAATTCACTGCCGCTCAGCGTCCAGTTGCCAGAGTTATCGGCCGTCACCGTACGGCTCACCGAGCTGTTATTGTCGGTGATGGTCACCGTCACGCTGTTGCCCGACTCGGCGCCTGAACCAGCGATCAGTACATCGTTATCTTCCGCGGCATTGACAATGCCATCGGTTTCAATCGGGGTGGTGATGGTGACCGCAGATGGTGCCGCGTTATCCAGGGTAATGGTTTGTGTCGCAGCCGTGGAGGTGTTACCCGCCGTATCCGCTTGCGTGGCCGACACCGTCAGCGTGCCATTATTCAGGCCACTGACATCCAGCTCACTGCCGCTCAGTGTCCAGTTGCCAGAGTTATCGGCGGTCACCGTACGGCTCACCGAGCTGTTATTGTCGGTGATGGTTACCGTCACACTGTTGCCCGACTCGGCGCCCGAGCCGGCGATCAGCACATCGTTATCTTCCGCCGCATTGACAATGCCATCGGTTTCAATCGGGGTGGTGATGGTCACTGCTGAGGGTGCTGCATTATCCAGGGTAATGGTTTGCGTGGCAGCCGTAGAGGTGTTGCCCGCCGTATCCGCCTGGGTGGCCGACACCGTCAGCGTGCCGTTGTTCAGACCACTGACATCCAGCTCACCACCGCTCAGCGTCCAGTTGCCAGAGTTATCGGCGGTCACCGTGCGGCTCACCGAGCTGTTGTTGTCGGTGATGGTCACGGTCACACTGTTGCCGGCTTCCGCACCGGAGCCCGCAATGAGTACGTCGTTGTCTTCCGCGGCATTGACAATGCCATCGGTTTCAATCGGCGTGGTGATGGTCACTGCTGAGGGTGCTGCGTTATCCAGGGTAATGGTTTGCGTGGCAGCCGTGGAGGTGTTGCCCGCCGTATCCGCTTGTGTAGCAGACACCGTCAGGCTGCCATTGTTCAGGCCACTGACATCCAGTTCACTGCCGCTTAGCGTCCAGTTGCCAGAGTTATCGGCGGTCACCGTACGGCTCACCGAGCTGTTGTTGTCGGTGATGGTCACCGTCACGCTGTTGCCCGACTCGGCACCCGAGCCGGCGATCAGTACATCGTTATCTTCCGCGGCATTGACAATGCCATCGGTTTCAATCGGCGTGGTGATGGTGACCGCAGATGGTGCTGCGTTATCCAGGGTGATGGTTTGCGTTGCTGCGGTCGAGGTGTTACCCGCCGTATCCGCCTGCGTGGCCGACACCGTCAGGGTGCCATTGTTCAGGCCACTGACATCCAGCTCACTGCCGCTCAGCGTCCAGTTGCCAGAGTTATCGGCGGTCACCGTACGGCTCACCGAGCTGTTGTTGTCGGTGATGGTCACCGTCACGCTGTTGCCCGACTCGGCGCCCGAGCCGGCGATCAGCACATCGTTATCTTCCGCGGCATTCACAATACCATCGGTTTCAATCGGCGTGGTGATGGTCACTGCTGAGGGTGCTGCATTATCCAGGGTAATGGTTTGCGTTGCTGCGGTCGAGGTGTTACCCGCCGTATCCGCCTGCGTGGCCGACACCGTCAGGGTGCCATTGTTCAGGCCACTGACATCCAGCTCACTGCCACTCAGTGTCCAGTTGCCAGAGCTGTCGGCCGTCACCGTACGGCTCACTGAGCTGTTGTTGTCGGTGATGGTCACCGTCACGCTGTTGCCCGACTCGGCGCCTGAACCAGCGATCAGCACATCGTTATCTTCCGCCGCATTGACAATACCATCGGTTTCAATCGGGGTGGTGATGGTCAGCGTCGAAGGTGCCGCGTTATCCAGGGTAATGGTTTGCGTTGCTGCGGTCGAGGTGTTACCCGCCGTATCTGCTTGCGTGGCCGACACTGTCAGGGTGCCATTGTTCAGGCCACTGACATCCAGCTCACTGCCGCTCAGCGTCCAGTTGCCTGAGCTGTCGGCAGTCACAGTACGACTCACCGAGCTGTTGTTGTCCGTGATGGTTACCGTCACACTGTTGCCCGACTCGGCACCCGAACCGGCGATCAGCACATCGTTATCTTCCGCCGCATTCACAATGCCATCGGTTTCAATCGGCGTGGTGATGGTCACGGCAGAAGGTGCTGCATTGTCCAGCGTAATGGTTTGCGTCGCAGCCGTAGAGGTATTACCTGCGGTATCCGCTTGCGTGGCCGATACGGTGAGCGTGCCATTATTCAGGCCGCTAACATCCAGCTCACTGCCGCTCAGCGTCCAGTTGCCTGAGCTGTCGGCGGTCACGGTACGACTGACTGACGAATTGTTATCCGTGATGGTCACCGTCACGCTGTTGCCCGACTCGGCACCCGAACCGGCGATCAGCACATCGTTGTCTTCCGCCGCATTCACGATACCATCGGTTTCAATTGGGGTAGTGATAGTGACCGCAGAAGGAGCTGTATTATCCAGCGTGATACTTTGCGTTGCTGCGCTAGAAGTATTGCCCGCGGTATCAGTTTGAGTCGCCGAGACCGTGAGAGTCCCATTGTTCAGACCACTGACGTCCAGTTCACTGCCGCTGAGCGTCCAGTTACCTGAGCCGTCGGCAGTCACGGTGCGACTGACAGATGAATTGTTATCCGTGATGGTCACGGTCACACTGTTACCCGACTCAGCGCCGGAGCCCGCAATCAACACGTCGTTGTCTTCAGCCGCGTTGACGAGCCCATCTACTTCGATAGGCGTGGTAATGCTAACAGCAGCCACACTGGTGTCGACGGTTACAGAGAGACCTGAACCATCGGCAGTATTACCAGCTGTATCCGTTGAGCGAGCTGTCATGGTATGTGTGCCTGCTGATAAAGCAGACGTTGTGATAGTCCATGTACCCAACGTTGCAGTGCCGGTGCCCACAGTACCATCAATGCTAGAAATCAGCGTGATGTCACCGCCATTGGGGCCTGAACCGGTAAACGTCGCTGTCGTATCGTTGGTTATATTGTCCGTATTAGATGTACCAGTATCACTGCTTGCATCTAGATCAGGTGTGCCAGGCGCAGAAGGCGCGGTTGTATCTATTGTGACACTTAAGCTACTGGATGCCGTACTCTCGTTGCTGCTTGCATCCGTTGCTTTTGCTGTGATGGCGTGCGTTACACCAGCAGTGAGCGCACTTGTAGTAATCTGCCAGTTGCCGCCTGTTGCAGTACCAGTTCCTATTACGGTTGTGCCACCACCTTCCTGATCACTGTACAATCTAACTGTTGAACCGCTTTCAGCTGTGCCACTGAAGGTTGGAGTGGTGTCGTTAGTGTTGTTGTCACTGTCTGACGAACCAGTGTCTGAGCTGGCGTCGAGGTCAGGAGTCGATGGTGCGTTAGGTGCAACATCATCATTCACAGTGATCGTGAACGCTTCTTGGAATGTTGTTGTAGAATCGCTCGTTTGTATACAAACAACGTAACTTCCAGCCGATAAGGCAGCTTGTGTTTCCAGGTTAGACCCATTGATCTGGAAGCTACCGTTGTTGGTGTCAGCACTACAAGTCCCATTGGCACTGGCGCCACTACTAACAATAGAATAAGTATGACTATCGCTGGTATCGGGATCTGTGGTGCTCAAAGTACCTATATTGGCGCCTGCGCCAGTCGCTGACTGATTGATTGATGCCGTATCCAGGCTAATATCGGTTGGATCATCATTTTGCGCAGTAATGGTAACAGATGCCTGATTAGTACCCGTACTATTTGCTGTGCCATCGTTAAAGGTATAATCGAGCGTTACAGATGCCGGTGGCGCTTCTGAGCTGTTCTGATAAGTAATATTTTGCAACACAGAATCAACGATTGCAGATGTTGCGCTGGTGTTGAACGTCAACACTAATGTGCCGGATGAGTTAGTGGTAACTGTACCGACCGTCGTCGAGTTGTAAGTAAAGGTACTGCTCTCAGTCAGGGTGCCCAGCAGGCCATTATTACCAAAAACATCCTGCGAGCTGGCACCGCCGTTGCGGGCAATAGTCAGGGTTGCGTTGTTGTAGTTACCTGCACCGCTGTCGAGCGCATCCAGCTCAGTGTCTGCAATCAAAACATCTGAATCAATCACCACAGCCGAGCCGTTTTCAATGAACGTTTGCCCACCATTGAGGTTACTAAATACAGGAACATCATTCGGCGTAATAAAGGTGATATCGGTATTTGCGCCATTGTCCGCCACCGTAAAATCAAGTGAATTGGCTGGCGCATTTGACAAGCTAATTGCCACTTCAATGGAGCTAAAATCAGTTGCATTGGTATCAACCTGAAGTGTGCTGGTACCATTAAAACGTACATTGCTGGTTGTCAGGCCCGTGACACTATTGATAGTAATAATGTCACCCACACTCAAATCGGTAATGGTGTCGCCATTGAGATCCGATGCGTCGCCAACAAAATTATCGTTGCCGGCGTTACCTGTCATCGAGTCTGTACCACCACCCGGGCGAATGGTGTCGGTCCCGCTACCACCTGTAATGGTGTCGTTACCGTCAAAGTCAGTGGCGGTCATATTAATGGTATCACCGCTAAGCGCGCTGGCATTCAGCGTAATACCACCGGCAAGCGCAAAGCCCGCGGCATTTGAGATAGTGACTGAATTACCATTGGAGTCAAAGTTATCTGTCAGTGTAATGGTAAAGATGTTATTGGTACCAATTGCCAGGTTTTCGATTTCGGAAACGCTGGTATTAGTAAAGTTAAACGTGCCCCCGTCCATGAGCTTGAGCGTTTCAGAGCCTGCAGCACCGGTGATCGCCGTAGTAAAGTTATTTGCCACATTTGCCGCATCAATCGCGACAGTTGCACCACTGGCCAGTGACAAGGTGCCAATATTAGTAAAGCCACCACTACTGACATCTGCACCATCTGAGGCACTCACTGTATCACCGGTAGTCGGGTCGCCGACCAACGAGCCATTGAACGCACTACCCGCTATGTCGAATGTGATTGCATCATTTGACACGGTTGCATCTATGGTGGCCGACGCATTGGTAACTGTAATTGTCCGCGTATTGGTGCTGTCGTCATTTACAGAATAGGTCTCTATGCCTGTGAGTGTTGTAAAATCTCCGTCACCACTGATGGTGATGGTCTCTGAGCCTGCTGCTGTCACTGTGCCGGTAAATGCTGCATTTTGCGCCGGGCTCATGGTCACTGATGCACCACTGGCCAGAGTCAGATTAACGATATTCGAAAGCGTACCGCCGGAGATATTTGCCCCTGAAGACATAGACAAAGTATCTGCCGTTGTGCCATCCCCCGTGAGTGTACCAGTGTAACTCAAGGTGCCGATATCAAAAGTAACCGCGTCTGTAGATGAAGAAGCCGTTACTGAAGTACCTGCAGCTGCAACGGTGACCGTTCTGCTGTTGGTGGATGAATCTCCAACCGAGAAGCTTTCCACATTCGACAGCGTGGTAAAGTTCCCATCACCCGAAATGTTGATAGTCTCAGTGCCTGCGGCCGTGATTGTGCCACCAAACAATGCTGGCTGGGAGGCCGTCATCGACACACTTGCCCCACCGGCCAGTGTCAGGTTTTCAAAGTTAGACACGGTTGCACCAGCTATACTGGCGCCCGAACTCATCGAAAGCGTGTCTGTGCCACCTGCGGCATTGAGTGTTCCGGTTGCGGTTAAGGCAGCTATGTTTATGGTGTCGTTACCACTGCTTCCCGTCACACTCTGACCAGCTGAGCTAAGCGTAATACTGTTCGCCGCGCCTAAAACATAAGTTTCGATGGCGCTTGCAGCTGTTAAACCGTCGGTTGCTGCAGAGATAGTTATACTTTCCGTCGCACTGCCGTTAATCGTGCTAAAGGCATCATGTTGTGCCTCAGTCATTGTTACCGATGCATTCGCATCCACAGTCAGGGTTTCAAAGCCGCTTACAGTAGCACCGGCAATGCTGGCCCCGTTACTCAATTGCAGTGTATCGGTACCGCCGCTACCAGCTAAAGTGCCTGTTGCGGTTACAGAGCCTGTTACCAGGGTGTCAGCCGAGCTGCTGCCCGTCACATTTTGTGCAGCACCACCCAATGTAAAGGTAAACCCAGCACCCAGCACGTAGGTTTCAATGTCAGCATCACCAGAAATCGTCGCATCCCCATCGGCACTGCTGAGTGTAAATTGGTTGGTCCCCGCACCATTAATGGTGGTAAATGACTCATGCTGAGATTCGGTCAGCGTTATAGACGCCCCGCTATCTGGTGTGAGTGTTTCAAAGCCACTCAGAGACGTTAAATTGGCCAGGTTAGTGCTGGTTGGCACCGAGAGAACATCGGTACCTGTTCCACCGCTTGCCGTAGAGCCAGTGGTATGGCTGGCATTAGCGATTGTCAGGGTTTCGTCTCCTCCCGCAAAAGTTATGGCTGGCGAGAGGTTGGTGCCGCTGCTTGTGTCAAACCCAGCGGCGCTTGAGCTGGCAGCAGTGACATCTGTCACACTGATAGTAGCAGTGCGCGTTGTACTGTTGGTCGACCCATCATTAATCACTACGGTTACCGAACGCGCAGTTTCATTTGGCGTGCTGGAGGTGTTATTGTATGTGATCGCCTGTAAAAACGTAGCAACTTCAGCGGCCGTTGCGGTGGCCCCCGTGATAGAAATCGTATCTTGAAGTGTAATGTCCGATGCCCCGGATACGCCTGTTAGCGCGTTTTGCGCAGAAGCGCTCACATTCAGACCTTCGGATGCACCATCCTGATCATTGGTCAGTGTAATTGTTATGGTTTTTAATGTATCACTGTCCGCTTCGGTTACTGACGCGCTGCTGGCGATATTGACCGCGCCACTGCCCTCCGAAAAACTGGCTGTGTTGTCATTGCCACCAGTTCCCGAGTTCAAATCAACCTCAGGCGCTGTATTAGGTGTACTGAAATTAAATGTGGTGTCGTCACTGATCCCCAGGAACGAATTTCCTGCCGAATCCTGCACTGCCGTTGCATCAATGCGGATAGCGTAAGTGCGATTACCTGTCAGGTCACTGGTAGGATTTAAATAGACTTTGTCGTTGGTGATACTGACACGCCCAGCACCTGGTGAAGTCGTTGTACCATCGCTTTCACTTGCAACGTCAAATACTTCAAAATCAGTGCTGTCGGTGACATTGCGAATGGTGATATTACCGCTACTCAGCGCAATATTCTCATCAAAGGCAATCTCAATATTGTTGCTCACAGAAACATTGGTTGCATCGTCAGTAGGTGTTGAGCTCGCACTGACAAAAGTAGGCGCGGTTGAATCTGAAGCCGCGGCGTCATCAATCTTGATACTTCTGATAAGATAACGAGAGTCAGCACCCGGACTACGGGTAAACGCCATAGTCACTGTATCAACGTCCTGCCATGCAGCATCAGTAAAATCCGTACCACGGGCCAGAGTAAACAGATCCTGTAACCCCGAGTTTGCTTCACCCCCTTTTGGCAGGGTGATGGTTTCTGTCACTGTTTGAGTACTATTAGAAAAACCAGTTAGTATCAGTTGATACGTTTTATCTGAGTCTCGGGCCGACCCCTGCATAAAGGTAATTTCGTCGAAACTGAAGTTAGTGCTGGATTTTTCATAGAAGCGGAAGCCACGATTATTGAACTCATTAATCATGGTATTTGAGTAAACAACGCCAGCCACAAACCCGAGATCATTCAGGCCTGTATACGCAGGGCTATCCGAGCTAGTGCCCGCATCTAACACCAAAGACACAGCACCCGCATTGGTCAGGGTAACCGAGGGCATACTCCCTGTAACACCAGTCTCCACCTCACTAAAACTCGAGCCTGACCCATTGGAATAGTTGATCGTCTGTTGTGCTGCCCATGCCTCACTAGAGAGCAATGCCGCCGACACCCCTGCTGATGTAACCGCTTTAGCAACCTGACTTAATCTCATTCTTCTCTCCTGACGTTATCTATCCCATTTTTGATGACATCGTCTATTTGTTTTAATCAACTAAAAACGTACGACTATAATAGTCAAAGAGTTAGCACCAAACAATGCTAACCCTTTGTTTTTTGGCTAATTACGCGGTGGAAAAACCCCTTCGGTAGCAATTAACCAATTAACCGGCAATACCGGATTCAAAATATTAAGTGGCGCTGAGCCGCCTGTGTTAGTCACAGTAACAGTCCCACCTGCCGACCCACCACCAGATACAGTAAGCCCTTTAATATCTGTCAAAGTAGCTTGCCCGAAAGTAGGCTTAAAGAAAGCAGCATTCGAGCTTTGTGCAATATACGAATCGCTGTCTGGCGTTGTTGTATTTGCGGCATTAGTTGCGACCTGCATGGTACCTGATACCGGATTTGACCCCCCAAGAGGTGTAAAAATGGCAGTATGTGAGTGCGCAGGCATATGAATGATCTCAATACCTACCAGCTCAGTACCTTGTCTTTCACCCTGACGGTAGTCCATACCACCTGGGCGTACACCTGAGCCCACAGGGCTGCGGCCACGCAGGTCTGGCAACGCGTATGTAGTACGTGCGTCACCACCATAAATAGTCCCTATCAAAGCAAATAAGGCCTGGTTTTGTGAAATGGCCATAGTCTGACCTAAACACATTGCGAAATTTCTGATTGTAAAAGCACCGCCGAAGGTACCCATTGAGCCAATATACGGGTCAGTAGACATATGAATTCCTCTTTAATTGTAAACATACCCTTTAACGATAAATGCTCAGTACAACTCACCTCACAAAGAGATTTATCAACATGTTGCGAATTACTCGCACCTACTACTTTATTTGTTACGCTGCCGAGACGGCATCAAGCTGTTGTAGAGCTGTCTATGCTCAGGGTTAGTCAGGATTTCCTTCTGGCAAATGTGCTGTAAACACGGGTGGAATGAAGAATTCAGGCAACTGCACCCTGCGTGCTTCTCCGCTCAAAACTTTATCAAGACAAACAGTGCCGATATCGTTAATACTGATATCCAAAGCTGCATCGGAATCTTCTTTTGGAAAACGCCAGTACAGCTCTGTGGTTTTATAGCGCAGTAGTGCCATCATCTCGTATTGATCGAACTCACTGGGGCTATCGCAAAACCGCTCGTGACAGTCTTCAAGCTTTTGCTCCCCTAAAAACTGTACTAACAAGCTGCCCATCCCCGGGACTTCAAGGATACTGCTCTCTCCTTGCGCAACGACTAATTCGCCCGTTCCCTCTAACTTCGCAATACGCTGTCCTTCACCACTGGGGTTGACGCCACCATCATAAGGATAGAGCGCTAAATCATAGCCATAGCGGTTCGTTAGATTGATCTTTATGTTCATATCTATCTCGCTTCTGAGTTTAAGTTCAGAGCATAGTTAGAAATGCAGGATGATAAGTACATCGGCCAGGCCACTCACGAGTCCTTCTCAACTAAGCTACCATTGTAAAATTTAGTACAAAGGTATCGGTTTGCAATTGATATATCTCAATCAAACCACCTATATTTTTGCCGTTACATCCGGCTTTGTTGCGAGGCTGCAACCTCTAGTCCCGGTTCAAGCCCGAATAAAATTGCAAAGCGGTAACCGTCGAATACCCCCTGCTCAGTTAACACTGCGTCCAGACGAATGGCGCCATCTATGGTTTTCACCAGTAACCCTTTAGCTCTGTCGAGTTCCAACACTGTACCAGGCTTAATACCAGTCAATTGGCAATCCATAGTACTGGCTTGCATAAGCTGGAGTAGTCCTTCACGAAATTTAAAGCGGGCACCACCAAGTTCGGCATTACCAGCGCGCGCCAGATTAACAATTTCGCCTCCTGTGTGGCGTTGCCAGTCAATCGTTAAGTCTTCAATCTGTACATGGGAGGCATAACGGGGTTCATACCGCTTCCCGTTTACTTCTATGAACTCTTGCTGAGCATGCCAGGTAAGCGTGCCTGCGGCTTGTTGTTGAGTAAACTGTTCAAGCAGTGCGGGTACCATCTGGGCTATCTTTTGATGAAAACACTGCGAGGTATCAAACGGATGCACGGGCAAATCGATGTGTGTGCCAATCTCTCCGGTATCTAGCTTTTCGGCCACCTTGTGTAACGTTACCCTGATAGTCTCTGCGCCATTTTTAAGCTGCCAAAATACAGGCATTGGCCCGCGGTAATCCGGTAGAGCGCTCGGGTGAATGTTAAACAAACGACCAGCAAAATAGTCGATTAGTCTGGCGCGTATTTTGTGTTTAAACAGATAAGCCAAACCACTGTTCGCGCCCAGCCTGTCGAGACCGGCAATCAAGTCTTCGTCTGATGCGGTATTGTATTGCAACATAGGGATCTGGTGATGATGCAAAAATTGCTGCAACTGAACAAGGTCAGGGTTGGGCTCGGCTTCAATCAAAACCACGCAACTTAACTGGCCTCTTTGCAATAAATACTGTACCGCAGCCAGACACAAGCAACTGCCGCTAAACAAAGCATATTTAGGTTCCATGCTGGCCTCCTATACTTTCACAGGTACAAACCCAGGCATACCGCTGAGTTGATAATAAAACTGTACAGTATCCCCGCTGTTGGCAACAAAATGCGTATGTTCCAGCTCTTTAGGTTGCGCATCAACATAGAAATTCATGTCAGGCCTGGGGTGGGTAATCCCCGAATCGTATTGGTCTAAGCCTTCATCATCAAACGTATTTATCTGTGCGTATACCGCCAAAATACGGGACGGCATATCTTCAAAGCCGGTCGGCAAAGTAATCGTGTTAGCAGCAACAACCCTTATGTCGTCTTCCAGCTCAATCTCTTCCATCTTCAACAGCGCTGACTTGTCAATGCGCATCAGCTCGCCCAGCTCAATTCGCTCCTGCAAGGCGCTGCTATTGAGATTGTCCGAATGACAGTACTGCGTATCTTTCCACTGCTGATTAAATTCCGTTTCACCATGAACCATCATACCCTTGATAGATACAGAGCGCGGTATCATCCATCCATCAAGCGTCAGGAATTTAACCAGATGCTTTGCAATAGCCAGCTGCCCTTCGCGGGTAAAACCATGTTGCATAGCCTCCAGGACCAGCAAGTCGATACTCTCTTGGGGTTCATAAACAGTCGCATCTTCTTCAATGATGTCTGCAACAAACTCACCCAACTGCAGATCATTGATGAGCTGTCTGAGCGTCACAATAGCGCCTGGGTGTGTATCAACAAATAACACCTTAATTTGCTCATGATTAAACTCGTTCTGGTCTTTATAGTAGCTCAGCAAAGGCAATAGCAAAGGCGCAAACGGACCACAAGCGGGATACAAAACAGTAATAGAGTCCTTATGAGAGAGCATGCCACGTATTGCCTTGTCAATGCCCTTTGCATAACCCTGAATACGGTATATGTCTTTGATTGTATGGCGACAGTTATATGGCGACATGACCAGGCCCGTCGGAGAAATATACTGACGGGTTAAAAGCTCTTCGCTTAACTCGGCCATAGACATTGACTGAACAGCCTGATCATACATGGCCTCAAAAGCAGCCGTCAGCTGAGCGTGAGTAGCAACCGTGGTGCCGAGGGTTAATGCCATGGCATTTACGAAGCTTTGGGTTAGCGCTTGTTGACGTTGAGCGGTGGTAAGTTTCGCCTTAAGTAAAGACTCAAGTTGGTTACGGACGGTGTGTTTTAATAGTTGATCGACTTTTGGATCTGCATAATCAGCCTTTAGCACATTATGCGTTTGATGTTTTTCCATCGGCGCTACCTAAGTATGATAATTCCATAATTACAAAGCGTTAAGTGCAACTTTACCGCTGTGCACTTAACCCCGTCAGCGTTCATGATTCAGTTTAGTTGAGTGCCGTCAATTTGCGAGCTTCTAGGTTAAAAATCCACTTTCTATCGCCCAGTTGCCCACCCGTGATTACAATCTGCTCTGTACCATCCAGTGCTTTATATATAGGCTGCTTACCCAAACGGGTTTGACCATATGAATATAAAAACGCGCCGTTATTGCCAAATACTTTAACGCTGGAAGTACCTGACTCAAGCACATGCACGCGGCCATCACCGTCAAGCGTCAAACTTTTTGGCCCATTTAACTGCGACACCACTTCAGTACCAAACTCGCCGATTTGGGCAAGTTGTTCACCGAAAAAGTTCGCCACAATAACCTGGTGATGACCACGCTCAATAAAGTAAAGCAGCTGCTGGTTGGGTTCGACCGCAAAATCGCTCACATTGGAGAACCCCTGAGGCAACTTAATTGTGCCAATGGTGGTGCCAGACAGATCAAAGACCGTTATTTCATTACTCATTTCAAAATAAACATATATAAATGTGTTGTAACGCCTGACAACAGAGGGACGCAAAGTGACCTGAACACTTTCTCCACTTGGTGCTTCCATTGAGACAGAAGGCGCATGGCGAGCAATCTCTTCAAGTAAGTTGCCACTAACACGTTGGGTATTCTGTTCTGAATTTGTAAATGCAATGCTATCTGCAGCAAGTGCACTGACAGGCAGCACACCACTCGCACACAAGTACGAGCTTGTTTTAAGAAAAGTACGACGTTCCATCTTTAACCACCTTAAGCTACCTAAAAACTGGCTCATTATCACAAACTACTGAATAATTGAACATTACACTATATTACACGGCAAACAACATCTACCAATTTAGTACTGGATTACCTTAAAAACATAGGAATTTAGCGCTTATTAACCATGATTTATTCCAATCCTTAGCCAGAAGCAATTGACCCTCTATTGATAATCGGTAAAGATTACCAGCCGAGAACTACAGCATGCTTCAGACTAATCAGTAACTATTGAAATTATTGAAATTTACTCAAGTGACGAGATAAGTTGCCGATAATCAATACGACCTTCATCTTAGTGAAATCTGTCTGATGTCAAATAAAACGATGCTAATGGCAAGGATGTTGAAAAAACATTGTAATAATCGTAATTCTTAACAATAATTTAGAGCTTAGGTTCGAGCCCTGTTAACAAATTAGATAAAAATAAAAGACTATGCCACTAACTCAATTTTCTGATCCTTACATTCAGGATCGCTTTCAGTCGACGCAATATGAGCTCATCCACAAGATAGGCGAAGGCGGCTTTGGTAAGGTTTACAAAGCGAAGAATAAAAACACGGATCAGGTCGTGGCAATCAAGTTTCTGGCACTTGAGCCTCACCTTGACGAAGCCAAAAAGCATCGATACGTTGAGCGATTCAAACGCGAAACCTCTCTCAGCAGCCAGCTGCAGCACCCGCATATTGTGCGCCTGCTGGATAAAGGTCAGGTAGACGAAAACCTGCTGTACGGCGTGTTTGAATATGTGGAAGGTCAGTCACTGCGCGAACACCTTATCCAGGAAGGCGCGTTAGACGCAGTAGACGCCACCGACATTATGTTGCAGGTACTGGATGCCCTGATCCATGCACACCAAAAAGGCATAGTCCACCGGGACATTAAACCCGCCAATATCATGCTGACCCAGGCAGGCGCAAAAACCTACGCTAAAATTCTCGACTTTGGTATCGGCACGCTCAGTCAGGAAAGCCGCCATCAGGACTTTGCCACACTGACACTCACCCAGGAAACTCTGGGTACACCTTCGTACAGCGCCCCCGAGCAATTGCGCGGTGAACCAGCTTCTGCCAAAACGGATATCTATGTTTGGGGCCTAGTATTTTTAGAGTGTCTGACGGGGTTACCAGCCGTTACCGGCTCCAGTATTGCCTCGATTTACCACAAGCAATTGAGCGATGTTCATATTCCGCTACCCAGTGCCTTGCTTGGCCACCCGCTATCGGGATTGTTGCGTCGTGTACTACAAAAAAATGCCACAGAGCGGGTTATCTCAGGGGAAGAAGCCTTCACCGAACTGAACTCTATGAATGTGTCGAACCTGGTGGGCGTGCTGGCAGACGTACAGGCGCAACATGGTTACGACGATGCCACTGTGGTGCTGCGCACCGATGACCCTAGTCACCCCGGCCAGCAAGATTACACCACGCTGACAGAGCGCAAACAGATCACCGTTATGGCACTGCGCCTCAGCGCTAAAATGCTCGATGAAAACGCCAAAGATCTGGATGTAATCGATACCCTGTTTAAATCACAGCGCAACACCTGTATTGATATAGCCACCCGCTTTGGTGCTTATCATGTGGGCAATCTGGCCGATACTGCGCTGTTCTACTTTGGTTACCCCATTGCCAGCGACAACGACACGCGGCTGAGCGCACGTACCGCGCTGGATGTGATCAGCGAACTGGGCAAGCGTAATGCGCTGATGCAGGAAGCCCACGGCGTGCAACTCAACGCCCATATTGGCCTGCACTCGGGTATTTTTGTCACTTACGCCAATGCCGTACCAGAAGGCCATATTGCTAACACAGCCATGCAACTGGCTCGCCATGCTGGCGAACGTCAAATTTTGTGTACCGCAGAGTCACGCGCCATCCTTGAGCCTTACAGTGAGTTCGATTATTTCGACAATATGCAACTGGGTATGGCGTTTGAACAGCAAGCCATTTATAACCTTAAAGGCGAAAAACGCGTCGAAGCCTTTGGTTTTATGCGTGGTACGCGCCATCACCACAAGCTGATTGGCCGTCAGAGCGAGCTGGATAAAACACTATCTATCATTAATAACGAACAACAAACCACTCGGGTTGCCCATATTTACGGTGAAGCCGGCATTGGTAAGTCGCGATTACTGCAAGAAATTCGTGCCAACGCCGGCAAATACCAGCATCTGGTTGCCCAGTGTTTGCCGGAGCACCAGAACAACGCGCTCTACCCTGTTCTGACGCTGGTACGTTACCTGTTTAATACCAGCAATCTCAGCAATACCGAGGTCATAGACCTGTTTGTTTCGCTGCTTAATGAACAGGACAGCACACTCAACACAGAGACCATTTTGCCAATCCTGCTGGTGTGGCTGAACATTGAGTTGCCCGAAGACATGCAGCCATCGTCACTGGCGCCGGATGCACAGAAAGAGTTACTGTTCAAAGGCCTGAGTGCCCTGCTGCTGTCGCACAAATTCAGCCTCAGCAATCATAAGCTGTACATCATTGAAGACATTCACTGGGCAGATTCCACTACTTTGGAGTTTATCCACCACTTTGCAGCTAACCTGAGCGATGGCAGCGTGCTGATCAGCACCTCGCGCCAGCCTAAGCCAGACAGCCTGCACGACCTGACATTGCTGGAGCTGGAGCTACACAAGCTCACCGCCAAAGCAACCGAAGACTTTATCGAGCAACTGTTCGAAGGCAAAGCCGTCTCGAAAAACGTACGCGATATCCTGGTTAGCCGCACCGATGGCATCCCGCTGTTTATCGAAGAGCTGGTTGACATGCTGAAACAAAAAGCACTGGTCAGCGAGCAAAGCGGCGAAATCAACTTCGTCAGCCCGGATAAACTCGATCAGGTCCCCAGCAGCTTGCGCGAATCGCTACAGCAAAAACTCGACAGCCTGGTGCACGCCAAAGAAACCGCACAACTCGCCGCCACCATAGGCCGCGAATTCGAATACGACCTGCTCGTCGCCGCGTCATCACTCAGTGAAGATCAGATCCAAAACGACCTGAATGAACTGATCGAGAAAGACCTCATCATTCAACAACGCCGGGTTGAAAATGATAGCTATATCTTTAAACACGCGCTGGTAAGGGATGCGGCTTATGACTATGCAAGCACTAAAAGTAGAGAGCAAAACCACATAAGTATAGCTAACAGCTTTTCAACTTTATCCAAAAAGTCCAAAGAGGAAATATCTTATATAGTAGCTATTCATTACGCCAAAGGTATGGAATTTGAAAAAGCCGTCACAAATGGGATTATTGCTCTAACAAGCATGAGCAGAAATGCTGCCTACCGCGAATCCGTAATATACTTTGATACATTGGCAGAGTGGAATTCCAAAAGTGAATCACAAGAGTTTAAGCTAAATTCAGAGCTAGAGTGCTTAGAATTAATTTTACCCGCAGTAATGACTTTGGATGGTTATGGTGGAGAAAGAGTAAAGTATATTAGCGGTAGAATTGAGAAGTTAATAGCTGACAACTCAATGCTTGAAAGCGAAGATATTGACGAGCTTATAATGAAAGTTGAATGGTCACTATTCTTGAATGCACATTATAGCTCTAAGAGAAGCCAAGCTATTGAAATTGGGAATAGAATTATTTCTCGCGCACAGGCCAGTAATGACAAGCAAAGAGAAATGCTTGTTTTAACACACTTGGGTCAAGCTCATTTGGTGGATGGTGACCTAGAAAAATCGATTATATGCCACCAGAAATCTCTTTCTATGTACGAAGATAAAAGAGATGCGAATTTGTTTCACCAATTTGGAACAGATCCAAAATCTCAAAATCTATCTATGCAATCACTTACATACTTACACAGGGGACAGCTTGAAGAAGCCTTTAATAGTGCAGAACTGGCAATGGTACATGCAGAATTAATAAACCATGATGTTTCTATTACTTTTGCTCATTTATTCAAAGCTCTGCTTTCATACTTTGTGAATGACAAAGAAACCGTGAAAAAAGTGGTAGATAGGTATGAACGTAGTTACAAAGATAAAAAAGATCTCGTTTGGATCAACACTTTCCTATATATGCTTTATGATTGGGCAAATGGTGAAACTGAATATGCTGAAAATAGTATTGAGCAGCAGATTAGTTCAGGCCAATACTTCGCCCTAGGGTGGTATGAGCCCTCCTTGGCGGATACTTATATTGAAAAAGGGTACTTAGATAAAGCCATTAAATTAATGGAAAGCTCCCTCGAGCGTATATCAAAAAATAAAGAACATTCAGCGGCTCCGTTTATAATCAATAAGCTTGTGGAATGTTATATTAAGAAAGACGGTTACTTGACCGAAAAAAGCGAAAAACTACTAAATTCATCAATAGAACTAGCTGATTCTCAAGGAGCATTATTTTTCCATATGATGGCTTATTCCACTTATTGTCATGCCAAGAATGAAAAGCGTGTTAAGGAAAAATACCTAGAGCTGTTCGAAAAAATTTCTCATAGTAAAGAATCCAAGAACTTATTACTTACACTTAAATTATAGGTGACACATGAAAAATACTAATTTAGGCGCTGAGATTGGCGATCCAAGTACAGTCGATAACATTAGAGCAATACAGGATTGGCAATTAGCTTGGTCAAGACTTGTTGCTTATGCTTGGGAAAACTGGGAAAAAGAAGAAAATGGGGAAAATATAGTTGATAAAATAACTAGCAACCCTGAGTTTTACTTGAAACAGTTCGGTTACTCGGGCAATTTTGATACAACAAGAATAGTGGTTGTAAGAGAGCAAAATGGCGGGAAGAAATCGGTTGAATTAAACAACTGGACAGAGAACGACCAACAAAGTTATAAATCTCCAACTGTAAACAATAACGTAAACGAAGAAGCTGCTCCGGAAACACTCACAAATGGGTGGAATGAGGCATATCAAAACAACCAATTAGCCGGTGCGTTAGTAGTTGTTTTGCCATCACCTCCGGAAAAGGACCAAGCTTTGGCGCTTTCTGACTATATGGCTATTAGCAACTATCAACCGTTTACATGTACTTAATTAAATAACTAAGTAACTGCCTCCTCCAAGACCTATACTGAGGAGGCAAATCCTGAAAACGACTACGGAACATTAGTTTGAGTAAAATTATTGATTGTGACAGACATGTCATTGAGCCCTTGGAAATATGGGATAAGTATACAACAAGCAGTACAAGAGAATCTTTTCCTGTTTCAATGACATTCGATAATGAAGAAAAACGAGAAGAGAGACTAAATAAATACGGTATAGATATACCTTTGCCTCCGACTTATATGCTTAAAGACTCTCAAATTCTTAGTAATTGGGACACAAGACATCAAATAGCTTCAGCACTTATTAATAATAACAGTAAGTCAGAAAGAGCAAAAGCTATGACCCCAGCCGGTCAAATTGACTCTATGAATACCTCAAATGTAGACATTGCTATGATCTTCCCCACATTTGCTGGTTATATTGTCAACCATAAACATATTACGCCTGAAGCCTCTTTAGATTATGCTAATGCTTACAACCGCTGGATTGCAGACTACTGTTCGTATGAATCAACACGTCTCAAACCAGTAAGCCTCATTAGTAGGCATGATCCAGCAACTCTTGTAAGCCAAGTAGAACAAACAGTGCGTCGAGGATGGTCAGCAATCACCCTTAGACCTGAGCCGATTTTAGGAAAAACACTTGGAGATCCCAGTTACGAGAGATTCTGGCAAGCATGTGCTCACCATGAAATAGCGGTCTCATTCCATGGTGGAACCCACTTACAAGGGCAAACAGTTGGAATGGACAGGTTCAACAATCGCTTTTCTTTGCATGCTTGTTCACACCCTATGGAAGCGCAAATGGCATTCGTGACTCTTTTAGAGTCTGGTGTATTTGAGCGAAACCCCAATCTAAAAGTTGCATTTCTTGAAGCTGGCTGTTCATGGGTACCACATTGGCTATGGCGCTTGGACAATATTTGCTATGACGAATTTCCTAGCTTAACAAAAGACAACATTAAAGTATTACCATCCGAATACTTTATGAAAAATTGTTGGGTAGGTGTAGAAATTGGAGAGCCATTAAATGATACACTGGCGATGATCGGTCATAGTAAGCTGATATTCGGCAGTGATTATCCCCACCCAGATCACCTTCACTTCGACCTAGCAAATATATCTGAAGAAATGCCTAGTTTGAGCAACTCTCAAATTTCTGACATTCTAGATGAGAACCCTAGAAAATTATTTAATTTATGACTATAAATTTAGAATCTGTCATAAAATGGCAACCTCAAATAAGAGCTTTTTCACTCGATGGTGGCGACACTATTGTTGTCTCAACAGATAATGAAATACTTTTTGATAAAAAAAACTTTCCTTTATTTCAATATATTGATGGTATTCAATCTGTTAAGGAAATTATAGGAAAAGCAATAGATCAACGAGATGTGAGCTTATTTTTGTACAAAGCTGGTCGCTTTTTGAATGACAATGTATATCTAACACTTCAAAATTCAGATAAAACACATCTAGTCGCAAATTCAGTTTTGCCTGAAAAATTAAGCCGTAATATCTACTCGAACATATCACAGAAGAGGTTAGTTGAAGAGCCTTCCTTTATATCAAAACTAACTGCTGACTTTTCGCACATTACAATCGTTTTCACTACAGATATATTCACGATTTCTTTTGATTCCTGGTTAAAAGAACGCAATGTTCCTTTTATATGTATTGAGGCAGGGCTAAGCAGTCTTAAAGTTTCTCCAGTATTCCGAAGTTTTAATTCTTTCATCAGTTACAAAAAAGCAGTATTCAGAAATAAACCAGTCGCTCAATACCTGTCCAACAAGTTTCCTGGCATATGTACTCGCCCTAAATTCAGCGAGTGTAATGACAAAGTCATACCCGATGCTATATCAGTTATGCTACATCAGGCGATATCAGAGCAAGTCTCTTCATCCAAGAATCTTTTACTTCAAATTCACTTAGACTCTTGTGAACTGCAAGCCCACCAGGTTAGTGACGATTTAAGTTCCAATAGCAAACTTTCTACAGCAATTAAGTTAAAGTCATCGCCAGCACCTTATAACAATGATGGAGGTTCTCGAACTCAACAAGCTGCGGAAACTGTTAGCAGGTTAATAACATATGTAAGTCCTTTATCTGGATTGATCACTCATATAGAGCCTGTCAATCAGCATACTCCAAGTCCAGTGACCATATATAGAACAGCATTCTTCAAAATACCTTCAACCCAGATTTCAAAACCCTTAGATACAGACAGCTTTGTCCAGGTCTGCCTTGGCAAAGGCGTCACGCACGAACAGTCCAAAGCCAGCGCTTTGTGTGAAGCAATAGAGCGCAAGAACGCTCAGTATATCGGCGATGAGCCCAGTCATGTAACGCAGGCTCAACAGCTGGATGCACGCAGTTATGACTTTGCGCAGTTGTTGCCCTACAGCGAGCAGCAATACGCACGTTTCTCAGACCCCGCTGATTCTGAATCTCAGCGTAAACAAGCTGCGTTGCCTTATACTGAGGAAGCCGTCAATTGGACCGCACTGTGGTCGCTCACGCTCGATGAAAAGGTTTACGTACCTACCGTTTGCTGCTTTGCCAACACGCCGTTTGAGGAAGACCGCTTTGGTAAATGGCATTCCAATGGCTGTGCCGCTGGTAATAATCTGGAAGAGGCCATTTTACAGGCTTTATTTGAGTTGCTTGAGCGTGATGCAACCGCTATCTGGTGGTACAACCGCCTGCCGCGCCCACAGTTTGAGTTAATCGGTCTGGACCCGAATTATCTGGCACCGCTGCACGAAACCATCACCGCTGAACACGACTACTGGGTGCTGGACCTCACTGTGGATACCGGCGTGCCCGTAATGGCAGCGATTGGCCGTAACAAAACAACCCAGGGGTATGTATTTGGATTTGGCTGTCATTTAAAACCAGAAATGGCGGCACAAAGAGCGCTCACTGAGTTATGTCAGCTTATTCCTATCCGCGACCAAAATGGTGCACCGTTTGATTTTGATGCCATTACAGATGACAGCTTTCTTTTACCAAACGAGCAGGCACCAAGGGGAAGTTATAAACTGACTCAAAGCGGTGACCTGAAAGATGACATTCTAGCCATTGTTGAACACCTACACAGCCTGAATATGGAAACACTGGTACTGGACTACTCCCGCTCGCCCATTCCGCTGAGTACGGCTAAAGTCTTTGTACCCGGACTGTGCCATATCTGGCCACAACTAGGTAATTCAAGGCTTTACCAGACACCGGTAACACTAGGTTGGTTAGAGCAGGCATTGACGGAGCAGACGATTAATCAACAAGGGTTGTATATATAACCCACTACTTTCATAGAAAACAAGGATATAAAAATGAAAAACAGCCTCAATAAGCTCGGAACACGGTATGGGTTTGCAAGCACCAAAGAAGGAGAAGAAATAGAAAAACAAGGTGGTCCAAACCCAGTCGAAAATATGCTGGCAATTAGTGCCTGGCACTCGGCACTGAGCAGAATGATAGCCTATGCGTGGAAAAACTGGGAGAATGACAAAGAGCTAGAATACATTGTCAAATTCCCAGAGTATTACTTAGCAAAGTTTGGCTTTTTTCCTCAAATCCCTGCATACCAAACTAAAGTCCGTTTTGTCATCAAAAAGGGCGATTCTGTTACATTCACTTATGGCAGTCAGGAGGAAGGTGGATTTATCCGAGCCTCAGTGCAAAACGACAGCGAGACAAAAGAGATTATCGAGCAGCTCAGCCCCTCACCCACTTACATGGTGGAAGAAGAAGAGAACCCAACGAGCAGTGATATAAAGTCTGTAGCCTCAATCTGTGGTGATTCAAATAAAACTCCTACAGATCAAGAAATAAGGGATAAACTGAGAGAAGAGCTAGGCTTGGAAAACCCAGAAGGGAACTTTGATGACTCGGCCTTATCACTCTACAACGGATGGAAGTTCGAAAATATGAGTGAATTAACAGGCTGCTTCATAGTAACTATTCCACCAAAACCTGATCTGGGACATGTTGCATGTGCGGACCAAAAGGCCATGGTAGAAACTCAAGCGATTAATGACTTCATGGATATATGTCGAAGCCACCCTTTCACATCTTGCTAAAATAAAAAGGAGGGTTTCCCCTCCTTCACACCCGTATAATTATAATGAAAAGGCATCAGAAATGGCCAATTTTATAAACGCTGGTTTTGATATATTCAGTGACGTTTATATAGATGAAGACCTCCTTGACTCAGCCCACCAACAAATTGGTCGCATAATTAATGGACACAGCGATACTGGACAATCACATTGGGGCATTGTAAACGGCATCGACAATAACTCGTTGACCAGAATTGCTCAGCCTCATTTTTGTAGCCAGGCGTTTTATCAGCTCTTAACTGAAAGCGACATAGGACCTTTGATCGCTGACGTTTTAAAATGCCGCAAGTTAAAGGTTTGGGGCAGCCAGCTTTATATTAAGCCACCAGGTCACTCTCCTTCACTCAACGTTGGCTGGCACCGAGATTCTCAGCATATGCCCTTTTTTAAATCAGGCGTTGCAACTTTGTGGATCCCATTTTGTGCGACCTCTTTGGATACGGGCTGTTTGAAATATATTGGCGGTTCACAAAACACAAAAGAGTACGTTCAGCCTTTGGGAGGTCAGGAGCTTAATCTGAAAGCAGAAACTCAACGCCTTGCACATTTTTCAACTGGAGAATACTCAGAGACACCTGTGGAAGTTCCTCTTGGTGGTTTCTCGTTACACCACTGGGATCTGATTCATGGCAGTGATGCAAATACCGCTGATAAAGCTCGAATCGCTTTATCCGTTGGCGTGTATACAGAAGATTTATGTGTAGACAGCAGCGCTCCCGACTATGGGTATAGTGACATACTAAATAACCCTCGCTTTTGCCCATCATTAATATAAGAGAAAAAGACTAATGAGCAGCTTTATAATGTGGAACCCTAAGTTTACCGTCATCACGGACAAACAAGGGAATGTATTTCTAACACATTACAATCAAAATTATGTCTTGGAACGCAATCGGTTTCCACTTTTTCAGTACATTGATGGTAAACACACCACCCAAGAGATTGCTCTTAAATCTAACGATCCACAAGAATCAGCCTTGTTCTATTATTATCTTGATAACCTGATCCAAGCAGGGCTTGTAATATCACTGCAAGGACCAGAAGAAGTATGGGAACAGGGCATAGAGTGCTCCGAGGTTGCGCTTGTTGAAAACCGTGATATCAGAAAAGCCGACTTATCTGGTTGTAATTTAGTTATAACAAAAGATATTCTAGAACTATCGGCACAAACGTTTCAGGCACATAATAAATGCCTGGTTATAGTCGAAGACTTCTTCAATCTGCTTGTTATTAGCCCGCCCTTAAAATCAGCAAGTGATTTTGAATATTATGTAAAACTCAGGGCCAATAACCTGCCCATGAATTCCTATTTTTTAAAAAACTCTGATAATGCAACAACACGGTACTATCGCAAATCAAGCAACTTTATTGACAAGGCACTCGCGCTAGTTGTGTCCAAACAGCAGCTGTCCAATGATCAAGTATGTATCGTATCTGATGACTTAAAGATAGATACTTTTCCATTTAGCTCCTGCCATGAGAATGCAAAGCAATGGTCAACGAAAATTGCACTAGAAAACTGCCCGATAGTTTTTGGTCGTGATGGCGGCTCGAGAAGCATGAAACCAGAGCTAACAAACAGCAAAATCTCTCCCTATATCAACCGATGCATTGGCCTAATTAATGAGCTTTCAACTCTGAGTGATTCACAAACAATAAAAATATACCGTAGCGCATTTTTCAAATGCCCGAATAAAAGCTTACCCACGCTCAATGTCGATGAATTCAATCAAACCTGCCTTGGCAAAGGCGTCACGCACGAACAGTCCAAAGCCAGCGCTTTATGTGAAGCAATAGAACGCAAGAACGCTCAGTATATTGGTGATGAGCCAAGTCAGGTGGCGCAGGCTCAACAGCTGGATGCGCGCTGTTATAGCTTTTCTCAGTTGTTACCCTATAGCGAGCAGCAGTATGCCCGTTTCTCGGACCCCGCTGATTCTGAATCTCAGCGTAAACAAGCTGCGTTGCCTTATACTGGGGAAGCTGTCAATTGGACTGCTCTGTGGTCGCTTACACGCGATGAAAAAGTCTTTGTGCCCACCGTTTGCTGCTTTGCCAATACACCGTTTGAGGAAGACCGCTTTGGAAAATGGCATTCCAATGGCTGTGCGGCCGGTAATAACCTAGAAGAAGCCATTTTACAGGCTTTATTTGAGTTGCTTGAGCGTGATGCAACCGCTATCTGGTGGTACAACCGCCTGCCGCGCCCACAGTTTGAGTTAAACGGTCTGGACCCAGATTATCTGGCACCGCTGCACGAAACCATCACCGCAGAACACGACTATTGGGTGCTGGACCTCACCGTAGATACCGGCGTGCCCGTCATGGCTGCCATTGGCCGTAATAAAACCACTCAGGGGTATATATTTGGGTTTGGCTGTCACCTAAAACCAGAAATGGCGGCACAGCGAGCGCTCACTGAATTATGTCAGCTTATTCCTATCCGGGACCAAAACGGTGCACCGTTTGATTTTGATGCTATTACAGAAGACAGATTTCTACTGCCTGCTGCGCATGCACCAAGGGGAAGTTATAAGCTGACTCAAAGCGGTGACCTGAAAGATGACATTCTGGCCATTGTTGAGCAGCTAAAAAGACTGGATATGGAAACACTGGTACTGGACTATTCCCGCTCGCCCATTCCGCTGAGTACGGCTAAAGTCTTTGTTCCTGGTCTTTGCCATATCTGGCCACAACTAGGTAATTCAAGGCTTTACCAGACACCGGTAAAACTGGGTTGGATGGATACAGCTTTGACAGAGCAGACTATTAATCAACAGGGA
Organism: Pseudoalteromonas sp. AWH4_217; assembly: GCF_056161105.1. NCBI lineage: Bacteria > Pseudomonadati > Pseudomonadota > Gammaproteobacteria > Alteromonadales > Pseudoalteromonadaceae > Pseudoalteromonas > Pseudoalteromonas sp. AWH4_217. The sequence continues at coordinate 313,810 of NZ_JBSWYM010000006.1, read as the reverse complement.
TTGTATATTTAATTACTTTGGCCCTGGTGGACGGGAATAACCCAAACTGAAACACCCACTCGCCATTGAAAAGATACCGGCTCACGGCCGGTATGACTGTATAGAATGAGTATATTTGAAGTGAAAAAGGAGCGTATTTGTAGCGAGAATACTCTGTTTACATAGCCCCAGAGTCCAGGTTCGATGGACCCCAATTTCAGTGCTCTACTCTCAATACACAACTAAAGCCCGCAGGTAGTTCACCTACCGGGCTTTAGTAACACTTGGCTACCTATCCCTTGGCAAACTTAGCGCGTGCGGCGTGTAGCTTTTTGTAGCTGTCGATTAAGCGCAGGTGCTTGTCCAGGCCTTCCAGTTGCATGTTGGTTGGTGTCAGGCCATAGAATTTCACATCACCATTGATTGAGCCGATCACTGCATCCATCACTTCTTTGCCGAACATGCGGGTAAAGCTGTGGATGTAGTCTTCAATTTCCAGCTCTTCGTCTAGCGCTACTTCCAGCGTCGCGTGCATTGCCTGATAGAACAAGCCGCGTTCAACGGTGTTATCGTTGTATTGCAGGAAGGTTTCGACCAGCTCAATAGCGGCTTCAATGTCGCCCAGCGCCAGATAGATGAGGATCTTCAGCTCTAAGATGGTCAGCTGGCCCCAAACCGTGTTTTCATCAAATTCCACGCCGATCAAAGTGATGATGTCGATGTAGTTATCAAGCTGGCTTTCTTCCAGGCGGTTAACCAAATTGGCCAGTGCTTCGTCTTCCAGCGAGTGAATATTCAGAATATCTTCGCGGTATTGCAGGGCTTTGTTGGTGTTATCCCAGATTAAGTCTTCTGCCGGGTAAACCTCTGAGTAACCAGGTACCAGAATACGGCAGGCGGTGCCCATATCGGTAAACTCAGCGATATAAGCTTCTTTACCTAAGTCTTTCAAAATGGCGAACAGTTTGTCGCACTCTTCTTCGTTGGTACCCGTGAAGTCCCACTCCACAAACTCATAATCATGCTTGGCACTGAAGAAACGCCAGGAGATTACACCAGTAGAATCAATAAAGTGCTCTACAAAGTTCTCCGGCTCAGACACTGCCATGCTGTTAAAGGTCGGCTTTGGTACGTCGTTCAGACCTTCAAAGCTGCGGCCCTGTAACAGCTCGGTCAGGCTGCGCTCCAGCGCAACTTCCAGACTTGGGTGAGCGCCAAAAGAGGCAAACACACCGCCGGTTTTCGGGTTCATCAGGGTCACACACATGACCGGGAACTGGCCGCCCAGAGAGGCGTCTTTTACCACAACCGGGAAGCCCTGCTCTTCAAGCCCTTTAATGCCCGCCACAATGCCCGGGAACTTAGCCAGTACCTCTTCAGGTACGTCCGGCAGCACGATTTCCTGCTCTATGATCTGCTTTTTCACCGCACGCTCAAAGATCTCAGACAAACACTGCACTTTGGCTTCAAACAGGTTGTTACCTGCGCTCATACCGTTACTCAAGAACAGGTTTTCAATCAGGTTGGACGGGAAGTAAACCGTTTCACCATCGCTGTGACGGGTGTAGGGAATAGAGCAAATCCCACGCTCCACGTTGCCCGAGTTAGTGTCTATCAGGTTTGAGCCGCGCAGCTCGCCTTCCGGATCGTAGATCTCGCGCGTGTAGCCGTCGAGGATTTCGCTTGGCAGTTCATCGTTGTCACCCGGTTTAAACCACTTTTCATTGGGGTAATGAACAAACTCAGCGTTGGCAATTTCTTCACCAAAGAACTGATCGTTATAGAAAAAGTTACAGTTCAGGCGTTCAATAAACTCGCCCAGTGCCGAGCACAGCGCGCTTTCTTTAGTGGCACCTTTACCATTGGTAAAACACATAGGTGATGCGGCATCACGAATGTGTAAAGACCAGACGTTAGGCACAATGTTACGCCACGACGCCACTTCGATTTTCATGCCCAGATCAGACAAAATGCCGGTCATGTTGGCGATGGTCTGCTCCAGTGGCAAATCTTTACCCAGAATGAAGGTACTGGCATCTGAATCGGTGTTTACCATCAGCATAGCCTGTGCATCGTCATCTAGGCTCTCTACCGCTTCAACCTGAAACTCAGGGCCGGTTTGGATCACTTTTTTCACGGTACAGCGGTCAATAGAGCGCAAAATGCCCTGACGGTCTTTTTCAGAAATGCTCTCTGGCAGCTCTACCTGAATTTTAAAGATCTGGTTATAGCGATTTTCGGGGTCAACAATGTTGTTCTGTGCTACGCGGATACCGTCGGTCGGAATATCCCGCGCATTACAATACACTTTCACAAAGTAAGCCGCACACAGCGCAGACGAAGCCAGAAAATAGTCGAACGGGCTGGGGGCTGAGCCATCGCCTTTATAGCGAATAGGCTGGTCGGCAATGACAGAAAAATCGTCGAATCTGGCGTCAATTCGAAGATTATCGAGATAATTTACTTTGATTTCCATGGGGAAGGTTCCGGTGTATTGCAATCGAAAACCCACATTGTACTTGAGGTTGCAAGGCGGCGCCAATGCTGATGCAACAAATCTACAAACCGAAGTAAATTAAGTCGCTAAATGCCTGTTATTAGATGCACAGGCATGTTACTTTCTTGGCAATTAAACTCATCCAACAACACACGAGATAACAAGGATTTATTATGCGCAGCTATGTGTGGTTAGCACTTGGTTTAGGGCTGTTCTCAGGCTCAGCTTTGGCATCTAATATGGGCTTTGGCGTCACTCTTTACGGTGGCCAAAACAGTAGTCAGGATTTACATACCAGTCAAAAAGCAGTGGTTGAGCTGGCCGATAAAAACCACTTTGGGATCAGCTTTGACCGTTATTTGGATAAAAAACGCTACGGCTTTTTTTACAGTATGGTCGAAACTGAGTTCGAGGATTCCCCTATCTACAAGGTGGATATGGAGTATTTGATGTTTCAAAGCGCCATAGATGTGGATATTACGGATAATCTGGACAGCTACATTGGTGCGCAGATTGGTGTGAACAAGGTCACCCCTAACTTCGAAGAGCCTGACCACTTTTTTGCCGCGGGTTTTTATGGCGGTCTTAAATATGATTTGGGTGCCGGGTTCAGCGCTCTGACAGAGATACGCTGGCTGGCTTCGTCTATCAAAAACTCCTCTAAGGTTAGCTGTAATGGCAGTGACGAGGATGTCTGTGCGTGGCATTTTGACGGCGATGTGCTCAATCAGTTCCAGTTAAACATTGGTCTGACTTACCGCTTTTAACCCATTTGGCCGGCGTTATTTTGTCGGCCAGTTCTGTCACCACGCATGACATATGTGTGCCTCCGACAGCTGCTCTGGATGCGGTTCTCCTGGCCATCCGCTCCCAATTACCTTTACAGCTAAGTGGTTCCCGGCTCGCAGGCCGGGATGACGGAACAGGCTGGGAGTTAAAGCGGTTTAACTGAAAAATCGACGAACTCTGTTACAAGATAGGATTCACAATCCAGGCATGCCCATTCGCAAGCTTTCATGCGTTTCATTTAATCACCTTGCACTTAATACGGGAGGCCGGGGTCATTTTACGCCTGAAAAACGTTCACCTCCACAGTATTACAATGCAGCCTTAAGGTGCTCAATAAACAACCTGGTTTTACGGGGGGTATAGCTGGCCTTGGGGTAATAAGCCCAGAGCTGTTTTACCTCGGAGCGAATATCCGGCAAGATGGGGACCAGTGCCCCGGAGCTTAGCTCCCGTTCAATATAGCTTGGCGCGATAAATAACAGACCTATTCCCTGCACAGCGGCCTTTAAAATGGCATCCAGATGATCGGTCACAAAATTATAATTTGTGAATTCAAACAGCCGGCCATCTTCCAGCACTACCCCACCAATTTTGTGGTAATAGCTACTCAGCAACATTTTGTGCTGCGCCAGGTCATCAACACTGGCAATCTCCTCACAGCGTGCCAGATATTCAGGCGCACCGAATAACTGCATCTGATAGTCGAACAAACGAGTCCCCTTGTGTGACACTGAATCAAATGACTCATTGTACCTGGTGATCACCACATCGTGCTGAAGATCAGGTGGCTCTCCTGGTGCCAGAACATTCAGATGAATCGTGATCTTCGGGTATTGCGCCAGAAACTGCTCTATTTTAGGCATTAACACACTACTGCCCACTGCCTGTGTGGCGGCAATCTTCAGGCTTCCCTGCAGCTCGCATGGTTCAGACTGAGCGCTTTCAACCAGTGCTTCAAATTGCGCCAGCCAATCTCTGGCACGAGGAAAAAAGTGCTGTCCTTGCTCCGTCAGATTGACCTGCCGGGTGGTGCGAATAAACAAACTTTGTCCCAAGTGCCTTTCCAGCCAGTCAATGCGTTTGCTCATAGCAGACGCTGATACACCCTGATGTTCCGCCGCTTTAGTAAAGCTTCCCAGCTCCGCCAGAACGCAAAAACTCCGTGTTGCCGTTAACCAATCCACTTAATTGATTCCTGATAGGAAATAGTATTTTAATTATTACCTTATTTTTAGGACAATGAAAGCGGCGTATAGTGCGCAGGTCTAATCAACCTCAGAATGGAGCGCCAGTGCATCTGTTGACCTACCTTTCAGTATTACTTATGTCCTGCTCGCAGCTGGTCAGTCAGGTCTATATGCCTGTTCTACCCGATATTGCAGATAACCTGTTGCTATCAAACAGTATGAGTCAGGCCATGATAATCAGTTACTTTATTACGCTTGGTGCGTCGCAATTGGTTGTCGGTCCGCTTCGTGATAAATACGGTGATCGGCCATTGTTCATAGCTGGACAAGTGCTCTTGCTGATCGGTACGCTGTTATGTGCCGTAGCACCAGATAGCAGCACCTTTTTAATCGGTCGAATTCTGCAAGGTGCCGGCTCCGCATCGCCTGTGTTGATAAGCCGTACCTTACTGGCCCAGCATCTATCTGGCGCAAAGCTAAAAAGTGCCATGGCGACGGTGGCAATCTCTGCCAGTGTCACAGCCATAGTTGCCCCACTACTGGGTGGCACATTGAGCAGCTGGCTTGGCTGGCAGGGGCTGTCTGTCGTGCTTGCAACTTATTACCTGTTTATTACGGTGTTTGGCCTGAGCCTGCTAAAAGCAAGCAAGCCTCAGTCATTGGCTATAAACCCGCTAAGCCTGCTCCGACACTACCAAAGTATGGTCAGGTGTCAGGTGTTTCTCTCTCTGGCCAGTCTCAAATGGGTACCTACCTTTTTGTATTTAACGCTCCAACTGTATTTGCCGTTCTTGCTTCAGGATCGTTTTGGCTTTACCACCGGTCAGACCGGGCAAGCTATGATGCTACCTATGGTCGGCTTGTTATTGGGCGCGATATTCGCGAAGGTTTTGCAGCGCCACGTGAGTTATCTAAAGATTGTTTTATGGCTTTGGCCGGCATTATTACTCAGTGCGTTGACTTTTGTGCTGGCCAGCGACAGCGCACTTGCCATACTGCTGGCGTATGCCGCTATCATGCTGGTGTTTGGCGGGTATTTTCCCAGCTACATGCACTTAATCGGCTTGCTCCACCCCAATCAGGCGGGTACGGCAAATGCACTGGTCGGGGCCATCGAATTATTGATTTTTTCTGTGGTAGCCTGGCTGGTTAACCAGTGGCTGACGGACAACACACACACTATCGCCCTGTTGATCGTATTGTGCGCCGCACTGTTGTTAATAAGCTGGCAAACCATACGCACTCAGCGGCCTCACTTTGAACACATTTAAGGACGTTATTTTTGGGATCAGTTATGTTCAATAAACTCTACTTTAACACTCCCCGCCTCGAGATCCGCCCGTTACAACAACAAGATCTGCACGCCGTTTACGAGAGCAGACGTAACCCGGATACATCCAGATATATTGGCGAGCCGGCGACACTGGCAGATGCCCAGAGCCGCATTGACCAGGCCAGCGCCCCCTGGCAGGCAAAGGAACATGAACGGCTGCTGCTGGCCATTATCAGACGCGAAGACAATGTTCTGGTTGGCGAGCTCATGTATAAGTTTTTGTGTCACAACGCTAAAACAGCTGAGATCGGATATCGTCTGAACGAGAAATATATCGGCCAGGGCTATGCCTTTGAGGCTGCAAACGCGCTTATAGAGACTGCTTTTGCGCAGTTTGGGCTAAACAAGATCTGTGCATTCTGCGCGGTTGAAAATCAGGCTTCGTGGCGGCTGATGCAAAAACTGGGTATGCAACAGGAGGCGCATTTACGCCAGCACTTCAAATTCAGCCATGGCTATTGTGATGGCTATATGTATGGTCTGCTGCGTAGTGAGTATAAAATGGCAGCAACGGCGTAATACCAATTTCACTAAATACCTGTTCAATTTGACGGAGCAAATATTACGCTAACGGCGTTAAAAATTTCTCATTTAGAACCTTTACCTAAGGTATAAGTTCGCAAATTTTTGCCTCGCCTATATGGATGTAGGTGCCTCAGCGGTAGCAGGACGCGGGAGCGGTGTTATCGACAATATTTTCTCGCCCCAAAATAGAACACTTAATTAAGCAAATTGGTATAAGAAACGAAAAAGGCTCCCTTATCAGGAGCCTTGGCTCATGGAAGGATCCATGAAGACTGTTGCGTAAAAAAATACAAAATTGGGAGTATGCCTGTGTTATATCAGGCAGTTACAGGCGAAACTCCTGCTTAGACAGTTTGCCATCGCCATTGCTGTCGAGTTTATCGAATTCAGAACTCAATTCAGTTGATACTGCCGCTTCCGACTTACTGATAAATCCATCGTCATTTTTGTCGAATGATGAGAATGTGCTTGCGGCATGTGCACCCAGGCTGGCCATCATCAATACTGCTGTGATCATGAGTTTGTTCATACTTAGCTCCTTAGCGTAAGGTTTTAAGGTGTATTAGGTGAATTTGGGAAGTAGCGCGAAACGCGCCACTTAATTTATTCTGTTACTGACGAAATTCCTGCTCGGAAAGCTTACCGTCGCCATTGACGTCAAGCTTGTCGAAGATGACTGTTAACGTTTCTGAACCTGCCGCTTCAGATTTTGAAATAAACCCATCACCATCGGCATCAAAGGATGAAAATGAGCTGCTTGCTGCATGTGCGCCCAGGCTGGCCAGCATCAATACTGTGCTTAACATAAGTTTGTTCATCATAATTTCCTCACTAAATTGGCTTAAAAGTGACTAAACTCTTTGGCGCTCAGCGCACCGTCGCGATTTCTGTCCAGGCGTCTGAATGCCTCAGCTACCTGAGGGACCTGTTTCGCTTCTGACATACTGATCAACCCATCACTGTTGGTGTCCAGTAGTGCAAAATCTACCTCAGAGGCAAACGCAAATGCGCTGGTGAGCATACCGATTGTCAGTGCAAATACATGTTTTAGCTGCATAATAGCTTCTCCTGTGTGAGCATCTGTTAGCTGTTAAAGCCTGAGAATTCACTTCTGCTCAGCTGACCATCGCCGTTGCTATCCAGATCTTTAAACTGTCCCATCAATCTGGGATTGGCTTTTGATTCACTCAGACTGATAGTGCCATCGCCATCTGTGTCATACTTTTCGAAGTCACTGCCTGCAATCGCACCGGTTGCCAGTACAGTCAGACCCAAAGCCGCAATCATTGTCATAGATGTTTTCATGTTACTTTCCTTCTGTTTTTGAATGTTTGCTGTTAATTCAGCTGCCGAGAAACCGCTTGGAGTTTGTTGGCTGCGTTTGACATGACTATTCCAACTTTGGTGCCAATTTAATTTTATTTATTTATTTCATACACTTAGATATTGATGGGTAAAAAAGTTCAGGTGGGATTAAGGCGGTTTGTTGCTAAATGGCAACACTGTTTAACCTGCGTTTTTGGCTCAAGTATAAAAATCAACAAGTTACGTCTGTTGCTATTTGGCAACAGCGAACCAAAAACGCCCATAATAGCAAAGTCATTTATGCAGCAAGCCAGTTCAGGACAGCGCTCTTCCGAGCCACTCCAACAATTTTTTTCTCAGGCACTTTGGAAGCAGGCACTGATGGCACTGTTGCTGGCCCTGATCCCTCTGTTATTGCTTACTCTGTGGTTTATTCAGTCGGTCGCCTACCAGCAGCAACAGGTTCAAAATATTTACTCTAATAATCAGAAAGTTATATCTGAGTTCAATGAGCTACGAAATGCCCTTATGGCGCTCGAAAAAGCCCAGTTGAACAATCAGCTGCTACAAAGTGAAAAATTACAAATTAGCATCAACGAAAACTGGCACAAGCGTAAAAATGCGCTCAAAACACTGCTGATCACACTGGAAAAAAGCGCAGCCGTTGCAAATTGGCAACAGCCCCTGTCACAGGCCCAGGCTCCCGACAGTAAAACCTTGTCAGCCATGGTCGCAGTTCTGGCCAGTGAGTCACAATCGCTACAGCAGGCCCTCGACAAAACGCTCGACGAAGCGTTGGCACAACAAAGTAAGATCCGCCAGCGCTTTTTAATCGGACTGAGTCTATCGTTACCCGTCTTAATTGCACTCAGTATCTGGCTGATCAAACGGATCTCCCGCCAGTTATTTCAGCTGGAGAAGGCCATTGCAGTCGTTGGTGACGGTCAATTTGCTACTCCCATTCGATTATCGGGAAGCCATGAGTTCACACAGTTGGGGGAACGTCTTGAACAGGTTCGCAATGAGCTGACCGCCAGCAAGCAACAAAAAGAGACCTTTTTGCGCCATGTATCGCACGAGTTAAAAACCCCGCTGGCCTCCATCAAAGAAGGCACTGAGTTACTGAATACACCTCACCTGGGGCAGCTCAACGACAAGCAGCGGCGCGTAACCGGCATTCTGAGCTCCTCAGTGACAAAGCTCACTCAACTGGTTGAAGATCTACTCACATTTAGCGCTGCCAGCCATCCGCATAGTCAACAGGCGCGTTGTAGTGCCCAGGCAATCAAAGAGCAGCTTGAGGAGCACTTTGCACAGCGACTACAAGGCACAGGTATTCAAATTGACTGGCGCTTTAACCCCGCGCTCACTCAATTGCCCGAAATGCCTGTCAAACTGGCACTGACACACCTGCTTGGCAATGCCATTCAGTATACCAAGACCCAAATCAGCATAGAGCTGACAGACACGCCAGACCACTGGCAAATCAGTATCCGTGATGATGGACCCGGGCTCGACCCACAAGAAGCCAATCACCTGTTTAAACCCTTTGTCAGAGGCAAACAGAGTGACCCGATTGCAGGCAGCGGACTGGGACTGGCCATTGTCGAGGAATGTGTGAACCAGATTGGTGGCCAGTTAGGGTGGCAAAATACCCACCCGGGCTGTGAATTTAGTTTAACTTTGCCAAAACAAGGAATAAGCAAATGAGAATCCCGTTGTTGAGCTTAGTGCTCGTTGTCAGCCTGAGTGGCTGCCAGCTGAGTCCCAATGCACACAAAAGTAGCTTTATCGGGCCAAGCAAAACGGTAAGTCCGGACTATGCACCACTGACAGTTCTGCTCGAACGTTATTTACAGATATGCCAGCAGGCTTTGCCTGCGAAGCATAACAAATCGGAGCGCTATATCGGTCAGGCTGCTATTGAGACCTTTATGTACGACTACTGCAACACAGTGTCGACTACCAAGCAGTTGCGGGCAATTACCGCCATAGAGCAAAGCCAACCCTGGCCACAGCACTATCAGCTGTGGTTTAGCACGCTTAAACAACAGACACAGGTGCTGCGGGGACAAAAAATCCGCCTGCATCGCAGCAACGCCAAACTAACCCAGATCCAATCACAACTGAGCCAAACCAGTCAGGCACTAATGACGCTCAAACAGGAGCTGGCCGACATAGAGCAGCAAAGACTTCAGGACGCGCCCCTGATTGACCCCCCTCAAGCACCTAAGGAGCAACAATAATGTCTTATGCAGAAATCGATATCACAGGTCCTCTGCCCGCAACACGCAGCACCTCCATTTTGCTGGTAGACGACGACCCGGCCCTGAGCGAGTTGCTGGCAATGCGGCTGGAAAGCCATGGTTTTGAGGTTACACTTGCCAGCAGTGGTCATGCGGCATTGCGACAACTTGCAAATACGTCCATCGATTTGGTGCTCACAGACTTGCGTATGGATAATATGGACGGCCTGGCCCTCAACCAGAAATTACAGGCGAACTACCCGGGCCTGCCCGTGATCATGATGACCGCACATGGTTCCATCCCCGATGCCGTTGATGCAATTCAGCAGGGGATCACCGCCTTTATCACTAAGCCTATCGACAGTGATGAACTGCTTGCAGCCATCAACAAAGCGCTGCCTGAAAAAAGTACGTTACACGCGCCAGATCCAGATAATTTCCACGGTTTGTACCACCAAAGTGCGAGCATGCGCCAGCTGGTGCAACAAATCAAAGCCATCGCCCCCAGTCAGGCCAACATTCTGATCCAAGGAGAAAGCGGTACGGGTAAAGAAGTGACGGCTCGGGCTATTCATCGCGCGAGCAGCCATGCTGAGGGACCATTTATCGCCATAAACTGTGGCGCCCTGCCCGCGCATCTGCTGGAATCTGAATTATTTGGCCATAAGAAAGGGGCGTTTACCGGTGCAATTACAGATAAACAGGGACTGATCCAGGCCGCCGATCAGGGCACATTATTACTGGATGAAATCGGAGATATGCCGCTCGACTTACAAGTCAAATTGCTGAGAGTCTTGCAAGAAAAAACAGTTCGTCCAATCGGTGGGCAACATGAGCAAGCCGTTAATGTTCGGATCCTCTCGGCAAGCCATAAAAATATTGCTCGGGCCGTGAGTGAAGGAGCGTTCAGAGAAGACCTTTATTACCGGCTTAACGTTGTGCAGTTGTCTCTGCCAGCGCTCAAAGATCGTGTTGAGGACATTCCCTTACTCGCCAGCCTGTTCTTAAAGCAACTCAGTAAAGCACCCAAGCGCCTCTCGCCGGATGCTGTCACTGCACTGTTAAACTATGCCTGGCCCGGTAACATCCGCCAGTTACACAATGTGATTGAGTATTGTGTAGCAATGACGCCTGGTACTCATATTCCAGAGGACAGCGTGCTCAATGCCTTGCCAGCACAGGATGACCGCCAGGCGTTTGTCGGCCTCAATGATGCCAAACGGCAGTTTGAGCGAGATTATATACTTAAGGTGCTGGCCTTGTGTCAGCATAATGTGCCGCAAGCCGCTAAACTGGCACAACGAAACCGCTCTGACTTTTATAAGTTAATGAAAAAACACGATATCAAATAGTTTAGTAAAAACATTTGATTAATTATTATACATGCGTTTAAATAGCTATGGAGGACGCAAGGAGCGCCTGTACCATTTGATAATGGATTTGCTTGGATGCTGGTTACACCTGGCAAGCATTCTTAGTCAAGGACAGCATCATTTCTATCACTATTTAACAGGGTTACAGCATGAAAATAAAAGTAAAAAAAACGAGTTTGAAGCGCCTGACGCAGTCTCATTCACTACCACAGCAAGCCACGCCACAGGTTGGCGGTGGTGAAGCAACCGCGTCATTATCTGGCAAAATCTGTGACATGTTTTCGTTGTATCACTATTGCCCCAGATGATCCGCTAGTATCGTCGCATCAAAGTAGAGTTCTGCTTTTAGAGCTCTACATCGATTGCAAAGGGGTCAACCTTTTGCCACTTCTCTCTTGTTCAGCCGCACGAAGTTTGTAATATTAATTCAAAGCCCATAAATTGGGCTAATTCGGAGCAATCTGCTCCGTTCACAACTACACTATTATTACAATAAAAACCGAGGTGGTTGCCCATGAGAATGCGTAAAAAGCTGATTTTAAGCTTTGTAATGACCGTTATCATTCCAATTCTAGCAATATCCATCATGAGTATCTCGCGCACCAAACAAGAGTCACTGGACCGATTCTTAGAGACATCAGTCAACGAGATACGACAAATAGAAAACGCATTTATCATCTTCTTTGACCAGATGAAAAGTAATGCCCGATTCTTAGCACAAAGTAAAACTGTGCAATCCGTCAACAAGGACACAACCACCTATTTTGGTGCAGAGAAAATGATGACGCCGGAGGCCTCAGGCCAGGCAGAAGCAGAAATTTTTGACCTGTACACCACCTTTGGCAAAACTCACCCCGAGTTGCTATTCGTTTATCTGGGCACTCGTGATGGTGGCTTTATTCAGTATCCTGCTGAGCCTTTAGGCAACTATGATCCGCGTAAAAGGCCCTGGTATCAGCAGGTCAGCTCCAATCCATCTCAGGTGGTGATCACTGAGCCTTATCAGGGCGTTACCGGACAGGCAATGGTTTCCGTTGCTACCGGGATCATGAAAAACGGCCAAATGCTCGGCGTTCAGTCGCTGGATGTGACCTTGTCGACACTGACCGATATTGTCAGCAACATTAAACTGGGCAACACCGGCTATTTGTTGTTACTCGACAATCAGGGCACTGTGCTGGCAGACCCCAAAAACGCCGAAAATAACTTTAAAAACATTCGTGATTTGAGTGACGCCCGATATCAGGCTATCCGAAACGCGGGGGATGCACCTTTCATTACACTGGAACACCGGGATAAAACCTTCAACGCCAAGTTTTATCGCTCTGAGGAACTCGGTTGGACCTTTATTGCCATCATTGAAGAAGATGAGATCCTCACCTCGTCTTACAACATGACTTACAGCATCAGCATCATCGCAGTGATAATGCTGGCTTTGTTCGTCGTCATCGCCATTGTGCTGGCCAACAAAATTGTCTACCCCATAGAAATGGTTTCAGATGGCCTCAAGGAAATAGCTCAGGGCGAGGGCAACTTATCTAAACGACTACAGGTGATAGGTAATGATGAGATCAGCGAGCTGGCAACCTGGTTTAATCAGTTTCTAAACTCAATAAATGCGCTGGTTAAGGACATCCAGAACAACGCCAGAACACTCAATGGTGAAGCGCAAACTTCTCAGTCACGGATAAACGACATCCGGGACCAGTGCCGCCATCAGGAAAAAACCTCACAAACCGCCACGGATACCACGCAATCCATGGCGAGTATGGCGATGACGGTCAGTGATAACTGTGGCGATGCACTCAACGAAATTTCGACCACAGAACAACACACTCAAACCGGTAACCAAATGATCCAAAGTACAGTGACTCAAGTGGCTAAGCTCAATGATTCACTTGGCGATTCGGCCACCGCCATGAGCAAGCTCGAAAACGAAAGTAATAACATCACCAACATTTTGGAGGTGATCCGTACCATTGCCGAGCAAACCAACTTACTTGCTTTGAATGCAGCCATTGAAGCCGCTCGTGCCGGCGAACAAGGCCGTGGTTTTGCTGTCGTGGCCGATGAAGTACGAACACTGGCTCAGCGTTCTCATGATGCAACTCAGGACATTGAACAAGTCCTGACTAAACTGATTGAACAAACCCGCAGTGTTTCTGAGCGCATGACCGCCAGTGTTGATGAGTCTAAGCAAGCCATCGAACAGTCGGAGCTGGCTCATCAGGCATTCGACGACATCGCCAGCTCGGTCTCTCGCGTTAAGACCATCATCGCTGATATTTCCCGTCAGGCCAACGCTCAGGGTGAGGCCGCCGAGGAAACTCAGTCTCGTATCCAGGGCGTCAGTCAGTCGGTGCAGCAAGTGGGAGACTCAGCCGATGCTCTGCATGCCGGGGCAACGCAATTAGTTGAACTGGCAAATAACCTTGACCAACTAGTGGATAGATTTGATGTTGACGACTGAAATGGAGATTTCACATACACCACCCGCAGCCACTGAGTTCAGCGCGCTGCGCGCCAGTGTCGGTTGGCAAAACCCACCTTCTGAGCAAGTTGCAGCCAGTATTGCAGCTTCACTGTACTGGGTGCAGTGTCGCAAGGGGCAGCAACTGGTTGCCTGTGGTCGGATAGTTGGCGATGGGCATATGTACTTTTACATTCAGGACGTCATTGTGCACCCGGATCATCAGGGGTGTGGACTAGGCAATATCATTATGGATAACATTGAGCAATACTTATCAACACATTGTCAAAGTGGCGCAACCGCAGCATTGCTGGCGGCACACGGCAAAGAGGCTTTCTACCAGCGCTACGGCTACGCATTGCGCAACGGCGAAACGCTGGGACTGGGAATGTGTAAGTTTTACTAATTAGTCCGCCAGCTCATTACTGAAACATAGAGGCCCATTATTCACTTGCTGCGGCCTGCGCACGTCTATACTCACTCGGCGTCAGTCCCGTTTCCTTTTTAAATGCCTTATAAAATGAAGAGCGGGCGTTAAACCCAACCTCAAGCGCAATATGTAGCACTGAGTCTTTACTAGTCAGTAAACGCGCTTTCGCCGCCTCGATGCGCCAGTGATTCACAAAATCGAAGAAGTTCACATTAAGTGTTTCGTTTAACACCTGAGAAAGGTAGTTGGCTGATACGCCGCTTGCATCGGAAAGCTTTTGTAACGTCAGATCGGCATCCAGATAGAGCTTATCATCCTGCATCGCGGAGGTTACTTTTTTGACTATCCGGGCGGAGCGGTCCTTATCCAGAGCCGATTTATGGTACTTATTGAGTGTGTCTTGGCTACTTGGTCTATCCAGAGCATTCACCCTGTCTATCTCATTATCCAAATCAGGAATAAGCAATGGGGTGGTTTGTTGCATGGCAAAAAAGGTCAGGCTCCAGGTAAGTATCAATGCAGTCAGTATTTCAGCGCCAAGCGTCAACATGGCATGTCCAAACAGGCTGGACAGAAAAGCGCAGCTCAGCGCTAAAACCCAGATACACATGGCCATAAAAATAAGCCGTTTTGTCGCGAATATCCTGGGGTCATCAAGGTTAGAATAGTGGGCTTTTAGTTCAGATCTTAATACCATCAGACGTTTTGTTATTACCACTATGGTCAACCCACATTCAACCAGCCAGGCACATATCAGGGCCAGCATCGCGCCAGCCACTACCACAGCAGGCAACCCCGAGGGTATTTCATCGGTGACAAATAGTGCCTTATGCTGATGTGATGGCAAGATAGAAATGATGCATGCAACCACTATTGCGGGCCATAACAAAACAAACTTTTTTGGATTCAGTTTATATAAAGTCCGGCTTTTTTGTGTGGTGACCCCCTGAATGTACAAACGTAAGGCAGGGCAAAGCACAAAGAGCATAGGAAAACCAATAACCGTATACGCCTGATACCAGTCAGGTAAAACAACCGGCACGATCACATTCAGGGCAAGCATGCCACAGGCACTGAGGAATATCACCAGCGGTATTCGATAAGCGCGTGTTGACTGCTTTATTAACAACACAGGTACGCTCAGGGCAACTTGCCCAATTAGCATCGCCGTAAGTACCATCACAATAGGTTCAGCCACTTCTCTCCCCTGACACTTGAAACAAAGTTATCCATAGTTAAATGTTTTATTTACTTTTAATTTTTCTTTCTTGCAAATCTGTCCGCGCCTTTACGCTAGGACGACGCCTTAGCCCAGAGCAGTTAGTCTGAGTGCTACCTGGATATAACCGGGCAAACCTTTTTACATGGACCCCAATATGAACTAAGGAACCACGTATGACAAACCCAAATTCAACCGCTGGCGAAATACCCGATGGCCGTATTCGCATTAAACTTGCAACGCTTTGGTTGCTGGTGATGCTCAATATGATTTATGCCGATATCCTGGCCTTTGTCTCGGCTTTTATCACGCCTGGCGTAATTGAGACATTGATGAGTGGCTATTCCGGCTCGGTCAAACTATCACAGCCACTGCTACTGATCAGCGCCGTACTCATCGAAATTCCCATTATGATGATTTTTTTATCCCAGTTTCTCGGCTACCGAATAAACCGGTTATGTAACCTTGTGGCCGTCCCGCTCACCTTTGTGTTTGTACTGGGGGGGGTGGAAACCGATCCTTTTTACCTGTTTCTGGCCGCCATTCAACTTAGCTTACTTTTGACCATTGCCTGGACGGCCATCCGTTGGCATGCCCCTGCCGCACACCCAATCGGAAGCCCCGTCAATTAAGTCGCAAACCAGCGCGTTCACTGAGCGACAGGTTAAAAAGTAACACTATTTATTTTAGATACTTAGAAGGAAACATACACATGAATAACACACTACTTATGCCCCTTGCACTGCTTATTTGCAGCACTACAGCCACTGCCAGTATTGAACAGGGACGAGCAGAATTTGAAAAAGGCAATCTACGCCTTGCACAGTCTCTTTTGCTGCAACAACAGACCTCTGATTATCATAAGCCGCTGCTTCTGGCACGTATTGCGCTGAAAAGTGATCAGGATGAAGTCGCGCTGCAACATATAGAAGAAGCACTCGCTCAGCACCCAAACAATCCAGAGCTCTATTTTGCCCATGTTGAAGTGGTCGCCAAAATTGCCGAGCAGGCAAGCATTTTCAGTGTCTCTGGTTATATTAAAAAGCTCAAAGCATCGTTCATCAAAGCTGTGGAATTGGCCCCGGATAATACGGAGTATCGCACTGCACTGATCAAGTTTTATATCAATGCCCCGTCCATGTTTGGTGGTGATGAACAGGCCGCTTTGGCACATATAAACGAATTAGAAAAAATCGCCCCGTTTGAAGCCTTCCTGACACGCTTGCTCTTGCTTGGTAAAACAGGTGAACAAGATGAGTTCGCTCGCTTCATCGCTATCGGACAGAAGCAATATGCTGCAGAGCCCAGATTCTTTTACACCCTGGGTCAGGTATATCGCGAGCTCGACCAGAGCGAAGAAGCATTAAACCAGTTCCGCAAAGCTGCGACCATGAAAACAGCGACTACTCAACAGGAAAAAGCCAGAAACCATTCACTGGTGCTTATTGGTGTACTCAGCAAACAACTAGGTAAACACCATGATGAGGGTGAAGCGGCATTACAGCAGTACCTGGATGAAGCGTCGCACCACTACGATATGCCAGATAAAAGCCAGGTCAAATTCCGACTGGCCGAAATAGCGATAGACCGCAGCAAAACCGCAGTTGCAAAACAGCTTTTGAACGAAGTCATTACCGAAACACTGAGTGAGCGCCTCAAGAAAAAAGCCCGCTCTGCGTTGAAGAAACTGGCCAGAGCATGATGTCATCAACCATCACAGGCTCCATAATGGAGCCTTTTTTCAAACTACAGTAACCCCGATACAAACAGAAACATGGAACCGCTCCCGATTAATATCGCAGGAATCGCGTCTTTGAATGTGTCATATTTGAAATGGAAGTAACATGCGCCAACAGAGGTTATCAGGATAAAAACCGAACCAAGCAATTAATTCATAGCAAGGTCGGTAAATTTTACACACTCTGTAAAACTCTCCTACGCTGAAGTCTGGATAAGCTGTTTTCGTAGCCTGAGGGGCGGAATGAAAATTGAATAGTGTTTATCAGTCTCTCAATTAAGGAGTATTCATGAGCACTGCGCACTACTACCTTATTTTACTGCTGTTCACCCTACTACTAACCACATTGAGTCTGGACAGCTTAGTGCTGTTGCCATCTCTGTGGCTCAGCGCGTCTGTTGCCTGCGTCTACGTAGCCTATGCGCTGGACAGGCCAGAACTGTTTCGTAAACGCACCACCGGGCAAGTGCCATTTTATATCAAAGTATTGCTGCTGCCCTATTTTTTAGGGGCGCAGCTTTATAATGCCTGGCAACGATACCAGGACAGTGTGCCACCTGTACAAGAGGTGAAAGACAATTTGTTTTTGGCTTGTCGTTTGTTTCCCAGCGACATTCCTATGCTGCAATCCAAGCAAGTTGAAGCAATACTGGATGTTACGGCCGAGTTCGACGGTCTGAACTGGTCTGCCGAAGAGCAAGGCTTGTATTATCTCAATATACCCATTTTAGATCATCAAACCCCCAGTGACGCCCAATTGCGACATGCGCTAAGCTGGCTTAGAGTGATGCATCAGCTCAACAAAAAAGTGGTCGTCCACTGTGCGCTGGGGCGCGGTCGCTCGGTGTTTGTCGTTGCCGCCTACCTGATGCTGCAAGACCCGTCCTTGTCCGTGGCTGATGCCATGCAGTTTATCAACAGTAAACGTCAGACAGCACGTTTAAACCGCTATCAGCACCATCGCCTTAAAGCACTGATGCACGATCTGCGCGATACGCCGGGTTCGCGCCTGGATTTGATCATTAATCCCGTTTCTGGCGGCGGAAAATGGCACCTGTACGACAATCAGGTGATTGGCCTGCTGTGTAGCAAGTACACCCTTGTTCTGCATTTTACCGAACAGGACACGGATGTTGCAGCACTGGCCGTTGAGCTAAGCCAAGACGCCGAGCGCCTGATTGCCTGCGGCGGTGATGGCACACTGACCGCCGTTGCTCATGCACTGGTCAACAGTGAATGTAAACTGGGGTTTATTCCGCTTGGGACAGCCAATGCACTGGCACATGTACTGCTGGGGATACGCAGTAAAGTGGATCCAATCAGTAGCGCCTGTGAGGTGCTGTTAAGTGAACATTACATACAAATAGATACCATGACCTGCAACGGCGAAACGGGGCTACTGGTTGCCGCCTTTGGGTTTGAAGCGCAGATGATTGAGCACGCCAGTCGCAGCGAGAAAAACCGCAGTGGCCAGCTGGCCTACATCAGTGGCTTTATTAATGCCGTCTCCGATGGACAAAAGCAGCGCGTGACGTTGCGCATTGATAATCAACCTGCACAAAGCCTGGATATTGCCAGTCTGGCGGTGGCTAACGCAGCCCCCATTACCACAGTGCTGGCGCAAGGCGGTGGTGAACCGGATTATCAGGATGGCTTGCTGGATCTGACGCTGATCCATCATGAACCAGAGTCTGCGTCTCGTGCTCTGAGTGTGGCACAGTTGATCGCAACCGGGATATCTGGCCCTTCTGCAGCACAGGAGAGCGCCGTTTCACACACCCGCTGCCAGCGAGTTGCTTTACACGCAGACTCAAAGCAAATACAGTATAGTATTGATGGTGAAGTAAAAAGTGCCGACAGCCTTAACATTGAAGTGAATCAGGCTTCCTTGTGGATCATGGCCCCAGAGTCGACACGTTCAAGCTAACAAGGATCCCGAATGAAGACCGTTCTGCTGGTTGATGATGACCATGAATTTACGACTATCGCCGCTCGGATCATTGAGTTTATAGGCTGTGACGTATACACCGCTGGCAGTATAGGCGAAGCAAAACAGTGGCTTGCTGATATGCGTTTTGACCATCTGTTTCTCGACTTTATGCTTCCCGATGGCAGTGGTTTACATCTTATAGATCATATACGTAGCCTCAAACTCACGGCACAAATAACCCTGATAACAGGCCATCCTTCGGTTAAGGCGGCACTGGCCAGCATGTGCGATGAGCAAATCAATTACCTGACCAAACCCATAGAAGCCGATGACGTTAAGCGCGTTCTCAACACCAAAACCGCCACTCACCATGCCCAAACGGATCCCTTTGAACGCCATTTTGGCTGCCTGATCGGCCACTCTCCCGCCATGAAAAAACTGGTTACTATGATAGAGCGGGTCGCGAAAACCAATGCCAATGTATTGTTAATGGGAGAAAGTGGTTCAGGTAAAGAAGTGGTTGCTCAGGCCATCCACAACGCCAGTCAGTGCAGCGGTGAGCAGGTGTCGGTGAACTGTGGCGCAATTGCCAAAGATCTGATCGGCAGCGAATTGTTCGGTCATGAAAAAGGGGCTTTTACCGGCGCAATCAACCAAAAGAAAGGCGTATTTGAGCTGGCACAAAATGGCACTTTATTTCTGGATGAAGTCACAGAAATGCCTATTGAAATGCAGCCTAATCTACTCAGGGCACTGGAAACGCAAACCATTACCCGGGTGGGAGGGGCTAAGCCCATTGAAGTCAATTGTCGCGTGGTGTCTGCGACCAATCGAACACTGGCCGAAATCGCGCAAAAGAACGTACTGCGTGAAGACATTTATTTTCGTCTGGCCGTATTCCCCATTGAAATCCCGCCGCTGCGGGCACGTCCTCAGGATATACCGCTGCTGAGTGAGTTTTTTGTCCATCAGCTCAATGATGAATATAAAACACAATATCAACTCACCGAGCAGGCTCATGCTGTACTGACGGCACACAGCTGGCCAGGCAATATTCGAGAGCTGAAACACTGTATTCATCGCG
Source organism: Pseudoalteromonas sp. AWH4_217 (assembly GCF_056161105.1). Taxonomy (NCBI): domain Bacteria; kingdom Pseudomonadati; phylum Pseudomonadota; class Gammaproteobacteria; order Alteromonadales; family Pseudoalteromonadaceae; genus Pseudoalteromonas; species Pseudoalteromonas sp. AWH4_217. The sequence goes on along the minus strand of NZ_JBSWYM010000006.1, from coordinate 293,705 downwards.
CATTTATTATGGCAGATCCCGATACAACCGCACTAACGATAGACGAGATTGTCAGCTCGCCATTCGCGAGTGCTCAGGCGTCTGACACTCAAGCACCACCTCGGGCGCCTGCCACATCAGCCACAACCCCGTCCGCACCAGTTAAAGTCGGCGAAACCATCGAAGAGGTCGAACGAAAGCTAATTTATCAGACCCTGGATTCGGTCGATGGCAATAAAACTTTGGCCGCAAAAATGCTGGGGATCAGCACCAAAACACTGTACAACCGCCTGAATGCATACGAGCAGTCAACACCCGAAGAAACAAAGTAAAGCGAGGGGAAAGATGACAGACAAATCTGATATCGCAACACTCATTCATGATGCCAGAAAGCCACTCAACCATATTTCTATGCACGCAGAGTTGATTAAGATCCTGAGCCAGAAGCCAGGTTCAGAAGCCGAAATTCAGCAATCAGCCGAGGATATCATTAAAGCCAGCAAGGCGTGTAGCGAATTGCTACAAACCTTGATGATACAAGATTGACAGGAACGACTGTGCACACATTCAATCACTCCCGGTATATACAAAGTATGGTGTGGCTAATCCCGCTGTTGATCCTGGCAGGGGTCATATTAGTGGCCACTTTGGGATTAAAAAACACCGATGAAATCGCCAGAATTCAACGCAGTCTACAAAATACCGGCGAAGTCATGCTTAGGGTCGATCAATTGCACATTGACATTCTTAATGCCGAATCCGGGCAGCGAGGCTATCTTATTTCCCAGCGCGAAAGCGATCTGGCTCCCTATAAAATTGCACTGAAAAAATTTGAACATAGCCTGAGTGAAGCCCAGACAATCCGCTCGGAAAGCCCTCCTCAGCAGCGACGCCTGGAACGTTATATTCAGCATGCCCGGATTAAATTTGAGTCTTTGTCTGCCAGTGTAGCGCTGGCAAGGGACAATGAGCAGCTTGAACCACACAGAATGCTGGACGATGTGCGAAGTACCGGGGTTGACTTACGCACCCTGTACGCCACCATCATGACTGAAGAAACCGAGATCCGAAACCTGTTAATGGCGCGTCTGACGCAGGCACGGGAAACCGCAAAAGACAACCTGATCTGGTTCACGGTGTTAAGCACCCTGATCAGCACCCTGTTTTTAGGGTTTTTAATTAAACACCTGCACAGTGTTCGTCGTTCAAAAGAGCAGCTTGAACGCTACAATGAGCAACTCGAAGACAAAGTGACAGAGCGCACTCAGGCACTGGAGCTTTACGCGGATGAACTGACCCGCAGCAATCGAGAGCTCGAAGACTTTGCGTTTATCGCTTCTCATGACTTACAGGAGCCACTACGGAAAATCCGCGCGTTTTCTGATCGTATCAAGGCTAATTACGAAGCGCAGCTAGATGACAAAGGCAAAGATTACCTGTCCAGAATGGACAACGCTGCCAAGCGGATGTCGGTGTTAATCACCGATCTGCTTTCTTTATCCAGAGTGACGACCAAAGGAAAAGAGTTCGAAGACGTCGCACTGAATCCACTCGTAGAGACTGTGCTGGATGACCTGGAGATCACCATCAGCGACACCAATGCCCGTATTCAGGTTGACCCCTTGCCGACCATTGAAGGCGACCCTGTCCAGCTCCATCAATTATTTTTGAATTTGTTATCCAACGCCATGAAATTCCGTCGCGAGGGCGTGCCGCCAGAGATTGCCATAACCATGAGCAAAACCACTGCCCCCAGCAAGCTACTTGAAGACATTGAATGCGACTGGCTGGAAATTGATCTCACCGACAATGGTATTGGCTTTGCCGCCGAGTATAGCGAAAAAATCTTTACCCCGTTTCAACGCCTGCATACCCGTAAATCTTATGAAGGTACGGGCATTGGTCTTGCCGTATGCCGACGCATAGTCGAACGTCATGGCGGGCAGATCAGCGCACACAGTATTGAAGGCCAGGGCACCACTTTTCGCATCCTGTTGCCTGACCTTGCTTCCACTCTCACATTAAAGGACACCGCCGATGAGCAGCTTATCAACCAGACGCATTAATATTTTGATGGCAGACGACGATGAAGACGATCGTTTGCTGACCCAGGACGCCCTGCAAGAAAGCCGGGTACTGAACAATCTAAATTTTGTGCACGATGGTGTTGAGCTGTTAGCTTATCTGAACAATGAGCCGCCGTTTGAAGATAAAACGGCATATCCCCGGCCCAGCATTATTTTGCTGGATCTCAACATGCCACGAATGGACGGTCGTGAAGCGCTACAAAAGATCAAGGCGGATCCGACACTGCGCTCAATCCCCGTGGTGATCCTCACTACCTCTAAGGAAGAAGAAGACAAACTCAGAGGCTATGATCTCGGTGCCGCGTCGTATATTTCCAAGCCAGTAAACTTCGATGGACTGGTCGAGCTGATGCGTCAACTGGGCAAGTATTGGATTGAAATCGTCGAATTACCCTAGGAGACACAGATGCAAAATGCGCAGGTGGTTAAGCTACTGCTGGTAGAGGATGATGAAGACGACTATGTACTGGCACTGGATTACTTACAACAAGTGCCCAACTATCAGTTTGATGTCACCTGGCTCAGTGAACATGATGAGGTGCTGCAGGCACTGGAATCTGATCAGTTCGACCTCTGCCTGCTTGACCATCAGCTTGGCGGACATACCGGCCTGACCATTCTTGAAGCCGCCAAAGCACTGCCCATCAATACCTCGTTTATGATGCTCACAGGCCAGGCCGACGAGGTGCTGGACGCAGATGCACTGGCACTGGGCGCAGAAGATTTCTTACTTAAGTCTGAGATCAGCAGCCCGCGATTTATCCGCGCGATCCGCTATGCCCTGTCCCGTCGGGAGCTTGAAAGTGAGCGCCTGGAGCGGCTGCGGGCACAGGCCACCAGCCGCGCCAAAGACCGCTTTCTGGCCCACCTGAGCCACGAGTTGCGCACCCCACTAACCTCTATCATGGGCTATACCGATCTGTTGCTAACCCGCAGCGAGCTGGACAATATCAAACCTGAGCTGTCTATCATTCACAATAACAGCCAGCACTTGCTGAACCTGCTTAATGACGTGCTTGATTTGTCGAAAATCAACGCCAACAGCCTGCAGGTTGAGCCCAGTGAGATCTGCCTGGCCTCGTTACTTGCCGATCTGCACAGCCTGTTTTCCATTGCAGCGGATAAAAAGGGCATTCAGTTTGCCATTCACACCAACTCACTCTTACCCGCTTATATCGAGTCTGACGAAAAACGCCTGAAGCAGGTGCTCATCAACCTGGTTTACAACGCCATAAAATTCACGCCAAGAGGACAGGTTTCAATTGAGGTGCGGCCAGCCGCAGAAGGTAAACTTTATTTTGCGATTGAGGATACCGGCATTGGTATTCCACAGGATAAACTAACACACATTTTTAAGCCCTTTGAGCAGGTGCAGGACAGTACCACACGCTCCGAGGAAGGCGCCGGGCTTGGACTGGCCATCAGCTCTGCCCTGATCCGCTTGCTTGGTGGGAATTTACAGGTTGAGTCAAGCGTGGGCAATGGCAGTACCTTCAGCTTTACTATCGAGCCGGGCCAATGTTCCGGCCAGCTTGGCCAGCTGGATCTGCTCGCCACCACTGTAAATCGGCCTTCGTCAAAGATAACGAATTTATCCGGTAAGGTGCTCATCGTTGAAGATTTGCCCGAAATTCGCCAACTGCTGGGGCAATTCATTACAGCCACCGGTGCCCAGGTCTGCTATGCGGAAAATGGCAAAGTAGCTTGTGACTTACTCACTCAAACTGATGCGGATTTTGACCTGGTGTTTATGGACTTGCACATGCCGATATTAAACGGCAAAGACGCCATAGTTAAATTGCGCGCACAGGGCAATAGTACGCCGATTATCTCACTAACAGCCGCAGCCCAGAAAAGTAATCTGGACACCCTTAAAGCCCTCGGCTTTAACGATACCCTGACCAAACCTATTAACGTTACTCAGCTTGAATCCTGTTTACAGGATCATTTGTCCGCACAACCCGCACAAGACACGCTCACCACACAGCCCAGCGACTCAAACGTCAAAAACAAGCGAATTTTATTGGTTGAAGATGACCCGGATGCGCGCAACTTAATGAAGCTCTTGCTGGAGTCATTAGAGTGTGAAGTCGTTGCTGCCGGCAGCTGCACTGAGGGCCTGAGCGAGCTGGACAAACACGCTGATTTTAATGTGATAATGCTGGATTTAAATTTACCCGATGGCTCCGGACTGGCACTGGTTGCAGCAGTTCACAAGCGCCAGAGCCCGGCTAAACTGGTGGTGGTCAGCGGCAGTGAACCCGACCCCGACGCCCTGCTCTCTTACCCGGTCAGCCAGGTGTTACTTAAACCTGTCTCACTCCCCGACCTGACCGCCATTGTACAAAACGCATAAAAAAGGCACGCTAAGCGTGCCTGTAAGTCAACGGAGTAACTGTGTTGCTCTATGAGCGTTCATCAACAACGGTCAGCTTATTGTTGACACGTTTTACATCGTCTGCGTTCGCTGCAATATTTACCACCAGCTGCTTCTCAGCGTCTGACTCAACTTCACCGGTAAGCGTCACGGTTTGATTGTCGACATCAACGTCGATGTCGGTACCGCTGATGTCAGTATCAAATAGCAGACGGGTTTTAATCACCGTCGCGATTTTGGCATCAACAAAGTCAGACTCAGCATCGCCTTTGTCATCTTTATCTTTGTCCTCTGATACCACAGTCAACCGGTTGTCTACCTCTTTTACACCGTCAATACCGATCAACAGCTCAGTTGCCAGTTTTTTATCAACGCTGTGGTCGGCCTTACCTGTGAGGACCACCACGCCGTTTTTCACATCTGTGTTGATGTCGAACGAATTCAGGTTGCCATTGAACAATAAAGTGGCTTCAGCTTTACCGTCTATCCAGGCGTCGCTGGCCTCTTTTTCCCACTGATTGTCAGCAGCGTTAACCGCTGAAGTTGAAAAAGCCGTAGCAAAAGCAAGTGTTAGAATTGTGCGTTTCATAATCATTCTCCTTGTGGATGAGTTCACTTTAACAGGTGCAGCTTGCATGCCAGTTATCTTAACCATTTAAAATCATACAGTTAGATAATTCCCTCTGCCTTTTGCCTGTATCTTTTACATACCGGTGTGGAACTATTTACTGGCAATTTCTACACAGGCCACCGCAAATTTTACTAACCTATTGAAATTAAACATATAGCCCAATGGCACGCTCCCTGCTGCTATCACCAGATACAAATAAGGAGGCGTTATGTCATTTACATTTACCCCACAAGACTTCTGGTCGCTGCTCAATGAAAAGCTCGTGAACTGGGCCGAACTGACAATTAAGAATTTACCCAACCTGGTCATTGCAACACTCATTTTTATTGTGTTTGTGCTCCTGTCTAAATTCCTTGCTCGCTGGCTGCTGACCTTGCTTAAACGCTTGTTTGAGTCAAACCAGATAGCCGGGCTGATTGCGGGGATCTGCCGTATGATCCTGGTTGCGATCGGGTTTTTCTTCGCGCTGGATATTATGGGGCTGTCAAAAGCGGTGGCGTCACTACTTGCCGGTGCTGGCATCATAGGACTGGCAATCGGTTTTGCCTTTCAGGATATGACCGAAAACATGATAGCCGGGGTTGTGATGGGCATTCGCAAACCTTTTCGGGTTGGCGATGTGGTAGAAGCCGGCGACACCTTCGGCACCGTCCGCCGAATTAACCTGCGCAATACTTTAATTGAAAACTTTTATGGTCAGCTGGCCATAGTGCCCAACAAAATCCTGTTTAAAAATGAATTGATCAACTACTCACGCCTGGCCACCCGACGGATAGAAATAGAAGTCGGGATCTCTTATGCCGATGACATTGAGCAGGCCGAATCTGTGATAGTGAAAGCCATCAACGAGCTGGATGGCGTCATAAAACAACACGAAACCGATGTCTATGCCTGCGGGTTTGGCGACAGCTCTGTCAATCTGCTGGTGTGGTTCTGGATTGACTATCCGGGTGAGATTGGCTTTATGCAGATGCGCCACAAAGCCATTATTGCAATCCACAGAACCCTGGAAGAAAACGATATTCTTATTCCCTTTCCTATTCGTACGCTGGATTTTAATGCCAAAGGTGGTGCCAACCTGGAGGACATGCAAATCAATATGCGCCAGCGTGCACACAAACAGCAAGGTGAGAAAGAAGTACCCAGTAGTGAAGCGTAAAAGTTACAGACACAGGGTAAAGCTTGCATCGCCCGTTTAATTCAAGAATCATAAGCCACTGATATTAAAAAAATTTAAAACTGGTACGGGCAATGCATTAGTTTAAGCAACAAACAAACTTAAGCAATCAAGTAAGGAGTTAAACGATGACACATTCGAACTACGATATGGAACCTTTGAAGGAATTAGTCAAGGTGCTCAATGGTGGCGTGGAGTTTTACAAAGACGCCAAAGACAAAGTAGACGATGAGCGCATCAGTGCCATTTTTAACACCATGATCACTGAAAAGGTTCAGGCAATCTCGAAGTTACAAACCTACGCGCTGATTGATGAAGGCGAGCGCGAAACTGACTCTGACATGCTGGTTACGTTACGCGAGCATTACACTAAGGTGCTGGGTGTATTGAGTACAGACAAAACACACACTTATATCGCGCAGTTAGAAGAAGTAGAGGATAAGGTGCTGGAAAAAGTGGCCGATGCCTTAGAGCAACAATTACCGCCTCAGTGTGTTCAGGACTTAAGACAGATCCAGGTCCGCATGCAGGCTTGCCATGATGAAATGAAAGCACTTCAGGAATTGACCGCCTAGTTATAAACGTCATATCACAAACTTCGCAGGGCACTGGCCCTGCCCGATCAAACACAGACAGGAGGTTCACATGTTACGTTGGTCACTCGGATTTTTAGTCCTTGCACTGATCAGTGCCATTCTGGGTTTTGGTGGCATTGCCGGGGCCGCTGCGGGCATTGCACAGATATTGTTCTTTGTTTTTATCGCCCTGGTTTTGCTGTCGTTTGTGCTGCCTGTGATTAAAAAGCCAAACGCATAGCAGCCACACGTTACTTCATTAAATTTTAAGGAGCACATTATGAAACACATGATTACTGCACTTCAGGCAACTTTTTTTATCACTATTTTGGGCCTGGCTGGTTGTTCTGATGGCCCTGCCGAGGACGCTGGTGAGCGCGTAGACGAGGCCATTACAGATGTACAAAACAAGGCTGAAGATCTGTGTGAAAAAGCCAAAGAAAACCTCAATGCAGAAAGCGAAAACTGCTAACATCAGGGTATGCCAGCTCTCCACAGAGCTGGCCCTTGCCAAAACAATACACCTACCCGTCAAACCTCCCCACTTGTCTCAGGCCCTTTGTACTTTTGTTAAAGATGAGATTACAATCCGACAACAATCAAGCTAAATACATTTGAGCACCCGCTCATTTTACTGACCAACCGGGGCACACCCCGAATGTCAAAAAGGACAGACATGACAATTCTCAAATTCAGCGCCATTGCAGGTGCGATTATGCTGGCCAGTGCGTGCAGCCAGACCGTGACAGAGCGAAACACAGACACTCAGGCAAGCCAGCAGCAAGTTCAGCCTCCAGTTGCACAAAAAATTCCTCACGTCACCCAGATCCATGGCTATGAACTGGTTGATAACTATCACTGGTTACGCGACGACACCCGAAGCTCAGAGAAAGTGCTGTCTCATCTTGAGCAGGAAAACCGCTATGCAGATGCAAAGCTGGCCCCCATAGAGTCATTACGCAAAGACTTATTTGAAGAAATAAAAAGTAAAATCGCGAAAGATGACCGCAGTGTGCCGTATAAGCGCGGTGACTACTACTACTTCAGTGAAGTAAAGGGCAACCAGGAATATCGCATTTACTACCGCAGTAAACATGCGGACGGTACCGAACCAACTCAGCTTTTTGATGCCAATCAACGGGCTGAAGGCCAGTCTTACTATGGCCTCGGTGCACTAAGCGTCAGCCCGAATGGCAAGCTCATGGCTTTTGCAGAAGATACGCTAAGTCGTCGCATCTATACGGTCAGTGTGAAAAACCTTGAAACCGGAGAGATTTACACCGACAAACTAGAAGGCGCTGCCGACAGTATCCAGTGGGGCAATGACAACCGCAGTATCTATTACATCAAGAAAGACCCTGTGACTTTACTCGGTTATCAGGTATATCGCCATGTGCTGGGCCAGGACCAGTCACAAGATGAACTGGTGTATGAAGAAAAAGACAATACCTATTACACCTACCTGGAAAGAAGCAAAGACGGCAGTGAAATTTACATTGTCCATGACAGCACAGAAGCCAAGGGCCTGTCCGTTATTGATGCCAACAACGAACAAGCACAGCCGTATCGCCTGCTGCCTCGAACCAAAGGGCATGAGTACAATGTGCTCAAACAAGGCGACTATTATTTTGTCTATACCAACGACAATGCCGTCAACTTTAAGCTTATGAAAGCGCACAAAGATGAAGTGTCGGATAAACGTAAATGGAAGACCATCATAGCCCACAACCCTGAGGCGAAGCTGGAAGACGTTGAACTGTTTGACAATCACCTGGTGTATCAATCGCGGGTTGAGGGCGTAGGCACCCTGAACGTGCTTGATTTAAAAACTCGCTCACATAAAACCCTGTCGTTTAATGATCCGGCCTATATGGCTGAGATGGCTGGCAACCGGGAGCTGGGTAGCAGTTTTGTCAGGGTAAGCTACGAGAGCATGACAACGCCTGAGACCATCTATGACATCGACCTGAAAACACTGGAAAAAACGCAGCGTAAGCAAAAAAAAGTACTGGGCGATTTTAATGCCGATGAATACGCTTCCGAGCGCCTGTTCATTACAGCCAGAGATGGCGCGAAAGTCCCCGTCACACTGGTCTACAAAAAAGCCATGTTCAAAAAAGATGGGACCAATCCACTGCTGCAATATGGTTATGGTTCTTACGGTTCAACTCGAGACCCTTACTTCCGTGTCAGTACATTAAGCCTGCTGGACCGGGGCTTTGTTTATGCCATTGCTCACATTCGTGGCTCTCAGGCGTTAGGCAGACCTTGGTACGAGGATGGTAAAAAGCTAAACAAAATGAATACCTTCAACGACTTTATCGATGTCACTAAGGAATTGACTAAGTCAGGCTATGGCGATCCAAAACGTTTATATGCCCGCGGTGGCAGCGCAGGCGGTCTGCTAATGGGCGCAGTGATCAACCAGGAACCTGAGCTGTACCACGGCGTGCACTCGGCAGTGCCCTTTGTCGACGTGATCAACACCATGCTGGACGAGTCGTTACCACTGACAACCAATGAGTATGACGAGTGGGGTAACCCGAATAACAAAGTCTATTTTGACTATATGCGCTCTTACTCTCCTTATGATCAGGTCAGTGCACTAAATTACCCGAACATGCTCGTCACAACCGGTTTGCATGATTCTCAGGTGCAGTACTTTGAACCTGCCAAGTGGGTTGCCAAGCTTCGCGAATATAAAACGGACAACAACACTTTATTGTTAAAAACCGATATGTCTGCCGGGCACGGTGGCGCATCGGGCCGCTTTAAGCGCATTCATGATACCGCTCTGAGCTATGGCTTTATCATTGGCCTGGCTGAGGGCAAACTGTAATACACGCGCTTCCCCGGGTGTTTAACCGGGGATACATGCCATAGCCCGTATCTAAGGTTATGGCATGCCTCTCCTATTCAAATTCGCTGCACTTTTTTTGACAGTCTGTGACACATTCAGGTCCTGAGCACTACTAACCTAATAACATCAACAACAAAAAGCAGGGACATAGTGAACACACAACCTTCATTCGAACAAATGCTCACTGAAAACGACGGGCGAATACGGTATATCGCTTCACGCTATGGCGGCCCCCTAGAGCGCGATGATATGTATCAGGAGATCCTGCTGCAATTGTGGCGCAGTTATGAAAGCTTTTCGGGGCAGTCCTCCATCGGTACCTGGGTGTATAAAGTGGCGCTGAATACGGCCAACACCTTTGTCAAAACCAGAATTAAGCACAATGACATTAAACAATCCGTTTCGAGGCACTGTGGACAGCAACCTCAAGCTGAACATGCCGGCTGTCAGGCCGATATTCTTAATCAATTTATGGACACACTCAGTGATATCGATGCAGGTGTGCTGATGATGTACCTGGATGGCCTCAAGTCGGAAGACATTACACACGTATTAGGGATAAGCGACAACGCGGTGCGCTCGCGGATAAAGCGCATTAAACGTGAGTTCGAACAAAACTTTGTAGGAGACGAGTCATGAAACTGGATGATCTAAAGCATAACTTTGAACAGCAAATTGAAACCAGCAGCTCAGAAGCAAAACTGGCGTTGCAGGTCGATGAGCTTAAGACTAAAACAAAGAAATATCAGCGTGATATTAAAGTGCGCGATTTTATGGAAATATCCATTTCATTATTGCTTATCCCTGTCTGGCTGTACGGTCTCACCATTAGCTTAAACTGGGTCCAGTCTTTAGGCTGTGTTCTGGCCACCCTGACAAGCCTGTATATCCCTTATAAACTGCTCAAAGCCCGCCGTATTTCCCCCAGCAAAGATGACAGCATCCGGGCATATTTACATCAGGAGCAGCAAAGGCTGGCTCAGCAAAAGCAACTCCTGGAAGGCATAGTATGGTGGTACATAGCCCCCATTTTTGTCAGTGTCATGCTGATCACGCTGGGCGCCAATATGAATGATGAAGGAGTTATTCAACTCGATACGCACATGCAATTGTATTACCTGATTGTGCTGCTTGGCATGGTGGGGATCTACTTTTGGAATAAACGCGCCGCCGAAAAAAGGTTTGGATCTTTGCTGGCGCGCGTTGAACAGCAACTTAATGAACTGAACGACGAATAGGCACATTACCACTGTTGATCATCGATGCCCCAAATTGCTTACGCAACGGGGCTCAGCGCACTAGATTACCTGAGCGGGCTCCGCCTGATATGCCCGATGAAGAAGCGCAGATAAGGACTGAGACTCTCTCAGGCTGTGGCCTGAAATTTCTGCCACCGCCACACCCGGTGTCCAGGAGTTCATCACCACAGCGCCGCGTAGCGATGGCAAACTCGCCAATGTCACAGGCTCGGTGCGCTGCTCGATATTAAGTAAGCGTAGTTGCCGCTGGACCATACTCATCATGGTGCCTTGCAGTTTTGGAGCCTGTGGCCAAATCACCGCTTCACCATCCCAAAAGGCCAGATTCCAGATGGTCCCTTCACTCAGGTAACCCGCGTCATCCACAAATACCGCGTCATCATAGCCCTGCTGCGCGGCCCTATGAAGATAGTAAGTTTTACTGATTTCGCCGACATGTTTAATTTCAGGTAACGGCCGACTATATTCGGTAGCCAGCAGTTTCAGCGGTCCGCCCGGTCCATTCGCAGGTTCACCAGTGCGAACCAGTATATTCGGCTGGCTGTTCAAACTTTCCAGGGTGAACTCACCATGAGCAGAATACAAGGTAACCGTTAAAGACAAGTCCGTGCCCGCCGCAGCGATAGCAACACGAACAGATGTCAGAATTTCGGCATCAGACAATGCCTGGCCAAACAATTCGACTGAAGCATGACGTAACCTGTTAAGATGCAGATCCATGCCCTTGACCCTGCCATCACGTACCTGCATAGCGGTAAAATGTGCAAAACCAGAGAAGGCCAGCTGGCTCATCTGTGGCTCCTGAAGTAGCGTGCCGTTGACCACACTTTGCGATGTAAAGGTGTTTTCTTTCATACAATTAACTCCCGGATTGAAACCCTTTTTGGAAGCCAGTACTATAAACCCTGACAGCACTGTGAGAGTCAAGAACGCATAATGAAAATCGGCGAATTATCGAAACAAACAGGGATCAGCATTCGCATGCTGCGGTATTACGAAGAGCAAGGCTTGCTTCATCCCATGCGGACCCAGTCAGGCTATCGCAATTACACACCAAACGATGTACAAACGCTGACCCGTATTCAGTTACTAAGCGCGGCAGGCATGACACTCAATACCATTTTACAGTTTTTACCTTGTATTCGCGGCGACAGGCCCATTTTTGAGCCCTGTGACGAACTTAGAAACCTGTTGTACAGCGAAATCAAAGTCGTTGATGAGAAAGCCGCGCGACTGGCTGAAAGCAAAGCAATACTCAGCCAGTTTTTAGCAGAGATTGAGCAGGGGTAAGTCAGCGCCCATACCCATTGTTGTTAAATCAAAGTAGTATGTTACTCATCTTGCTCAATGGGAATTGTGAATGAAGTGCCCTGACTGTGCCCAAAATGGGATTTCTCCACTGCAGAAATCGCTTCTTATCTTTGATACAAAAGTCCGTTGTAAACTATGTGGTTCGCTACTTTATCTTCACAAAGGCGCTTTATGGACGATAACAGGCGCAATGAACCTTAGCATTATGCTTATATCAATCTTTGCTTTTACCATACGGTCTGTCGACTTGATTTTGTTGGGCGCTGTAATAACTCCACTGTTGGCCGCTGTTGCTGCATTGTTGTGCCCGATGAAAGTCAAATCCCAAATAGGCATTAAACGAAGAACCGCGCGTCGCATTGCCTAGGCGCGGAACAAAACGAAATAAACTCGTTTACGAATTGTCTGCTTAATTTTTGATATCAAAATCCAGCTGCACCTTTTGGTTGGTTTGCCTGACGGGTGCGCCATTTTCAATTTTAGGGTTATATTTCCATTCTTTTAGTGAGCGTATGGCTTCTTGGTCAAATAAGCCATTGTGGCTTGACTCAATAATACGGATGTTCTCGGGCCTGCCTTGCTCGTTAATATCGAATTGCATCTGAACATAACCGTTTTTAATTTGTGGGTCTGACTGCTGAGTTGACGTGCAGCCGCCGATAAAAATAAGGGTAAACAGGGCGGTCAATAAGTATTTCATTTGAAGTTGCTCTTATTATTATGATGAGTTTTGAAAGTCGCAGTGTGACTCGCACACTGCCACAGCACTTTCTACCAGGTCATTACGCTTTTCGCAATTGTTTGCAAGATTTTCCGCCCAGATGCAGACGAATAAGCTTCACTATCTTGTCTTTTAACCAGACAGGGCCAAAGTCGGCGATATCATTATGCCGCGCTTTAGGAATGGTCACCACACAGCTACCAAACTCGGCTTGCTCTGCCTCACTGGGCAACACGCCGGGATCTGCCGGAAAATCACTGGCACGTATCGACAGTACCTTTATATTCTTAGTTTTTGGCAGTGGTACACGACGGTGATCTAACGTAATAATCTGTTCTATGTAAGGCTTACCTTCATTACCCAGCCAGGCAGAGATATCGCCTCCATTAGAATGACCAATCAATGTGAGGTTATCGAAGTTGTAGAGCGTCATTTTGCTTTTTAGTTCACTTTGCAAAAACCCCAGTGTTTTTGCACCACGCTGCCAGTTCTCGCTGCGCGTTTCAAACAAATTACCAGAGACTGAAAGCGGCGGATCGCCCGGTAATTCGTGTCCGATTGCGACCACCAGATACCCGTGTTTATTCAGCACTTTGGCTAAAAAGGTGTAATCAGTATGCGACATGCCGTAGCCCGCGCCAAGGAACGCCACCGGACAAGGGGCTTTTTCACTGCATTGCGCCTGGGACTCGGGATAAGTGATCTCAACCGGGATGGCTCTGTCACGGGCTTTATCGTAAACGCTGGCAGGTTGAACCTCGGCCGCTGCGGTACCCAACCAACAGGCAGTTACCAAACCAAATCCTTTTAAAAACTTCATAAAACTCCTGAACTATATAGTCAAAAAAAGCCGCATTACGCGGCTTTTACTGTTACTTTTTATATTTTTCGAACCACGCGAGCGTGTGTTCTATTTTGCTGATCATCCGCGAAGGACGCCCGGCGATACCATGGGGTGCGCCCGGAATTTTCACAAGTACAGAGTCTATCTTACGGTGTTTTAGTGCCTGATAGAACTGCTCTGTTTCAGCCATTGGGGTACGCAAGTCTTCCTCGCCCGTCATCAGCATAGTCGGCGTGGTGACATTGCCAACCAGAGACAGCGGTGAGCGCTCCCAGTAATGGTCAACATGCTCCCACGGCATCCCCGGGAACTGAGTGGGGATCTGCACCAGGCCACTGTCGGCCGTCAGCACTTTACTCAACCAGTTGATCACCGGCTTAACCACAACAGCGGCGTTAAAGCGGTCGGTCAGGCCAATGGCATACGCCGTGGCAATGCCGCCCGCTGAGCCACCTGCGATAAACAGGTTATTCTGGTCGATAAAGCCTTTGGCAATCATGGCGTCTACACCTGAGTTATGATCGGCAAAGTCTTCTTTTGAGCTGTACTTGTATTTGAGCAACATGGCAAAGCGCTCACCGTATGAGCTACTACCGCGATGATTATCGTAAAACACCACGTAACCCTGCGCTGCATAGCGCTGTAATTCTGCCGAGAAATGTGGACCATAAGCCAGGTGTGGACCACCGTGGATCTCCATCAGCAGCGGGTACTTTTTGCTCGGATCAAAATCCGGCGGCGTGATATACCAGCCCTGGATGGGTTCACCATCGAACGATGATTTATAAGTGACTTCGTGCACTTTACCCAGTGTTTTGTGTGCCAGTAAGTCCTCATTCAGGGCTGTCAGCGATTTCACTTTGCCTTTACTGGTTGTCACTGCCACATCCGCCGGACGCGAGCTTGAACCTTTGGTAAAGGCGATTTCACCATCAAAGTTAGCACTGAACTGACCGCTCAGATAGGGGCGGCCCAGCGTGGTGCCCGACAGCGTATCGGTGAGATCTTTGATTTTACCTTTGGTGGTAATGGTGGCCAGCTTGCGCATACCGTGGTCGTCATAAGCGATGGCCAGTTTAGCGCTGCCTATCCAGCTTGGATTTTGGATTGAACGGTCAAAGTCTTTCGCTATCATGCGCGATTCTTTGTTTTGCCAGTTCATAATGTTCAGTTTGTGATTGCGATACGGGTTCAGCTCACCCGATGAGCTCAAAAACGCCAGCTGCTTGCCATTTTCCGAAAAGCTCGGAGAGTGCTCACGACCCGGTGCATTGGTCAACTGTGTGATTTTCCCAGCAAAATCAACCTCAAACAGATCGCCTTCTAAGCGTTTGTATTCCCAGTCTGCAATGCGGTTAGCCGAGAACACGATGCCCTTTGAATCGCTGCGCCAGGCCAGTTTGCCACTGTGATGGTAATTGCCTGAAGTCAGCTGACGAGGTGTGCCGCCTTCACTTGGCAACACAAAAATTTGTCGATACCCGGGCTTAACCAGGCCGCGCCCGTCCGCCTGATAATAGGCTTTATCAATCACAATCGCCGACTCTGACCACTGCGCGCCTTTGGGCTTAGCAGGCATTTTGGCAATCACTGCCGGCTTTTCTTCTACTTTCTGGCTAAATGCCAGCCATTTACCATCTGGCGACCAGGTCAGGTCACTGATCCCAGCCTGTAACTGGGTCAGCAAAGCCGTACGGTTTTGCGCAATATAATGCACATGCACCTGAGTGCTGCCAGACACATCGCTCAGAAAAGCAATTTTACTGCCATCGGGCGACCAGCGCGGCTGATGGTAGCGGTTTTCGTCAGAGAACAACGGAGACTGTACGCCGGTTTTGGCATCCACCAGCCATAGATTTTGCCTTTTGGCATCTTTCATTACATCGTTGCTGTTACGCACATACACCACGTGCTCACCATTGGGCGAAATCTGTGGGTCACTTGCATACTCCAGCTCAAAAATATCTTCAGCCTGTAGCCCCACATTTGCCTGCGCCAATACGGGTAGTGTTGCAAACGCCAGCAAGGAGCATTGCAAAGTACGTTTGAGTCCAAAAGGCATGGACAGCCTCCTATTGTTGTCATTTTAATAAGGACCACATAGTTATTCAGCACACAGCAGATGTCATCAAATACGCGATAAAAGCAGATAAAAACCCGATGTGTTATAAGGTCACACACCGACTGCCCGTTTAAAGCGCCATAGAATCACAAAAAAGATAGAAAATAACACTGGCCAGAGTACACCCAGGCCACTGCCATGCGTATAGATATAACGTGTTTTTTCGAACGGCACTATCAGGTGCTCCCCCTGTTTAAGCTGATAAATGTTGCCGTCTTCATCGTGCCAGATACGAATTTTCCCGCGTGGTAATGCCGTTTCAATCTCGTGGGAAAAAGGGGAGTTTCGTAACACCACAAATACCATGTCACCTACCTCAAAGTTAATGCTGTAACTTATATTGTTTCTTCTGCCGAATAAGTGTTGAGGTGTTACGGGTTTAAGACTAGTTACAACAAACAGCTCAGAGAGTTCTGGTGCTGCCCGCGCTCTTTGATGTTCCAGCAATAAGGTCACAACCAGACCCAGTAAAATAGTCACAGACGCGACAGGTTTAAATTTCAGCTTCAATTGAAGGCATTCCATATTTTCGCAATAAACGTATTAAACTTTAACTCGCAATTATAATACGCCCGTACCCATAACCACACACCCCATAACCTTACTATCAGGCCAATTGCTTGCACATCACAACCACATCCACGCCGCGATAATTCACACGCTCCTGAGCCTGCCAGCCCAGGCGAGCGTACAAACCACCATCTTGCTGCTCAGTTTGCAAGTGTAATTCCCGGACACCAAAAGAAAGAGCCAGCTGCTCAATTTTTTGTACCAGTGTCGATGCAACTTTGTTGCCTCTTGCATGGGGGGCAACATAAACACCTCCCAGCCAGTGGGTTTTATCCGGATAGATGGTCATTTCATGAAAACGCAGCTGAGCCGCGCCAATGGGCACATTATCTTGCATCAGCAGCACGATTAAAGGGATAGCGTCCGTTTGCAGATACTCTGTGAGCTTGTCTTCAAACGAAGACAAAGAGGCTTCGGGCACGATAGCGCCCCACTGTTCAAAATACCATGTTGCGACCAGCGGCTTAAACTCAGGCCGCTCGGCGAGAAAACAAAATTCCAATGGTGTCATTCCTTGTCTGGATGTTGAGTAAGTTCACTGTCTCAAGCTTGGTACAAACATGCAAGAATGTAATAACACAGAGCCTTTTGTCTGTTGGTACTGAACATTCAAGGCTTTCCAAATCACGTGGGTTACCATAGGAAACAGGTAGCCCATATTGAAGTCATTCAGCTACCTTCTCTTTTCACCACAGTGCGCAGTACCAACGCTGTAGCAAGCAAATAAACGACTGTTGCAATATGCTTGGCGATTACACCAACAACAGCCCCAGATTGGTACGCAAGCCACCCATCCGTTAATGGCATCACAGTGCCCAAAAGTGCCGCCCAAAATAGCGTTTTATAATTTCTGAAATATAACAAAACACCGATAATGAGAGAAATAAACAAGGTGCGAGATACATATATGTGTATCCAGTCCAGGTCTTGTGGAGAGGCCAGCGCAGTGCCCCTAATGTCAGAAAAACCCACGGGCTGGATATAGGCGAATATGGCATAAAAACCTTGTAACACAGCCATAAGTAATACCAGTGTAAAAGCTACTTTCTTCATCATATTTTCTTCCAAAACGTCTCTAACTCACAACCTCTGCCTTTAAATGTACAGAGGGTCCGTGAAAGCCCTTCTACATAACACGTCGCGCGTCTCTTTTTTACAATGTAACAGTTCCTATTAGCAAAACATGTTTTGTAACTGGATATGATATTACCGCCTGGAATGCAGTGTTGTGGATTTCTGGCAAAGCTTATTTATTGTCTGAATAGACTGGCAGCTTCCGTGACTGTATTTTCGCTCGTAAAACGTAAATAGTCAGCTCTCACTGTATCGGCTTGTTAGGTTAATATTACTATTTAGTTACATTGCTAACCAAGATTTAATAACCCCTCAATCTCGCGAGTATCAAAAGCACCCATTCCAAATGGGTGCTTATCCTAAACAATGAACGAAAACAGCCGTACTGCCTGGTATGGCTGGGGGATTAGTATGACTACTTTACACGCAAGATATAAAACCTGGCTGATTAGAGTCAGTAGTTTGGCACTGGTGCTTGTTAGCCTGGGTACAAAAGCAAATAGTGACTGGATCATTGGCTCTGGGATCTATGATATTACCGGACCGGCCGCCGATCGGGGCATGGTAGGGTATGGCGATGTTGGGCAAACCACCAAAGGGATACATACACGCCTTTGGTCTCGTGCATTTGTCATTGGCAAACCCAATTCCAATCAGCTTGTCACCTTTGTCAGTGCAGATCTGCAAAGCATCACCCAGGGTGTGCATCAGGGGGTGCTCAAAAAAATCGCAAGCGACCCGCTAATTGCGCCATTTTTTAACCAGAAAAATGTAATGCTCAGCGCAACGCATGTTCACGTTGGGCCTGGTGGCTATGATCACAACATTATGCTGAATATGAGTGCATTGGGTTATGACGAGGATAATTACAACACCATAGTCAATGGTATCTACCTGTCCATCCGTAACGCCTATCTGAGCAGAGGCTTAGGCAGTATCCACATCAATCAGGGGCAATTATCCGGTGCGGCAGTTAACCGCAACCTTACCGCCTACAACCAAAACCCAGATGCCGACGAATACGACACTCAGGTTAATGAAACCATGACCTTGCTAAAGCTGGTGAAAAGTAATGGCCAGGAGATTGGGATGATCAACTGGTTTGGCGTGCATAATGTGTCGAGCAACCAGAGTCAGCGCCTTATAACCGGAGACAACAAAGGCGTTGCCGCCCAGTTATTTGAAAAGCAAAAAGGGGCTAACTGGCCACTGTCGGGTCAGTTTGTTGCCGCCTTTGCCAACAGTGAAGAAGGCGATGTTTCGCCCAATGTATGCGGTCCTGAAAATGGTTGTGCGGGTAGCAATGAAGCCAATGTTGCGCTATCGGCAAACAAGCAATATAACAAAGCGCTGAGCCTTTATAACAATGCAACAAACACGCTCAATGGTGCACTAGACGTACGCTTTCAGTACGTAAAATTGCCCGGCCTGAATATCTCAGGGCACTACACGGGCAATGGAGCGCAGTCTTTGTGTGAAGGTGCGATTGGCTTTTCGATGACTGCGGGTGCGACCTATGATGGCCCTTCTGGCCAGTCGGGTGTATTTGAAGGCATGACACAGGATAACGAAGGAACCAGCTGGGATCGCAGTACGGTGATTGGTGCTGTGGGTGGTGCGTTTAAATTCATCAATGATTTTGCAGGCCTGCTCGGGTTTGATAAAAACGTGTTGGGCAGCAAAACCCACGAGGTATGTCAGTACCCTAAACCCACCTTTTTGCCCACTCAGCTGGGCGCCGGCGCACACCTGTATACAGATACCTTACCTTTTCAGCTCTTTCAGATTGGTGAAATGGCACTTGTGGGGATCCCGGGTGAGATGACAACCATGGCGGCACGTCGCCTGCGCAGCGATTTACAAACAGCGCTTGCTCCTCGTGGCATCACCACTGTGATTTTTGCCGGGCTGGCTAATGCCTACGGCGGGTACATCACAACCAAAGAGGAATATCAGATCCAGTATTACGAAGGGGCGCACACCTTGTTTGGTCAGTACAGTCTGGCGGCATATCGGCAGATCTTTAGCGGACTTGCCAATGCTTTGGTAAACGGCGATGCCCTTGACTCAGGTCCGAGCCCGCTGGACTGGTCCAACAAACAAAAAGTCTATGCCATTGGTGTGGTTTACGATGATAAACGCCTGTGGGAGTCTTTCGGGCAAACCTGGAATGATGCCAACAGCAGTTACGTGCGTGGTAATACGGTTAAAGTGAAGTTTCGCTCCGGTCACCCTCAGAATAACTTTAAAACCATGTCGAGCTTTATGGAGGTGCAGCGCTATGAAAACGGTGGCTGGTCAACCGTCTTAACTGACAATGATCTAAGCACTAAGTTCACCTGGATCCGCGATACTGCCGCGGATTGTATGGCCTGCTCCTTTGCGCAGCTGGAATGGACTATCGATCAGGCCATGCCCACAGGTACCTACCGTATTAAGCACACAGGTCACTGGAAAAGTGGTTGGGGTGGCAAGATACGAAGTTACTCTGGTCAGAGCCGCACCTTTACAGTGAACTAATTCCGTTTATTTTCCGGCCATGTTTTACATGGCCTTTTTCATGCACCAGCTTTTACTACACTCAACAGCTTCTGCCGCAATAACGACCTAGCGTCACGCTGCCCCCTCCTCAATTGACACCGCGATATCATGACAACATCGGATATACAAAATTTCTTATTCCCTCTATCATCGCTTTAAAAACTTGAATATTTACTCTATCTGGAAAAGCCTGACGCTAAGGTAGTCACATCTCAGAGCTTGATCCAGATAAATAAAAGCCATTATGACAACACATATCACTCAGACTGCAAAAAGCACAGAAGCTTTCATCAGCACTCTTTATCGTGAAGCCGCACGCATACCGCCGGATGAGTATCGTGTGTGGGCTTTGGAACAATTATCCCGTGTCATCGACTTTGATGCGGCATTTTGGGGCAGTGGCAACAGCGCAGATATTCACTTTCATTATGTTTGCCATATTGGTTTGGATGAACATTATGCCCATCAGCTGCAAAAAACACTGCCCATTAACCCTATCAAAGACGCCGTGATCAATAACCTCGGCAAGCCGGTGAATATGCAGGACGTGATTGCTGATAATGACTTTTACCAGTCTCCGTTATATCAGCAATTGTTTCAGCCATATGGTATTGAACGTATCCTGGCTGCCGGACATTTTGATCAGGACAATGGCCTGTATTCGCTGCTCAGTTTATACCGCTTTGACAGAGCACAGATATTTACCGAGTACGAGCGCCAATTACAGGAGCGACTTGTGTTTCATCTGGTCAATGCCGCCTCACATGCCTTTTTTCTGCACTTACATGCAGGCAATGTGCTCCACACCAAGGAACACGCCGCATCTGCGATATGCGACTTAAATGGATGTTTTCACGAGGTCCAGCCCCGTTTTGTCACTTTACTCAACGAGTATTTTCCCAATCGCTCAGGCGTTACCCTGCCCTTTGCTATTGGCAAAGATAACTCTACAGTGCAGATCAATAACCTGGCAGTCTCTTTTAAAGCACAGGGTGAGCTAATGACAGTGACGCTGAGAATACCGGGCCCCTTAGACTTGTTAAGCCAGCGCGAAGCACAAATTGTGAAATGGGTGTGCAAAGGCCTGACCTTTAAAGAAGTAGCCAGACAACTGGATGTTGCTCCGTCAACCGTGTCTAATCACTTATACCGTATCTACGACAAGATTGGGATCAACAGCCGCAGTGAGCTTGCACAACTGGTTGATAGCCAGCGCGCTAGGTGAAGTGAATCGGGTCTAGGGCTGAGCGATATCGACGCTAGCCGCTGGATATAAGTACACAGAGCACTTATTACACTTTTTTAATACGCCCGGTTAGAGAGCCGAGTGGCGTTAAGCAGATCCCGGGTCGCAAGCGCCCGGGATGACAAGTGTGGCGTATCAATTAGAGCACTGGCTTTGCAAGCTCAAACCCACATTTGTACTGCGCCTCTCTATCTAAACTGCCACACTGTAATAGTTGAGCGGTTACCTTTGAAAAATCTTTAACGACAGGCTGACCGGTGGTGCTGCGATGACAACTCTCTGCGCGGTAAGCTGAATATGCCACTTTAGGCAGCGCTTCATGAGAATATATATCCGCAACCACCTCGAGCATCTGCTCACCCAATAGCCGCTGTGCAGACATACTCTTTGGATAACCTGCTAATACGTCTTTTGATGGTAAGGGAGCCAGCATTTGTTGTTTGGTTTTCCCCTGGCTTTTGTATGAGAATGCAGAATCTACGATTTGGATCAACTGCATACATACTAACGATGACTGCCTGTTTTCAGCTTGTGCAGCGCCTTGTATTGAAATAACAAGTAAGATGAATGCCAAAAAGTACTTCATTTTTTTCCTTTTTTAATTGTTCACTAACAAGTACGGACCAATTGTTGTTCAATTGAGCCTTAGTCACGTATACATAAGTTTAAAGCAATGCCGCCTGTTCAACCACGATAGCGTGGCGTTGAGCCAGGCGAAGATGGTCTTTGTCGTAGCCGCCGCCGATCACGGTTGCAACCGGTACGCCAGCTTGCTGGCAGGTTTTCAGTACCAGGGCATCGCGCTGTTCCAAACCGCGCCAGCTGATATCCAGCTTGCCCAGATCATCGTGCTCCCAGATATCCACACCGGCGTCGTACAATACCAGGTCCGGATTTACGTCTTCGAGCAGGCCTTTCAAAGTGTCTTCTACAATATGCAGGTATTCTGCATCTTTCAGGTTGTTCGTAAGACCAATATCCAGATCACTGTTGTGCTTTCGAAACGGGAAATTTTTTTCACAATGGATAGAGCAGGTAAACACATAAGGATTATGCTTTAACATAGCTGCTGTACCATCACCCTGATGAACGTCGAGATCAAAGATCAGTACATTATCGACCTTGCCCTGCTCAATCAGAGTTGTAGAAGTAAATGCCAGGTCGTTCACCATGCAATAACCGGAGCCAAAATCATAGTGTGCATGGTGAGTGCCACCAGCAAGGTGACAGGCCACACCATGTTGTAAAGCCAGTTCAGCCGTTTTGAGTGTGCCGAGCGGTGCAGTAAACGTCCTTGCCATCAGCTGCTCAGACCAGGGCAGGCCAATACGCCGCATGGCCTTCCCACAGAGTTGATTGCGCCAAAGATCCCACAGGTAGGTGTCACAGTGTACCGCTTCCAGCGGCTCTGGCGAGCCCAGTTGAGGCTGGTGCAGGTTGTCGCCAATCAGCCCCATGGCCCTGACCTGCTGATACAAGTTTGCAAACTTGCTCATCACAAAGCGGTGGTTTGGATCAAAACTAAACGAGTAATTGGGATGGTAAACCAAAGGTAAGCGAGTATTGAGTGACTGACGGTTTATATACATATCCGGAACAATACAGAACAGGGATAGAGAGAGTGTATCGCATCTTTCCACCCGATGGTTAGTGTGGCACCATGGTTGTCCCTTAACTTTGCGTACTTGTGTTTTATGGAACTGAACTTTGCTGACTTTTCGCCCACCCAGATCTACCACCTGATGACTCAAACCGTGATCCCAAGGCCGATAGCCTGGGTGCTATCCGAGTCCGATACTCAAAACTATAACCTGGCGCCCTTTTCTTATTTTACAGCAGTGTCCAGCGCGCCGCCTTTGCTGATGTTTTCAGCCGGAAAGAAGCCCACAGGTGAGATTAAAGATACAGTCAAAAACATCAAAGCAACACGCCGTTGTGTGATCCACATTGCCTCAGAGCATGACGCTGAGTTAGTGACTCAGACTGCCGCAACCTTGCCCCATGGCGAATCAGAAGTCACTGCAAACAACATAGCGCTTGCTGAATTTAACGGTTTTTCAATGCCACGGATCGCCCACTGCGATATTGCCTACGGTTGTGAACTATATGAAGTACAGGAGATCGGCGATACACCGCAAAATCTGGTGTTTGTGAAGATAGTCTGCTTGTACCTGAGCGATAGAGTCATCGAGCTGGATCACAAACAACGCCTTAAGGTCTTGGCTGATAAAGCCGCCCCTCTGGCGCGCCTTGGCAGTGCAGAGTATTCAGGAATAACAGCGCCGTTTACCAAGACAAGACCTGAATAAGCTGCTCTTCTATCATTCCTCTTCAGTGAGTCTTATTACTGAGACTCACTTTTAACCACTTAACCCCAAATTTCCGGCAAAAAAATACCGCAAACAGCATAAAGGTTAAACACTTATGCTCCAAACTTGATTTAGTTCCTTGTTTTGTACCATGCAATGGCGATAGAATATTTTATGTCTAATCGCCCGATTAGACTCTCATAAAAGGAATGAATCAATGAAAAAAATAGCTCTGAGTTGCTGTTTGATGATGTCGTCAATGGCCAACGCATTTACCCTCATCGAAGATATTAAAGTTTCCAGCGACCCTATAACTGTTGCCATTCACGGCTATACCGATCCGGTTATTATTGCATCTGTACCAACCATGAATGACAAAGATGCTGGTGTGATATCCATTTCTAACGTGACATCAAGCAGCTTCGATGTGCAATTTAAAGAATGGCCTTATCTGGATGGTGTGCACGGTGAAGAGTCGGTCTCTTTCTTTGTTATAGAAAAAGGCCGCCACACACTAGCTGATGGCAGCGTGTGGGAAGCGGGTAAATTCCCGATGCAAAGTGGTAGCAGTCATGTATTTTTCAAAGAGAGCTTTGAGCACACCCCCCATGTATTACTGACCGCGCAATCCCAAAATGAAAGCGATGCATTTGCACTGCGCGTTTCAAGTGCTTCCAGCCAAACTTTTGGCGTAACGCTTCAGGAGCAGGAAGACGGTAACGGACATGGCGAAGAATCCATCGGTTACCTTGCCGTATTTAGCCAGGAAAAGCGCGGCGCACTGGACACTGACGGCCTTTATTATACATTGCGCCAGGAAGCCATTAATCAGGACGGCCTGAGTGTCGAGCCGGGTACTTTACTGATCCAGGAAGAGCAATCTAAAGATCAGGAAACGGCTCACTTGCTTGAACTAACCAGCCTGCTTACAGTTGGCAATCAGTTGTTCGCGCAAGACAACACTCGCTACGGTTCTGATCCTATGTCATTACGCTATCAGGCGCCGGTTGACTATATTATTGAACCAGGCGAACAAACCGGTGAATTTGGTAATATCGCTCTGTTGGGCACCAATGGCCTGACTGAAGCATCATATACAGCCAGCAGAACTCACTCACATCACAAAACCGCAGGCGGATTTGACGGTTACAACAGCGGAACCTTGATCAATAGTGACTCTCCTGGGAAAGTGACTAAGGGGATTTGGATCTCTACCGTCGACGAAAAACATTGGCTACAGGTTGCATTTAACCAAGCTGCCTACATCACTTCATTCCGGATTGTCCAGTATAAAGAAGCATCAGATCCGGGCATGGGACCTAAAGATGTGACGTTGCAAGTTTCATATGACGGTCAGACTTTCACCGATCATGAGTCTTTTACACTCGAAAAATCGCTTGATCAAACCATTAAGCTCAGCAAACCCGCTGTTGGCAAATACATACGTCTGCAGATCGATTCAACTCAGGGACACCGTTACCATGTGATCAGTGAACTTGAATACTATGGCGGCTTTGTCAAAGGTGAAATCACTGATCCTGTAGAACCACCCGCAAGTGCTCAGGGCACGACCTGCGAAACCATCAAAGCAGCTAATCCATCCGCCGCTTCAGGCCTTTATCAGGTTGACCCCGACGGCCACGGCGGTCACGATGCCTTTGATGCTTATTGTGAAATGAACCACCTGGGTGGCGGCTGGATGCTGGTTGCCAGTCACCAAGACGGGCTGGAATTGCTTAACAGCGTCACCCCCTTGGTTCCTCAGTCTATCGGTGTGACCGGCGCTACTGAGTGGCAAAGCGCGCGTGATAACATGACAACAGGTATGATGTTCGTAGATGAGCACCAGCGCGTTTCTATGATCAGTAAGGCCAAGCTGGACAATGGTAACTGTGCTAACCTCAGCCAGACTTCAAACCTGATGAGTCCTGCAGCGCCTTACGACACATACGTATTGTGGCAGAATGAACAAAATGGCTGTAGCCTGAGTGGGCTTGACTACTCTTACATTGCTTTAGGCACCAAATACGGTGCGCGTGGTGAGAGCTACCTGATCTCTGGCGCATCTTTGTTCCAGTTCGACGTCAAGTTCGACGTGTGGCCCTATACGGATGAACGCTTCAGTGCTCAGGAACAAAACGCTTTATGGTATTACATTAAATAACCACTCCAAGTAAATAAAACCCTCTTCTCAGTGCACAACCGCCTGAGAAGAGTTTTTCGTTGGTACTGATAAAGGGCGCAGCGCCCATCAGAAGTGTAGTTTAACAACCTATCGATGCACTCAAGACTTGCGATTTAGTGGACTGCCTTATTCCCCCTGTTAGAAGGACGCATATCACTACAGTTATTGAAAGGCAGCAACGCTCTTTATCTTTGAAATATTATTATGCAATTATTAAAAAACCAACGAAAGCAATGCCTGCTGCCAATAACGCATAAGGTAACTGAGTAATGGCGTGGCTTATCAGGTTACAATCTGAGCCTTGCGCCGCTAACACGGTGGAATCTGAGTAAAAGCATGCCTGACTACCAAAAGATGATGCCGACAACAATGCACCAATCACCAATGGTATGTTTGCGTCAACTGCCACAGCCAGAGGCAATACAATGGGAATAGTCACAGCAAAAATCCCCCAGCTCGACCCGGTTGCAAAAGCTAAAATAGCCATAGATAAAAACACCATTGCAGGTAGCAATTCTGCCGTCATGTAGGGGCTTAGCGTGTTGATCACATACTTTGGTAACAGTAATTGGTCACACACATCCTTAAAAATGAATGCCGCAATCACAGTGCCAATGGCCGGTAACATACATTTAAACCCATTAATCATCTGCTCCAGCATATCAGCCAGTGGCATCAATCGCTGTGCTAGATAAAACGGCATGGTCACTGCCAGCGTCGCCAGCAAACCTTTCCACACGTCAATATCAAAATATACTGTAAAGGCTACCAACAAACCCAAAGGCAGCAAGAAATTGTACAATTTACCTTGGGTATCTGCCTGTTCAAACTCCTGCTCTATCGCCTTTGCGGCATACTGATCCGGGGTTTGCACTTCTTCAAGATCAACTTGCGCCAACGCAGGATCTCCGCCACGCGCTGCCAGCTCTGCATTTTTCATGGGGCCAAAGAGCGGGATCACACCCAGTACCACCAGCGGCACCATAATCACGGCCACCCATGCGTACAGCATGTAGGGAATAGCCGTAATATACGTACTGATCCCTTGCCCCTCAAGGGCCACGCCGTTATCAACCAAAAGGCCGCCAAAGAATACTGCCCATGTCGACAATGGAACCAGCACACAGATAGGTGCCGCTGTAGAATCCACAACATAAGCCAGCATTTCTCGTGAGATTTTAAATTTGTCGGTCACCCGGCGCATAGTTTCACCCACGGTCAGGGCATTGAGATAGTCGTCTATAAAGATCACAACGCCCAATACATAAGTCATCAGTAGCGACGACTTGGGTCCTTTGGCCAGTTTCAAAGCACTGCGGCCAAAAGCCAGCGCACCACCGGTATGCACCAGCAACGCAATCAGGGCACCAAAGGAGCCACACACTAAAATCAGCCAGCCGATGGTTTCATCGCCCATCACTTTAAGCGATACCGCAGCAAAGTTTGCCAGTACGCCCGATATATCCACTAAAGCCAGGCCAACCAAAGCCCCAATCACCAGAGATAAAATTGGACGACGAAGAATAATTGCCAGTGTTAACACGACAACAGGGGGAATAATGCTAATTGCACTGGGCTCAGCCATAACCATTTCCCAAATTTCTATAAACACAAAAACACGCCTGACAAGGCGAGTAAGTTCTGCCTAATTTTGGGTTGACTAAATGCTGTATGGCCCTCATTGAAACATCGCAGCGAAATTAAACTTAGTTCAACACGACGTCAATCATTTTTTAGTTACTTTTTTACGATTTTTATTCAACTGAGGCTGCTACCATGCCTCTTTCGTTTGGTTTATGTATACTAGCCGCTTTTAGTTCAGCAGAAGAATAATAAGATGATTGGAATAGGCGAAGGTGCAGCCATCAGTGCTGCGTTTGTTTGGGCGTTTTCAACCCTGTTGTACAAACGGTTTAGTCACCATCTGAGTCCATTCGAGTTAAACGTCAGTAAAGGGGTTATTGCATCTGCACTGATGGCACTATGCCTGTTCATTGCACAAGACACTCTGTACCCAGCGCAATCATCAAGCTGGGCCTGGCTGATTGCCAGTGGCATATTGGGTATCGCCATCGGTGACAGTGCCTACTTTGCAGCGCTCAGAAATATTGGCCCGGCACGCACCTTGGTGATTGAAAGCCTGGCTCCCGCTATTGCAGGCATTCTGAATATCCTGATTCTGGGCGTTTACCTTGGGCCAGTCGCCTGGCTTGGCATCGCTGTGACCACCTTTGGTGTTATTCTGGCTATAAAACCCAATAAAGCCCAACCGCTCCCGGACAAAACCCATTATCTGCTGGGCGTAACTTTTGCGCTGACGGCGGCATCATGTCAGGCCGCAGGTATGGTGCTCTCGAAAGGCGCATTAATCAACGAAGACATCAGTAGCTTGTGGGCCGCATTGATCCGTCTGGCATCCGGCACCTTATTTGTTGCTTGCCTGGTTGCCTGCCTGAAATCTCATAGCCTTAATAAAGCACTGACATTAAAGCAAATATCAGGAAAGCGCTGGTTGTTTATCGCGGTTTTTTTCGGCACTTTTATCGGGTTGTGGTTGCAACTTGTATCCGTGAACAACACGGACCCGGCAATCGCACAAACCATTTTTGCGACTGCCCCACTCATGGTGATGACCCTTAGTTTAATCAAAAAAGAAGCCGTTACCAAAGCCATGCTCTGCGGCGGTGCGATTGCTTTGTTTGGGGTGTTTTTGTTGTTGCAAGGGTGAATTAGCAAGAGGGAGGTATACCCACCAAAGATACATGAGCACAGAAAACTCGCAACTATGTCTAGTTAAATATTGTATTTATAACCGATACAATACGACGCTCGGGATTTATCACATTAATAAGGAAGCACTACTTTGAAGACACTATATCAATTCAGCGCCATTACAATCGCATTAACTCTGGCTATGGCCTGTCAAGCTCATGCAGATACACAGGAGCCCATTCCAGCAGACCCACAAATTGTCTCGGATACGGACTGGCAGGAGTCATCGACCAGTGTCACAACGCTCAAACAAGTAGGTATTGGTACAACTTCTCCCGGTGAAGCACTCCACGTTATTGGTAACGCCATTGCCGATGATCCTTTGCAACCAACTCACTTGGTGACAAAACGCTATGTAGACGAGCAACTTCAGAGCATCTCTGACGCCTCAGCGCAACAGCAGCAACAGATCCAATCTTTGCAACTGAGAGTAGCCGAGCTGGAAAATCAGTATCTGGCTGTTCGCAACGACTACACAAACGTGATCAAGCGTTTGGATAAAATTGAAGACACACTTTCTCCAACAGGTCGTAACTGCCTGGATATCAAAACTCAGTTACCGGTTGCCAGTACTGGATTTTATCTTATTGATCCGGATGGTGAAAACTTTGGTATCGACCCCTTTAAAGTCTGGTGTGATATGGATTATCAGGGCGGAGGGTGGACCTTATTCGCAAATCACAAAGACAACATAGAGAATATACAGGAAGGGGAAGTCGTCTCACCTGCTGAATTTTCGGTTATGAAGGCGCAAAGATGGCAAGCGCTAAGACAAACCGTCTCGGGCGGCATGATGTTTAAAGATGAACATGGCCGCATTACTCAGGTCTATCAGGCAAAAATGAACAATGCAAACTGCCGGAATATTTACACCGATGAAAGTCTGGCTGAGCTGTCAACGCTGGGAGATTATGGTTTAATTTGGCACCATGAGGACACCAACTGTGATGTATCATGGGACTTCTCAGGTGTTATATTAGGAGACAAAGATTCAACACGTGCAGCAACTTACACCTATCAGGGTGCCTCTGTTATTCAGGCTCCAAACTCCAAAACTCGATTCGATGTCTGGCCTTACGGTAGTAACGAAAGCTCTCGCTATCAGCAGGACGAATTACTGTACTTTGTAAAGTAAATCTCACGTTGCAGGGCACATGGCGTGCCCTGCAAAACATAATCAAGGTTCGCCCATAAATTCAATAAAGCAATTGAACCTCTCCCTCATTGCGAACTAGCATTCCACTTTATCCACGTTGAACAAATACCGATTCAGAATTCTATCCAGCTCATCGGTTTTAAATGGCTTGCCAAGGTGATCGTTCATACCAATTCCCAGGTATTTTTCGACCTCACTTTGCATTACATTGGCCGTTAAGGCGATGATCTTGAGCTGTGACTCATCGTAACTTTGCCGCACAATACGAGTGGCTTCCATACCATCCATTACCGGCATCTGAATGTCCATAAAGACCAGGTCGAATGCGCCATCACATGCCTTGATTTCATCAACGGCTTGCTGTCCATTTTGTGCAATCACAATCTCTATATTGAACCGGTCAAGCAGTTTAGTAGCCACAATACGGTTGATATCATTATCCTCTACCAGCAACACACGGAATGTTTGGGTCTGTGCAGTACCTGCGGCTTCGCCTGATAGCCTGGATGTCAGCTGATCATCTGTTGCCGCGTGCTCGTTAGGGCTATCTGTAATAAACAGGCTGATCAAGTCTCTTTTTAACAGGGGTTTATACAAAATAGGATAATCAATTTTAGGCGTTATGCTTTGCTCTGTGTGAGCTGTGTAAATCACCACTTTGGCGGGCAGTATCGCGAGAGCCTCAAGTCGCTCCAATAATTCATTGGCTTCACAGTCAGGTAGCACCCAGTCCAGCAGTAACATATCAAATGTTTCGGCCGACAGCCGCGCTTCTGCTTCCATCCCTGTGTGGGCACGCGCAACCGTCAGCCCAACCGAAGTCGCAATATTAACACTGACTTCCATATATACTGGATCGTCTTCCACAATGAGTATTGAGCCGTCCAGCATGATTTTTTCATTTGTTTCAGTTGCCTGAGGAGCGTGATCCAGTGTTGCCATCGGCAAGCGGACCATAAACGTTGAGCCAACACCTACTTCGCTGGTAACGCGTATTTCACCTTGCATCAGCTCAGCAAGTAATTTACATATCGTCAACCCCAGTCCGGTTCCTCCATAACGCCGTGTGGTCGAGGATTCGGCCTGTGTAAAACGTTCAAACAACAGCGCGACTTTGTCCTCTTCTATGCCAATGCCCGTGTCGCTCACCGCAATTTCAAGCCAGTCACTGGCTGCATCTTTGGGTTGCCTGTGTACCGCTAAAGTGATGGTGCCCTCTTCAGTGAATTTTGCGGCGTTAGAAGCAAAGTTAAGCATTATCTGATTAATTCTAACCGGATCGCCGACATACCATTCATTGAGGTTTGGGTCGATATCGAAAATTAACTTCACCCCCTTAGTATTGGCGATGGGCGTGATCAGCGACCGCAAATTATCCAGCAGCTCCTCAAACTGGAAAGGGATTTGTTCAATATTGAGTTTTTTGGACTCAATTTTCGAAAAGTCCAGAATATCATTGATGATGGTGGTTAGTGCATTTGCTGAAAACCTCACTTTCTCCAGGTAATTCCTTTGTACGCTGGTCAATTCAGTGGACAAAAGAATATCCGTCAGCCCCATAATGCCATTCATCGGAGTTCTAATCTCATGAGACATATTTGAGAGAAATAAAGACTTGGTTTGGGCAGCCTGATTAGCCTGTTCATTGGCTTTCTTCAGGCCACTCATAAGTCGAAATAAGACGATTAAAATCAGCGTAAATACCAGCAGCAGAAACCAAAATACGGACTGTATCATCTGCCAGTAAACCCTATCGACCTGGTTGTTGAGTTGCTGTGTTTCCCGCAAAATAGCGGTAGATAAACTGCTGTTTTGAATTGGCACCAACAAATTTGAGGCCATCAGCGCATTTTCCAATATAAACTCTATATGCAAACGCATTACCCTGAAGGTACGTCCTTCCTGCTCAAGCTGGGTGAGTGTAACCATAGACTGCGCAAGTTGCTGACGAACCTGCTCAATGACCCTGTGCGAGTTTGTCACCTGAAGATTAGACACCAGTGCCGCACTTTTACTAACAATGAGCTGTGCCTGTGGTGAAAACGCGTCACTTTCCAATTCTTGTTTTGCAATGTAGCGGTAAGATGTTTTGAGCATAGAGGCGAGCTGCATGTATGTGTCAATGGCATCATGAAAGTGCGATATCGCTTTGTTCATCTCATCACTGAGCAGCTGCCGTGATACTAACTCATTATAAACACTTTCAAACTCAAGCTGCTTCTGTGCATGCTTGTCAAAGTGATAAATATTGCTGTCCATGGCTGACAGGGTCTCAAGCGACAACTCGGTTGTGGCTCTGTTGAGCCGCTCTTTCAATGCCAGTGTAGCCTGTACGTCCCGTAGTTGATGGTATTGGTCAATTGCGTTCGAACCGAGCCACCAAATCAGCAATAGGGTAATCCCTTCAAGTATGTATTTCACTCTTTCAATGACCTCGGTAGTTCCCCTGAAAAGGCATGCAGCAAGGCTTCCAGATCAGCGATATCCTCCTCGCTGAGTTCTAAACCCAACTGCCCTCGTGCCATCAGCCTTATTGCATCCGACAAATTAGCCACTGAACCATTGTGAAAATAAGGCTCGGTATTGGCGACGTTGCGTAGACTTGGGACTTTAAATACAAACCTGTCCTGCTCGTTACGGGTTAACTGATAACGACCAAAGTCATTTAGCAATTCATTGGGCATACGCTCCAGACGACCCATTTTCTGATAGATATTACCGCCAATATTGCGACCCTGGTGGCAGGTCACACACCCCAGTTCAACAAATTTACGATAGCCGCGCTGTTGTTGTGCCGTTAAGGCGCTCTTGTCTCCAAGCAAGTAGGCATCAATGGGGGTATTTTCAGATACCAGTGACATTTGGAATGCAACAATGGCTTTGGTGATATTTTCGGCTGTGATCCCTTCATCTGACACCGCACTGAAACTGCTGACAAAGTGCGGCTGCTGCTGAAGTTTTGCAATGACCTGAGACCAGTTACTGGCCATCTCCAAGGGGTTATGAATAGGTAAAGGCAACTGACTGGTCAGGTCGACACTTCGCCCATCCCAAAACTGCCTGAAGTTAAACACTGCGTTGATCACGCTCGGGGCATTACGGCTGCCCAATTGCTGATTTATCCCAACTGAAACCGGAAAACCATCGTCTCCTCCGTTGTACAAATCATGGCAAGATGCGCATGAGGTTGTATTGTCCGCTGAAAGTAACGGGCTTTTAAACAGTGCTTTACCAAGCTGAACCCAGCCAACATCATACTGTTCAATGCGTGGCAGAGGCTGAATCGCGGCATCGACCCATTGCGTAGAATAAGTGACCAACTCAATGCTGCTGTTCACCGCGGTCTCGCGGCTACGACTGCCATCGTATAAATAAAATTGTATCGCAAGGCTCAAAAATACAGCCGCCAGACCACCGAATACAATCACCACATAGTTGGTACTCATACAGTTCACATCCCTGAAGCGTTTCTCAGACCCCGATAATGAAAGTAAGTATAGACCACTCAAACAAAAAAACTTTCCAGGCGACTGAGGTATAGCCAGCAAGACTCTGCTATGAGGTTACGCAAGATAAACGACCTCAACCGCCCCGGGTTTCGGGAAATAAGTATTACACGACAAAGGGCAGAACTTACCAAAAAACACTCGTACACAAATGAATTAAATGGTGCGGAGCAAAATACCCTGCTCTACTATGTGAAATAGACACCCGCTGTTATGGTTACACCGGGGTAAGGCCCCGGTTATCTGGTAAGGTGTTCGCCCTGTCGTTGAGCGTGTATGACCGTCATAAAGTCGCGCGCACCAAAACAGCGAAAACGGTAAAAGCCATAAGGTGTTGTCAGTACGATAATATTGGTCAATAAACCTGATTCAAGACTCATGTCCATAATATGTGATAATGGTATGGACAATGAGTAATCCCCTTTATGAAAAAGTATGTTTATCAGGTTGGGAGAGAACTTGATATGGTGCCGGGTCAGTAGAACAACGCCCCCTACCCAAAGCCCGTGATGAGCTTTACGGTACTTATCAAGCGCCGTTTCTGCTGCCCAGTCATGGAAGTGTACATCCTCAAGGTAAGTCAGGCCATCTGCCAGTCTGAAATCTGCAGCAGCATTTTCAATCAAAAAGTTACAGAGCTTTTTGGCAACGGGTTTGTCGGACATCTGATTTCCTTTCATATATCACAATTAACTGGACGGAATTTTTCCATACATAATGTATTGCGGTCCTGCAGGTCCACCCAAGTACTTATCATCACAAACTGCCAGCCCGGCTTTTAAATAACAAGCGTAAGCCCCCAGATTTTGGCAGTTAACCCCCAAATACAACCATGGGTAAGACGTATAATGGACAGACAGATATGCCAGCAGCGCTTTTACTGCCGAAGTCCCCAGCCCTTTGCCCTGATACTGTTTATCAATTACAAATGCACGTAACCCCAAAGCGCCAGCCGGGCAATACTCATATTTTTTGTCATAAGCCAAATCGAGCTTAAAGTAACCAATCAGGCTATCATCACGCTTGATCACATGTCGATGTGTGGTGTCACATTCGTCTTCTAAAAACTCATCTGAAGTGCCTGCAAAACGGATCTGTTCTGGTGCCAGTTGTATCCTTGTAACAGCAGCTATGTGTGATGGAGACAATTTTTCAATGACAACCATACCTATCCTTTTATCGTTATGACCTATCAGTCTTAAGTGTATTTAACACCAATTTGGGAACAAAAACAGTATCGAACATCTGCTCAGAGATCAAGCAAACCGGACGATTGAGCATCACACACATACACAGAGCTGAATCATACGATGAGTTTAATTAGGCGGAAATGGCAAATCGGCTTTATTGCATGCACCGGGCATGCAAAAGAATAGAGTACTTAAATCTGCACTTATTGGTTCCCCAGCTGCTTCAGAAATGCCAGTTTTTGTCGTTCCTGTTCAGTGGGTGTATAGGGCACTCTGCTCAATTCAGATAGATCCACGCCATCAAGCATATAGGTATCCACGTTACTGCGGCCATAGCGGGCTTTCTCCTGTGGCGAACCAGACATACGCTCTACCACAAAGGTTGTCAGCTTGAGTGCTGAAGCCTGTTGCGGCAGGACGCTTTGGTGGATCTTAAGTGGCAATAATTGCGTTCCTTCACTCAGGCGTTTTCTCGCCACAACATGAGACAATGGCTGATCACCCGAAAACAGGTTGGCCCTGATCCGATAAATCCCCGCCTCCTGGACTTTAAGCCTGGCATATACAAGCAGGTCACTCCCCTGTACCGTCGGCTGTTCCAGGTTAAGTAATTCGGCACTCGGTTTCATATAGTGGATCTGCGCCACCAGTGGAATTTCGTCTCCTCTGACGTGAGCACGAACAGTCAGTTGCAGTTCCCGCGGAAACGTTTTCTTTCCCTTAATACGCGATCTGTAACTGCCTTCTTGCTCTATCAGGCTTTGGGTAGTCAGCACTTTGTTACTGTCGACTTCACTGACCGTTACTGTGGCACTGTATATATCGCTGCCCGTTAGCACTAACTCTATCGGCTCTGGGTATACGAAACGATATTGACTGAGTTTGAGTGTCAATACCTCGTCTATATTCTGCGTCGGGATAGTGACAGGATAAAAATGATTAGGCGTGAGTCTGTCAGCATCTGCCGCTGTCAATGGCTGCGAATAGGGCGCAAACTGCAATTGCTGTTCATAATGCTGAGCAATGTGGTCTGCGGCTTCCGTCATTTGCACGGGAATATGTCTGTCTCGTTTTTGCGGCAGTGTTGTTTGTGGCGCCACCTCAGCAGCTGCTTTCGCTTTTTTAGCAAGTGGCGCTTGCGCTGGCGTGTTTTTGTTAGTGTCGGTTTGAACCTGAGCAGGCTCAGCGTCACCGCTGAGCCACCAGTAACCAAGCCCGATTGCCACAAACATCAGAATAATGAACATCCGGGGCTTCATACCTTTCTCTCCTATTGCATCGCATTAAGCATTAGACGAGACAGGCTGTTATTCCCTGAGTTTTCAACATAACGATAGGTACTCTTCCAGAACCAGGCACCCGTTTCTTCGGTGTATGTATTGAAGCTTACAGTGTTACCATCAAGCAGCTGTCTGCTAGTCTGAGCGGCGGTCACTTTGCCTTCTGCACGATCATTGATCACAGAGAAATGGTCGTAGTTATCGCTCATCAACATTGGGTAGTGATATGGCATGAACCCACTAACAGCATCACTTTGAGACGCGATTTTTCCGCTGGTAGCGATACTTGTACTACAGCTGCCAAAGTCGTCGGCACGACTTGCGCCACACGCGGAGTGTGTTGCAACAACACTATCGTCTGTTCCTTTTAAGAAAAGCTTGGTTGCACCGAGAAACAGTGTGCCATCCGCAACAAAACGCAGTCTTGGTGTTCTTGCTTCTGGTAGCGCAGCTATTTGTCTGGCATTGTTCACTTTCAGGTCATTCAGTACACCTAACCGGCCTTCAACAGAGCCACCCAGCCAGGCTCTGATCGCCGCTTCAAGAAGTGGGTTCAGACCAGCAGTTCCCTGTGCGACACTCACAGCCAGGTCGGCCAGCTCACTACCACCACCGGCTCCGGCAATGTCAAAGGTAGCAACAATATTCAGTGGCGTAAGACCGGCATTTTCCAGCCAGTTCGCCTGATTATCCAATAAGTAACGCGCAACTAAATCACCCGTTGAATGCGTAACAAGGATACAACCAGGCTGACAGGTTCCCTGTTGAGACATTTGCTTTAGTTTTGGCCAGACATAGTCACTGGCTATCTTTCCTTCAATGCGCTCTAGAGCAGGCCAGTCAATGCGAACATCAGCGTGTTGACCCCAGAATTCTGACCAATATGACTCACCATCGCCCGTTACATCAATTGGGTAACCAGAGGTCACTTGACTGGTCTGAAGACCATGAATAAGTACAACTTTATAACCACTTGCAAACGTATTAAATGCCACCGAACTCAGCAGGAAAAGCCAAGACAGGCGCAGGTAGTATTTGATTTTGTGCTGCATAATTTCCTCTTTAATCCTATTAAAATCATTGTGTTCTGTGACCAGCCTTCAGATTTCTATCCGCTGGCAATTTGCCATACCACGACACTAGCTACTGGCGAAATTGCATAAATATGACACTCATCTGACGTCTGACCTTTTGGTAAAGCGAATAATAAGCTAATGAGTATATGATCAAAAATCAACCACAAAATGAATGAAAATTAAACTTTTGTTAACGTCTGTAATTTGGGGAATAATATATATGAGGAAAGTTGAAGTATTTTTTATTGGCAAAAATCGTTACACAAGCACAGTATGCTAAGCCGGCTAACCGGCTACTTCCACCCTGTCACGGCCATGTGATTTAGCCAGATATAAAGCCCTGTCTGCCAGCTCAATAAGCGTTTGCCAGGGTGCGCCTTCTTTATGTAGTGCAATGCCAAAACTGGCGGTGATCTGTCTGATGGGGTTACCCGTTTTCTTGTCTTTTACCGAGAGTTTTCGAATATCCTGACGGATCATATTAGCAAAGCTGACCGCTTCACTGACACTGCTGAGTGACAATGTCAGACAAAACTCTTCACCACCGTAGCGATAAGCATCACCACGACCTTGCGCGTGGTGCGCCAACTTTTCGGCCACTTTACGAAGAATATCGTCACCTTTTTGATGACCAAAGTCGTCATTGAATTGCTTGAAGTGATCAATATCAACAAACACCAAGACCTTTTGCTTGCTCATCTTATGAGTACAGAAGCTAACGATATCTTCGTCAAATTTACCACGATTCAGCAGGCCGGTGAGTTTATCTGTGTTGGCCTCTCGTTGTGACGCAAAAAGTGCTTCTTTAAGCAGTTTGATTTCGTCATAGGCCACCTCCAGCTTATTCTGAAAACCTAGCGCATTTTGCTGCATCATGACCGCTTCGCGCGTCAATCTGGATACATATTCCAGTACTTCGTCGTACGCACGAGGATCCTGCTCAGAGCCCTGCCTTTTCAAATTGTGCAATCCATAGTGGCATTCGGATAAAAACGCTGAAAAATCCTGTGACGTCTCCAGTGTTTGCGATATTTCGCTCTGCACTTGATCTATGGTGCCCTGAAATGAATGAGATATTTCATGAAACAATGCCAAATCTTGCTGTGAAAGATATTTATCAAACAACTCTCTGGCTAAATGAGGGGGACAACTCTGATAGCGCGCCAAAATCTGATCTAACTCTACATTCAATTCAGGTTGTGAGCCCACGACGTAGCAGTAGCAAATCGAATAATTTAACGGAGTCAGCGGGATCCGATAACGGATCATGATCGGCAAAGCCTGTTTCAGGTAGTGCGCAGAGCGCGTCAGTGTTGTTTCAAATTCCATATAGGTCCGTCAAGCCACATTGTCGGGGCAATGTTTTATTGTTTAATTATTGTTCTACTTTTGGAGCCAAGCGAATGCAATACTAAATAATTAGAAAAAATTAATCAATGATATCGTGTCATTTACAATTAAATTCATGTTACCTTTGCTAAAACATAAAGTATTCTCGTGATTAGATTCAGAAAATATATTATTCACCGCCCCTGAAAAAGCAGACAACATGTATTTAATTAAGGAACACCTCAACCTTAATTGTTGCTTATTACCATATAATGAATTCTCATTTACTCAACACTAGCCGTGCCGATAACACAATAAACAAAGTACCCAAAATTCCGTCTAGGTGCACAGCCCAGCGCTTAATGCTTTTTGCCCGTGTTACAATAGTTTTTGCCAAATTACTGAAAGCGGCAGCAAATAGCAGGTTAATGAAAAACGCAAACAGACTAAGCAGAAGCCCAAGTACAATTAACTGTGTAGTCATCGCATACTCTGAAGAGGTAAATTGAGGTAAAAACAAACTGAAGAATAACAACGCTTTGGGATTAAGTAAGTTATTAAAGCATCCACGCCTGATCAGCTCTAACCCATTAAGGTCTGAATCGGTCATAGCAGCGCTCCTCTCTGGCTGCGCTGTGTTACTATGCTTGTGCCAATGCAGCAACATCTTCACACCCAAGTAGGCGAGATAGCCCGCCCCGATCATCTTTATAATCAAAGCCACAAGCGGCATGGTCTGCATTAACTGTCCGAGGCCAAAAGCCACCAACGCTGTCTGAATCACACCCGCAAACAAAATACCCAACGCAATGAAGAGTCCCGCTCGAAACCCCTTTGTAGCAGAGTAACTGGACAAAAGAATCAGATCAGGACCCGGACTGATTACCAAAAAGAAAATGGTCGTGAAAAACAAAGGCAGCAAGCTGATATCTATCATGGTATCTCCGGGTTCAATGTTGGATCGTCAGGAAAAACCCGATATCGTACCTATTTAAATACAACAAAGAAACCTTTCGTCGACATAGCTTATTGAGATATGTTTTTAATCATCCCGCCTGAGATCATTAAACAACCCCAGTTGCCAGGGGCGCATCGCCATGAATAGCCCCACACTCTGACGCTTTTCCAGAGGTAACCGTGCATCCTGTTGGTTAAGCTGAGCAACTTCTTTGGTGAGCTGCTCAAGACGACGCCGTACCACACTGATGGTGGCATCACTGTAGCTTCCGCGTAAATAAAACCGAAAGCTATCCTCACGGTTAAAATCTCCCTGTAAAAACTTGGTCAACACCTGTTGTTCGATAAACCGCTCAAGCGGGCCGCCGGGGATCCAGCGAAAATCCTGGGCTACTAAAGATTTATAGCGATTGTTAGGCAACAGCTGGATCATATTCAGATTATCTAATCGCGCCAGCAAGCGAATGCACTCAAGTTCATCTATCTGATACTGAGCAATGATGTCTTCAAACTGCCAGCCATCACGTACACACACAGCCACCAAAAACAGTTTCGGATTCTCCATCAACTCCTGCTCCTGTGCCTGCGTGAGCTGGCTGATAAGTGATTGCTTTTGCTCTCCAAGTGCAAACAAGTCCGCCAAAGACAATTGCATCAGCTCACAGATCTGTTCAAGTCGTTGCAGGCTGAATTGCTCGCTGGCAAAGACCCGCTTCACATTGGCCTCGCTCATATCCAGTGCATTGGCAACCTCTTTATAGGTCAGTTTATGTTGCTTCAATAGCTGTTTAAGCGTTGAAGTGATTAATGGGATCTGGCTCAAAGTATTAAATTCCTATACTTATAGTCTCTAATTACTATACATATTAATTTTGAGTATACAAATTCAATCCCTCCGGTAAATTGGAAA
Organism: Pseudoalteromonas sp. AWH4_217; assembly: GCF_056161105.1. Lineage (NCBI taxonomy): Bacteria > Pseudomonadati > Pseudomonadota > Gammaproteobacteria > Alteromonadales > Pseudoalteromonadaceae > Pseudoalteromonas > Pseudoalteromonas sp. AWH4_217. Next base: position 253,661 of record NZ_JBSWYM010000006.1, on the reverse strand, counting down.
GCAAGTCAACGCAAACCACATGGTTTGCTTACCAGGAGGGAAAGATATGACTCACTTACTTCGTTCAGTTTTATGCACAGCACTATTAAGTATGGTTTGTACGCAGGCAGCAGCCAATGACAGCCATGCATCACAGGCAAGCCATCATGGCAGTCAGGCCAGTAAGTACAGTGCACTTAGCGTTGGTGAAAGCGCCGTTGAAGGCGCAAAAGTGTCTATGATTGCAGTTTCTATCCCCGTTGCAGTAGTCGGGTTCAGTGCAATTTCAGTAGGTATGGCCAGTACCCAGGCCGCGACAGACTTATCTGATGCCGCCAGCCCAAAACCTTTGCCTATTTGTGACGATGTATTAATTGCAGGACCTGCACCGGCACAAGCTCTTAACGAGGAGCTGTAATGATGAACTGGATACAAGGATTGTGCGTGGCCGCAGCAATATGTGCCAGCACACATACGTTTGCAGGCAGCCAAAACAGTGGTGAAGCCCGCTTTGAAGCTAACCAGATCGCTCAGTTTGCCAAACAGGTTGAGCGCTACAGCGCACAACAAGGCGCGCATGTATTTGTTATCGGCCGGGTCGGTCGCCCCGAGGGCGACCTACCTGAGGGCATTGAATTTACTCATGTTGCACTGGCTGTCTACTCCGAACTCACGACCACTGATGGCGAGAAAAAGCAGGGTTATGCTATTCACAATTTATATCAACTGAGCGACGACCCCGGCACCAGCCAGCTGATAGTAGATTACCCGACGGACTTTTTCTGGTCAGTGCATGACCTCAAAGCGGCCATTGCGATACCTACGCGGGCATTGCAACAAAAGTTACTGGATGCATTTGCGCAGGGAGTACCTGCCAAGGTCCATAATCCGCGTTATTCGGTGGTAGCCAACCCATTTAACAACCAGAAGCAAAATTGCACCGAACATACGCTGAATGTGATCAATGCAGCTTTATATAACACCACGGACATGGCACAGCTTAAAGTGAATACGCGAGCTTATTTTGAGCCGCAAACACTCAATGTCAGCCGTTTTAAACTGGCGCTGGGCTCCTTCTTTAACGATGGCATAGACAATAGAGATCACCAGGGTAAGGTCAAAACCACCACTTTTACCTCAATTGCCCGATATCTAAAGAACAATCAGTTGCTGGCACACAGTACCGTGCTGACGCCGGATGGCCCGGTTGAATTGAAATACCCGCTTTAGGAGAACACAGTATGACAACAACAACCCCTTATGCACCGAGTAAAGCATTTAGACTGGCCTCTGTTGCTGCCCTGCTGATTGGTATTGCCTGCTACCTGATAGGCCTGTTCAATGCGCAAATGGCACTGAATGAAAAAGGGTATTACCTGATAGCACTGTTGTATGGCCTGTTTTCTGCGGTATCACTGCAAAAGTGTATCCGTGACCGACAGGAGCAGATCCCAACCTCACACATGTATTATGTCTTGAGCCTGGCTTCCACCCTTCTGGCGTTAGTGCTACTGGTATTTGCCCTGTGGCGCGCCGAGCTACTGCTCAGTGAAAAGGGCTTTTATGGTATCGCGTATTTGATGAGCCTGTATGCCGCTATTGCCGTTCAAAAGAACGTCAGAGATAGTCAGGGCTTAGTGTCAGATACTCCTGCACCAACCGCGAATAGCACGGAAGGCGAGGAGTAAGCAGAGATTATAAGGCCGCACTGTGCGGCCTTATAACATATAAGGATTCTCTCCTCTTGGTTCATTACTGTCAGCAGGCGCCAGCTGCAAATTATCAAGCTTATCAAGGATCTCTGTGAGTTGCGCCCGCAACCCCGCATCATTACCCTGCTGCGACGCCTGATGCATTTGGCTCAGTAACTCAGTGACCGCTGCTAACGCCTGGGCACTGGCATCATCACTGTAGTTATCTACCTGTACATTAGCCGACTGAATGCGTGCCAGCTGCGCGGTTAATTCGCCAATCAGTGCTTGCTGGGCATCACTTTGCTTTCTCTGTTCAGACTGTTGCTGACTGCTCAGCGATGCCAGCACGTTATCCAGCGCGCTTTGATGATGTGCTAACCCTGCAACGGACTGCGCCAGTGCATTCGATATATCCTTAGCCTGAGCCGACATGCTGGTTTGCTGCTGCCTGAGCATTGAGTCCAGCGCGGATCGCAGCGTTGCCTGATTGCTGGCAGCAAGCTGATCGCTTTGAGCCATCGCCTGACCAACCGTCTCACTCAGTGTCTGCACCAGCTCGCTTTGCCCTGACTGTTGATAAGCCACCAGCACTTCGAGCACTTCTTTGAGCTCAGCCTGCCCCTGACGAGTGACGCGGTCACTGTTCTGCGCGACCGAGTTTATTGTCTCAGTGATGGTCTCCAGCCAGTGCGGTAGTTGCTGGTTTTGCGCCTTGTGCTGTTCAGTAAGTTGCTCCAACGCCGTGAGGATGGCTGGCTGCTCAGCTTGTCGGGTCAGTTGTTGCAGCTGTGCTGTCACTCCCTGTTCACCAAGAATCGCTCGCAATCCTTCAAATTGCTCACTGTAATTGTGACTTAACTGCGTTTTATCCAGACGAGACGCTATCTGTGACAACGCACCGCTCACTTCAGCTAACTGCTCAACCGCCAGCAATGCCGGACTTCCCGCGTCATTAGCCCGATTAAGGCGCGCATAGTCCGCCTTGATCTGAGCCCAGCGCTCATTTTCCTGTGCTGTCAGGGTATTGCGCAATTCACCCAGTTTAAGCAGGTTTTCTTCACTGCCCTTACTCAGTGTTTGCGCTTCACCCCGGTAGTGATCCTGGATCAGGTTTTCCAGTTCGTCCTGATTCATGGCGGCGACTACCTTTTCGGCCATCTTGTTCATGTTGCGGTAACTGCCCTGCAACTTAAATGGTGGCTCAGTACGATAATTATCGTCCTGCGCTGCCGAGGCAATATATTGGGCGTTTACTTTAAGCACGGTTTCTCGAATGACCAGTAACTTCTGGAGTACCGCAGTAATTTCATTCGCCTGGGCCTGAGAGTAACCATATTCCAGCTCGTTCAGAGAAATGTCTTCCCCTTGCGCAATGCGCACCAGCTTGTACAAATCAGCCATATTGCGGTTTGCCAGTGGCGCCAGCACGGCATTGGAAGTAAGTGCGTTTTCCACAAAGCTCATGGCAAACTCTTGCTCACACCCGGCCAATGTATCGCCCAGGTTGTAAATGTCAGCCCGGTTCGCCAGCATGTCCGGGATCTTAAAGCTTTCACCCGATTCGGTATACGGGTTGCCCGCCATCACCACTGCAAACTTTTTACCACGCAGGTCGTAGGTTTTACTCTTACCATTCCATACCCCGTCAATGCGTCGTGAGCCGTCACACAGCGAAATAAACTTCTGTAAAAACTCCGGGTTGGTATGCTGAATGTCATCCAGATAGAGCATTACGTTGTTGCCCATTTCGAAGCTCTGGTTGATCTTATCTATCTCTTTAGCAGCTGTCGCATTGATTGCCTGCGACGGGTCTAACGAGACCTGATCATGACCAATAGACGGACAGTTCACTTTAACAAAGGTCAGCCCCAGACGGTTTGCCACATATTCAATCAAAGTGGTTTTACCGTATCCCGGCGGCGAGATCAGCAACAACATCCCCATTAAGTCGGTACGCTTAGCACTGCCTGAGGCACCGATTTGCTTGGCCAGGTTATCGCCAATGATCGGAAAATAGACCTTATCTATGAGCTGGTTGCGCACAAATGAGCTCAGCGGTCTGGGCTTAAACTCTTCCAGTTGCAAGCGCGCTTTTTGCGCCTGCAGCACATCCGTTTTTAACTGCTGATAGCTCTGATATGCAGGTAAAGCCTGCTCAATGTAAGCAGTGGTCCGGGCCAAAAACTCAGCATAATCAAGCGCCAGAGTCTGCTCTTCAATACGCAGGTGTTGCCCCATCAAACCGGATACGTGCGTCTGTGTCTGAACATCCCGCACCTGATAACTGAGTGCTTTGTGCTCAACCAGCAACAAGTAATTCGCCGCTTCAATCTGACAATCGAGACCCGCATCCTGTTGCTCGCCATAAGCCTTCAGCCAGCCGGAAGCCAGGCGGCGCTTTTCTGACAAGGTAGTTAACTCAGCAAAGGTCTCTTGCAGCGTCTGCCAGAAGCCTTTGGCTTTAGCCATACTCTGGAACTGCTCCGCCAGTTTACGTGCCTCTGTCTGCACTTCAAACTGTGGCAGGCCGTTACTGCTTGCCAACACCTGAATGAGATATTCAGCACTCAGCTGCGCAGAATACTGTGCCAGACTCTTAGTGTAATCACCCAGCTGCGCTGCAAAATCACAAAGCTGCTCACTTAGCTCACCAATCAGTAACTGGTTAAAGCGTGGATCGTTCAGCGTCGTGGCCATCAGTTGCGCCTGAGTCGCTTGCTGGTGCAGCGGCTGTAATTTCTCACGCTCTAACGCAGAGACAAATAGTTGCGCCATAACCCGGCAGCTGGCCGGATAGATCAGCAACCCCAGCTCGCTTTTCTGTTTCAGTAACACACTCAGGATCCGGGTTGCATCAAAGTCATGAATGCCTTTTTCATAGCCTTCCTGATATCTTGGCTCAGCAAACGTTTGCACTAAGGTCAGTAACGAGTCATCTTGCAGTGCACGCTGCAGCTGTTCCATCGACAAGCCAGACTCACCCCGTTGCGCCGCACGCAGGATCTGCGCTGCCAAAAACTCACCGCGATAAATCTCTTCACTTTCGGAAGGCAAGGTTTGCGCCCAGTAATCCGCAGCCTCTGCCAACTGTGAACGGGCTTGCTGATCGGGAATAACATCGAAGTACTCGGTCCCGGTCAGGTGCAGCATTAACTCGTCATCGCGAGGCAACAACGTCAGGTCCAGCACCTGTTTATTAACACTAAAGCCATGCTTGCCGATTTTGACGGTTTTGCCACCATCGCTATAGATATCCTGTTTATCTCTGAGCGAGCGGATCCCCTGATCTTTACTGGCTTTGAGCTTAGCGGCAATGTCATCAGCTTTAACCTCGTCGCCAAGCTCTTTTAGCTCCTGAGTCAGACTGCGTAATTTACTGATCATAGAATCAGAGGCAAAATAACTGTTTATCTGGTCCAGCTCAGTAAAGCTTTGGGTGCGCCGGCTTACCCCCTGCAAAATCCGCTCGGCTGCGGTAGCCAGATTCAGTGCCCGACGTTGGCGTTCATCAATCAGCTGCTGTTTATGCGCTTCAAAGCTTTCGTAAACATCATCCCGTTTTGCCAGGATCTCACCCAGAAACTCATCATATTCACTGAACTGGGACTCCAGCTCCTCAAGTTGGATCAGCAATCGAGATAGCTGCTCGTCACATTGCTCAGGCGTTTTAGCGGCGCTCAGGGCGCTGGTGATGCTCTGACTGAACAGCTTAAAGCGCGCGGCAAACTCGGCCTTGGCCTCAACACTCCCAAGGCTTTTACGGCGGATCTCAACGGCCGCTTTAGCACGGTTAACCAGCGCATAGACGCCGCTCACATCTTCAAGAATTTGTGTTCTTACCCGGCTGTCTTCAATCTCCAGGTCCAGCATAGTGTGATTGAGCAGATCCAGCTCACCGCCCAGCGTTTCCAGTGAGCCAAGATACCCTTTGAGCTCAGTGACACTGTCGCTTTGCTCACTTTTCTCATTAATCTCCTGCAAATGCTCATGATAAGGCGCAAGAGCTTTGTCCTGCTGCAGGAAAGTCGCCGTGGCATGACTGAGTATGCGAGTCTGCTCATCAATACTGCTTTGAATGGTACTGAGTACATCCAGATTGATGAATTTCACTTCCTCCAGGCTGATCACTTTGCCTTTGAGCAGCTTCAGCGCATCCAGACTGGCCACAAACTCGCTGGCCAGTTTAAAGCTGTCAGGGCGTACCTCACGCAGTACCTGATGGCTTTCCTGTTCAATATCCGCTTCGGCCTGTCGGGCACTTTGCTGGATCTGGCTGACTTTTTCAAACTCGTCCAGTACCTGCTCTGAGGTTTCAAAGATGTCATGCAGCTGCGAATTTATCGTACTGAAATCCGCTTCTGTCAGCCAGTGGTAACGGTCAAGTATTCCACGGGTATGAGAGATCAGGTCCTCGTAATGAAAGACACTGGGGTTTTGTTCACTGATGGCCTTGCAGACACTGTATAAATCAGAGATAGCCCTGACCAGATCCGGGTTGCCTATACGGCCAAGGCCGCTTGTGGGTGCCGGCGCATTGGCAGCAAACTCTGCTGAACAAAAGGGGCTTTGCCAGATCTGGATGGGGTGAACCCGCTCAGCTTCTTCCTGCTCTGCTTTAAACGTCAGCGTTAAACCGTCTTCATAAATGCCATAGCCATGGCAATAAATGGGGTTTTGCAGGTTCTTTTCGATGATGTTGTAGGCAAACAGCGCATAGCGACCTTCGGTAGGCTCATAAAAAACGTACAGCACGTCTTCACCATTAGGCGATTTCAGCTGACGATGAAACTCCAAATCCTCTATTTTATCTTCAAAATAGCGCGTCTGGCCGGATTGCAAATAGTATCCACCCGGGAAAATAATACCGTGGTCTTCAGGCAACTGGACACAAGCCTGACCTATGGCATCCTGTCTCATTACCTGTTGGCTGCGGCAATTATAGATAAAGTAACGCCACTGCTTTTCGCGATAAGGTAATACCCTGAGCAGGATCAATTCCCCCACCTGAGCATAATACAACTCACAGTCTGCCAATGACTGATTGCTGTCTTCTACCGGCTCGCTATAAATACCTTCGCCAGTTTCCGTATTGTTCTCTATTTTGATAGTCAGGTCGCCACCAACGGTTTCGACAAACACTTTGTCGAGCACATTAATGTGCGGGTGTCGGCCTTCCTCATGCTGGGCACGGTCCGTCTTAATCCATTCAAAATCAAAACCGCTGTGTTCTGAGATGTCTCGTTCACCACGGTTGTCGATATAGTCGAGCGTATTGTCGGTGGCAATTTGCCAGCGGAATACCCTGACATCGCTCAGCCTGTCACCAATCTGGAACAGCGCAAACAGCTTGCCGCCCTGCACAAACAGGTGCTGCAAACGGGTTTCTTTATAATAGGTATAAAGCTCTTCAAAGTCCCGCAAAAAACGGGCGTCGGTCAGAAACTTGGTCTCTGAAGGGTAAGGTTCAACCTCATAATGGTCATCCTGCTGCACCAGCTTTTGCACACTAAATACATCACTGACGTGGATGCTTTGCTTGAGGCCCATAAAGACGTTGTATGCAAAGATCAGTTTGTCGCCAATCAGTACTATGTCTCTGGGAATACAATTATGCTCAGTGCGAACCCGGGCACGACCCTGTACTTTCAGCTCAGTGCTGCCAAACGCATCAACACGCTGGCTATTGAGGTCATCCACCTGAGTGCGTAGCTCACTACCGAAGTTACTCAGGCGGCGCTTTATCAGTTGATAGGAGCCCTGCTCCAGCGCGCCGTGTGATGCTGTGTCCTGGCTTGTTGGTTCCGTCATATCACTTTCCTGTAATCATATCCGGTGCGCAATACCGGTTCGCTATCACGCACCTTAAAAAACATTGGGGCAGCGCCCCGGCGCAGGATTTATTCCTGTGTTGTGTTTTTAGCTGAATTACCGTTCAGTGAATTGCCAAGCAGGCTAAGCAATTGCTGTTTTTCGGCATCTGATGTGTTGCTCAATTGCTGGAAAAACTTACTCATATTGATGTTCTTCAGTGTCTCAGACGAAGCATTGGCACCTGCCAGCACGCCTTTGAGGTCATCCATCAGATTCCGCTCACCGTTAAGGTGGTCTTTAAACACGGTCTGCATTGTCTGGCTTTCGTTAACCAAACCATCGATGGATTTACCCAGTGTGATGGCGTTCATAAACTGGTTGAAGAACTGGCCGTCACCCCCCATAAAGTTAATGTCTGCATCGCTCAGTGCCTTAGCCAGCACTTGTGCCTGGTGAGCTGCAATTTCTTTGTTCGCTTCCAGCTGTGCCAGCGTCAACTCTTTTTGCTGGTTCAGTTGCAGCGTAAAGCCTTCGTAGTCACGGGCATCTTTATCCATAGCATTAAGGGCCTGTAGCTTCTCTTCCAGACCTTTGGCCTCGGCCGACATTCTGCGCTCAAGGTTAATCGCTTCCGCTTCACCCTGTTTCTCCATAGCTTCTGCCATGGCAGTTTGTACTTCGGCATCTGCCAGGCCAATATCGCGCTTACCGTGGGCCTCTGCCTCCAGCTTCTGCTGCAGCACTTTGGCGTCTGTTTCACCCTGCAATGCATTGGCTTGTGCTTTAGCCTTGATCACCTCGGCTTCCGCTAGACCTGAAGCAGCCGCTTCGACCTGTGTTGCCTCTGCCAGAATTTTCTTCGACTCAGCCTGCTGGTTAGCGATACGCAGCTCAGCTTCAGCCATTTTTTCCATTTCACGGGCTTTGAACTCTGCTGCCTGCTCCTGTGCTTTTGCCGCTTCAATGTCTTTCACCAAAGCTTCTTCTGCTTCAGCCTGGGCACGGATCACAATGGCTTGCTTGTCACGCTCGGCAGCAGCCAGCGTTTGTACGTCTTTGATGCGCTCTTGCTCTTGGGCTACGGTTTTCTCAACCGCAACTCGGTCACGTTGCACGTCAGCAATCTCTTTACGCTCCACTTCCAGCGCTTTTTCTTTGTTAATACGCAGGATCTCGGTTTCTTTTTCACGCTCAATGACTTCAATTTCACGCGAACGGGCGACTTTTTCTTCTTCAATGGCCAGCACGCGCAGACGATTTTGCTCAGCAATATCGACTTCACGCTGCCTGTTCTGCTCTGCAATCTGGATTGCTTCATCGGCTTTAAGGCGCGCTTCTTCAGACTTCAGACGCTCTTCTTGCTTGACGCGTTCAGCTTCGGCTTCTTCGCGTGCCTGAACAGTTTCAATCTCACGCTTTTGCTTCGCTTTGGCATCTTCTTTCTGACGCTCAATTTCCAGCGTTTTTTCCAGTGCCGCCTGATTCTGGATCTCTATTTGCGCCTGCTCGTCACACTTTAGCTGGTTGGTTTCAACGTTTTGCGCTGCGGTTTTTTCAGTGATACGACGAATACCTTCCGCATCGAGAATATTGCTCGCATCCAGCTTGTGGATTGAGGTTTGCTCCAGATAGTCAATCGCCACATCTTCTAATGTATAGCCCGACAGGTCCTGACCAATCACTTCTTTGATGCTGTCGCGGAACTCATTACGGTGTGTGAACAGCTCCTCAAAGTTCATCTGCTTACCCACGGTTTTCAGTGCTTCAGAGAACTTGGCTTCAAACAGTTCTTGCAGTGTTTCCGGCTCAGACGCGCGAGCACACCCCACCTGTTTTGCTACCCGCAATATGTCTTCTTTATTTTCGTTCACGCGGATATAAAAAGTAATGGCAATGTCGGCGCGAATGTTGTCTTTACAAATCAAGCCACTGCTATCGCGGCGCTCCAGCACCATGCGTTTGGTCGAAATGTCCATCACTTCCATCTTGTGGATCACCGGATAAACAATGCCGCCTGTGGTGGTAACATCTGGCTCATTCTTCATTTTATTGATGATCAGGGCATGGCCTTGTTCCACCTTACGATAGAATTTACCAATCAATAAAATGACAGCAAAAATGACGACTATCACTGTACCAACGATAGTCAAAACAGGTCCAAGGTTATTTAAAAATTCCATATCTCTTCCTGATAAGTTTTATAAGTTATTCCCGGGGCGCTTATCCGGCGCCATTTAAAGTTGAGCCATCACCAGGGGTTGGTGACGATTGTATAGCTATGGGTTGTTGCGTTGTGTTCAATCAGCAGTGCTTTATCACCCTGAGTAAACGTATTTTCTTCATCACATCTGACTTCGACTAACTGCTCACTTCCCTCATGGGACACGCGCGCCTGGCCAAATGTTGCGGTGACTTTTCCGGTAGCAATCACACATTCCAGTCCGACTAACGCATCTTTACTGCTTGTTTGCTGACTTTCAAATAAGCCACGCAGAGGTCGCACGGCAGCTGCAGCCAACGGCAATGCCACGAACAGGCTACCCAGCATAAATGCGCCGCCAATCAGGTAAAACATCACACCATCGCCAAGCAGGTACGCAAATAGTTTTTGAGCGTAAAAGCTAACCACCCAACTCAGTGCAACGATTAAACTGATCGACACAGTTAATGGCACGCCGCCAAAGCCCATTTGCCATAACGAGCCGCCGTCAGCACCGCCCTCAACTTCGATATCGGCATCGCCGTCGAGCATATCGGGGTCGGCAAAGCCTGCCAAAGAAATCAGCCAAAACAGCAGTACTATCAGCAGTAATGTAGAGTAGACCACTGTGGGAAAAGTGAAGGCCGTGTTTAAAAAGTCCATATTTCCTCCTTACACGGGCAATTATTGCGTTTATAAAAACGAAAGAAGCATAGCGCGGTAATGGCAATCATAACACCTGCTAAACGCCAGCTTGGTAAACAAACGTAAAAAGCGCCGCTTTGAATAGCCAAATAACCACAGGTGAGACTGGGGTAGCATATGCCCAAATACAAACAGCATACCTAACCATGGGAAGATTCTTTCGCACCATTTAAGTTAGAGTCTTCAGGCACTTATTTGACAGGTTCAAACATCAATGATGTCTGTTTACCACACAGTCAATCTGCCACAGCAAGACATAATATGTCAAACTCTTTGTTGCATAATTCAGAGATTTGACTCGCTCCTATACTTCTTTTACTTGCATTTCAGCCCTGTTAAGTTTAAATGGCAGGAACAAGGAACTGATATTAAGAGACACGTATGGAACCATTACCGGCTAGCCGTAAATTGCTATTGGTCGCACTGCTGCAAAGCTTTTTTCTGATCATCCTGCATCAATCTGTCGACTTCGAATTTTGGCCCGGACAATCACCGCACTGGCTGTTTGCCGCCTATTCGTTGGTTATATTTCTGCCCTCAACTCTGATTTTCTCAAGCTTTACTCAACTTAGAGACTCGTTTTATATCCAGCTGGGGGTCTATGCACTGATATTCACTCTGTGTGGCTTTTATCTGGGCAGCCAGCTGCTTCCTGAACGCGCGTCTTTGCCTTCTCAGGCCTGGCCTTACCCACTGATCGTATTTTTGGCCTCGGTATTACTGGTGCCATGGATAACCCAAAACAGTCGTGCAAACTGGTTGCCCGGCTACGATATGTTAAGCGCCTCGCTGGGCCGCTTTTTATTGGTTTTTGCTGCGGCGCAATTATTTACGCTGTCTGTACTGATGTTGTTGATGTTGTGGGCCAGTTTGTTTGAAGTCATTGAAATCGGGTTTTTCACCGATTTGTTCTCTGAGCCCTGGTTTTTCTACCCAGCCATCGCACTAAGCCAGGCCATTGGGGTTATCCAGGCGCGCAGTCGCAGCAATTTCGCCAATCAGCTGTTCGCCATTTGCCGAAACTTTGCCATCTTGCTTTTACCTGTGCTGGTCACTGTGGCCATGCTGTTTTTCGTGGCTGTGTTATTCAATGAGCTAGACACACTCTGGCACAACGGCGGAAGTAGCATGATCTTTGTGCTGGTCGGGGCCATTGTATTGTGCTTAAACCTGTCTGGAGACGCGTTAACTCAGCGCCGGTGGTATCGCCATTTCATTGCAATAGGTCTGCTCCTTTTGCCCTGCTATCTGGCACTTAGCGGCTGGGGGTTATATCTCAGAATTGATCAATACGGCCTAAGCCTGGCACGACTTTGGGCGGTGCTGATTGCAGGCGTTAGCATGGCTGTTTGTCTTGGTTATGTGTGGCAACTCGCCGCTCACAAGAGCGACTGGCACAAGCGATTGAGCGCAGTTAATCGACCGCTGACTTTGTGTCTGCTTGGACTGCTGATAACGACCCAAACGCCATTACTGGATTTTCGAGGTCTGAGTGTTAACTCTCAGATAAACCGCCTCAATGCAGGGATTACCCAGCCTGCGGACTTCGACCCTCGCTATCTGGTGAATGAGCTGGGACAAAAAGGACTGATTGCACTCGAATCGCTACAACATGAAGTCAGCGACGAGCATCTAAAGCGACGGATCCAAACTGCACTGACTCTGGAAACAAAACCACTAACGACGCAAACCTTATTGGATCTGATTGAAATGCCAGAGCACGATAAGCAGTCACTACCACAGAACTTAGTGACCGCTCTGGAGACTTTTGCCAGACACAACTCGCATTTGTTTGACGACGCCTCAGAGCTAATGCTGCGCACCATTGAGCTCGATAATACACCTGAGCCTGAATATTTGTTCATTGCCAAGACTCAGCGCAGAGTTGAGCTCAGGGTGTTCTACTTGGGCACTGTCAAAGGTGTGCAAGGCTGGCAAACGGGCTATCTGGATCAGAAAGTCTATGGTGAGCAGTCAGACGACCTGCTGGATGCCATCAAGTCAGGTAACTTTGATATTGTAGAGCCCAGATTTAAGGACATTCAGATTGGTGAGCATCGCTTTGAGCTTCACAGCCCGTTTTAACGGGCTGTGAGTTTCGCTTTAAGGTGGTTACGCACCGCAGGCCACTCAGAGGTCAAAATGGAATAAACGGCGGTATCACGAACAGAGCCATCCGCCAAAATTTGATGGCTTCTGAGCACGCCATCCAACTTGGCCCCTAAACGCTCGATTGCTCGTCGTGATGCGTGATTAAAAAAGTGCGTTTTAAATTCCAGTGACAACGCACCACATGTCTCAAACAAGTTTGCCATCAACAAAAGTTTAGCTTCCGTGTTGACCGGTGTACGCCTAACCGCTGCGCTATACCAGGTATAACCAATCGAAGCGCGTTTATGCTCGGGCTTAATGTCATAATAGCGGGTAGTACCAACAATGTGCCCGCTTGCTATCGATCTTACAACGAAGGTCACCTGATCATCTGCAACCTTACTTAACGCTTTTTCGACATACCCTTGCATCTGTTGGGGTGAAGGCACATTTGCATACCAGAGCTTCCAGCTTTGGCCATCCTCAACGGCTTCTTTAAGGTCATCAACATGCTCAAGAGCCAGGGGCTCAAGCCTGATGTACTGACCTTCCAGCGGCGTATTCTTAATCCACATTTTTCGACTCCTTTTCAATTTGGGTTAAAAATAGCCCAGCTTAAATTGAGCGTATTGCTCAGACTGAATAAACCCACTATCACCACTAAAATCTGCCAGTTCCTGCTCGGTAAATTGGATTTCAAAAGTCTTTTTAATAAAAGAAAGTAGCTCTGTCGAAAATTCATGCTCGCCTGAGAACAGAGAAACCTGTAGTAACATCAAGTATCCATAGGAGTGGGACGACGCACGATACAAAGCATCAAGCGCCAGGGCAAAGCCCTCCTGCTTACTCCCTTGACGAGCCTGTAAAACGGCCTCTTCCATTAAAATTGGCGCGCTACTACGTATCGCTTCAGGCACCTGCTCGTACTCAGACAATGCCTTTGCATACTCGTTGAGGTTGCTGTACAAATTTGCTCTTAGCAGGCCCTGGTACTCATGCTGGCTGTCCGATAAGAGACGATTGCAAAATGCTTGATACGCCTCTGCGTTGCAACGCTTAATAAATCGAAACAATGATTCATGTACGACCCCAAGCGTACGCACCTCTTCGGGCAAGGCCAGATAATGTTCCAGCGCTGACTGTGGATCATTATTCTCGATCTGCTCTTCGATTTTAGAAAGCGCATCATCGTAGCCTTTTTGTTCAATATGTTGCTTATATTCACCCAGATAATTAACGACACTGGAACGAAACACATGATTGTGGACATCCACCAGTTTCTTACCCTGCCTGGTCAGAACCAGGTCTACCAGAGCATAGCTGCCATTGTTATTTGAAAAGATATAATGGCTGTACCAGTAGTTCCCCTTTGCCTGACTGTGTGAGTATGCAACATGATCAAAACGACTTAAGCCCTTCAGCGCTGCAACCGTGACGATGGCGCTGTTCAGTGCAAACTCAGGATTGTCGATGCCTATCTCATTTTTGGCATAGGTTTCGCTGGCTTCTTTATCTATCAAGTCAAACAACATGCGGTCGTCGGGATCATTTAACACGTATTCCAACGTTTTATTTGCATCATAAATAGACTGGGTGTCGTTAAGTAGCACAGTTTTTTTGGTTGATGCACATCCGGACGTAATTAAGATCAGTAGCAATGTTCCAATTAAACGCATCATAATGGCTCTCCAACAAACTTCATCTTAGTCGTACGTTCCATCTGCTCCACGAAATCTCTGAATACGGTGTGATTAGGATTGGTCGTCACCTCGGATACCGAGCCACCAAATCCAGTGAACTTGCTGGCCTGCTTTAATTTGCTCAGATGAGCGGGTACCGCTTCAACCGGTACATATTCTGCGAGCGCTTCGTACTGGCCGTGAAAAGTCACGCGGCGGCGATCATATTCCATTGCGCTGTGAATGCGTACATACGGGTCTTCGAACGTTTTTTGATAAGCCAGGGAACTAAAATCAACGTCCATAGGCATCAGTAAAGTAACCCGTTGAGATGTTGTCATTGGGTAGACTTTTGCCAGCGGTTGTTTACGACGCACCGTCTGAGGTAGTTTGACGTGCTGGCTGACATTGCCTGCACCAAGATAAAATTCCACTGAGCCGGCGTCTCCTGATTGCCAAAAATCGGGCACCCAGTAGGACTCAACAACCGTGATCACGTTATCGCGGCGGTTATCCGAAAATGAAATGGGGGTTTTAACCTGAACCCCGGGATAAAACTGCGCGTAGTAATTCAGTGAGTGTTCCTGAAGTTGCTTCTTTTGCGAAGAAGCCAGCTGGTAACGCAGGCGCTCGGCCTGCCAACCATAATAGTGTGATTCAATGCGCCATTGCACTGGTGAAACATAATCGGGAGCAATGATCATTTCATTGATATCGATACCATGGCGTGTTGCTTTAACATCGACTTCTTTCAAAGCGCCTGATTGTGCATCGACTAACAAGGCACTGCCGTAATCGGGCTGATATAATGCGTTCAGACTGTTTCCCTGATAGCTTATTGTCGGGTCTACCCAATACTCCTGCCCGTTCAGGGTAAAATAAGTAATGACATGATTAAACGCGCTATGCGTCGGTAAAAACTCATTAATATAGTCTCGCTTTTCGGTAGATACCAATGCAGGTTGCGCTTCGATTTCGAGTGCCTGAAGCAGGGTATTCAGCAACAGGGTTTTATCTTTACAATCACCAAAGCGTTTCTCATAAACCTGATGTGGCATATTAGGCTGATGCGAGTTCACACCAAGCTCTAAGCCAAGATATCGGATTTCATCCTGAACAAACGTAATCGCCTGCTCAATAGCCTGTTCTTGAGGCAGTGCTTTTAGCTCATTGATATAAGCCTGTAACGGAGGGCTCAACTCTATATCCATTTTAAATAATTCCGCCGCCCAGGATTGTACTTCAAGCCAGGAGTTGAACTCAGTAAACTGAATATAAGGGAAAGGGCTAAACCAGCCAGGTAGTTCATTTTCGACGGTGTGCGCAATACTGTTCTCCACACGCACCGTGTAGGTTTGCATGGTATCGCTTTGTTGGTGTTGCACCTGGGCATTTGCGTCGCCGAACATTTTATACGCCACTTTTTTATCGCCGGGCAGTGTCAGTTTAAAGGTCAGTAAGTCCACCGCGACGCCCCACCCCAGATTATCGAAGTAACTGAAACGCTCTCCCAGGACCGGGTTTGTACCAGACAAGCTATAACTCACATCCAGTTCATCTCCAACTCGCACATCCTGAAGCAAAATCAGTGCATCAAACAAGCCTGAATACATGTTGTTTTGCTGATCATCTTCTGCATTGATCACTTTAATATCTTGCTGGTTTAGCTGATAAACTGCCTCACCTTCTCGCAGTATCGTGACGTTGTGAAATACCAGCTCCTGAAACGCAGGGTTAAACCGCACACGTACTGTGCTCCCTTCCTGCACCCCTGCTGCATCAGTAAATACATAGCGATTATGAGAAAAAGACGTCTGCTTTGTCACATCGTTCACCTGCTTGTCAACCAGCCGATAATGAAGTGGTTTATGCAGAGTATCTGGTAATTTCGCCAGAGCTTGCTTATCGGCCCAGTCAGGTGCAGGCATGATAGTCACATCCGGACGCTCACCCAATGCCCGGGCAGGGCTAATCCAAACCATCAAAACGATAGTCAGAGTGGTAAATAGCTGCTTCATAATACTCAACTTATTGTATTTTAATTAATTACTTCTGACCAACACGGTTTTCTGAATAGGCCTGAGTCCCCCACAGTGGCACGGTCGATAAGCTGTGCTTAAAACTCCCTGAGGTCTCTTTGGTTGTATATGACAGGTACATCAGAGTTTGATGCTCAGCATCATAAATCCGTCTGACCTTCATGGATTTGAAAAACACGCTTTTAGACTGTTTGAACACCACTTCACCAGATTTGCTCTTATCTATTTGCGCTATCATTTGCGGTGTAATCTCCCCGGTCTGACGACAAGCAATGGAGCTGTCGCTTGGGTCCGACAGACTAAGATCGGCTTCAATACTGGCGACGTGGCAAGTAACCCCGGTAACAACCGGGTCTGTCATGGAGTGCAACTTGATGTCTTTGAGTGTAAATAAACCAAGGGATACATCGCCGACTTCACTGTCTGAGCAGGCGCCCAGCAAGGTAATTAGAGGAAGCAACAGTAGTCTTTTTTTCATCATCTTTCCTGAGACGTGTGTGTTTCTAAAGTCTACCATTGTTGCACAAACCTGCTATCAAAAATATCACTCGGATTTAAATGTACTGGTATTTACCCAATACTGTTCTAACTTTATGAATCTATTCATCATAGCTCAAGGTAAACCATGGAACTGACAACCCTCTCAAAAGGCATTGCGAAAAAGCTCAAACTGCTCGTTGAACGTATTGAGCAAAGTGATATTCCGCCATCAATGCTGGACGAAACCCTAAACATCGCAACCTGGAATATTCGTGATTTTGGAAAGCGACCACGTAGTGAACTGGCGATTTCACTTATAGCGCGTACTTTGTATCAATTTGATTTAATTGCAATCACAGAGCTCAGAGATGACTTAACGGATTTTAAACGGGTGATGCGTCTGCTAGGGCCCGACTGGCAATTTGTGATCAGTGACTGGCAAAGTGACTTTGGTGGCAACTGGGAGCGCACCGCCTTTGTCTTTGACAAACGCATGGTGCAGTTTACCGGTCTGGCAGCCGAGGCGCAGCCCGACAGGCAGAAAATCGAGGGCCAATATATCAGCGAGCAATCCTGGTGGCGTGCGCCTTATATGGCTTCTTTCAAAGCGGGCAATTTTGATTTTATGATGCTGGCTATGCATGCGCGTTGGGGTACACGCCCCGGCCGGGAGCAAGAGCTTGCCAGCTTTGCTGAGTGGATCAAAAATCGCTGGATCGATAACGCAGATAGTGTATTTGATGAAGATCTCATTGTGGTCGGTGACTTTAACATACCCCGAATCGGTGACCGTTTTTATCAAGCACTTACCCACGCAAGTGGATTACAGATGCCGCTGGCTCTGGCCGATATCCATGACACCGCCGCAAGTGCCGGGAATAAGCGCTATGACCAGATTTTACACCGCGCCAGGCAAGCGTTTAGTTATGCCGATAAAGGCGGTGTGATTGACTTTGCCGCCGACGGTCTGATGGCTGCGTTATTTGACGATAGTGGCATTCCCGAGAGCAAATGGACCTATGAGTTGAGCGATCACTTTCCGCTTTGGGTGCAGATCAACACTAATAATGAGCTGGCCATACTGAACAGTATTATTCAGAGCGAGTAACAATACATTACCTGAACAATAGACAAGTATTTCATTTAATAGCACAATGCATTTTGACGAATGATACCCGTCTGCTTAATAGCGTTGTCAGCATTGAGGTGTGGAATACTGTCGATGGCGCAGTAAATTGTGCCAGTACCTGTTTACAGATAAAGTGCTGAACGCTGTATTGAGTTCTTTTGGCAGATCCCCCCCCAGACAGGCAGGATATTAACGCACTGTGTTATGGTATTTTCGTTAACCAATTATAAGTGTACCCATGACTTCAATAAGGAAGAAGCAATGAATAACACGAAAACCTTCACATTAACTCTGATCTCGGGCGCGCTGGCGCTATGTAACATCCCTCAGGTACTTGCTGGCGCACAATGTGATGTCGTCATTCCTTCAAGCCACCACTTAGTGGACGGTGACACACTCGGTATTGTTGCCGGCGATACGGTCTGTTTGGCAGCCGGTGAACGTGGCCCATTGCGCATTCGTAATGTGCATGGGGAAGCAGGCAAGCCCGTTTTGATCCGCAATGAAGATGGTACCGTCACAACGCGTCCATACGAGTATAGTATTGCCGTTGAGAAATCATCTCAATTGCGCATTACTGGTAGCCGCGATGAATCAGGATACGGTATGCGCCTTGGCGGTACGGTCGGAATTGGTGGACTGAGCGAGTATATTGAGATAGATAACCTTGAAATTTATCGCGCACGGTTTGCCGGATTGTTGATTAAAACCGATCCAACCTGTGACCCGGCTACCTGGCAGGAAAATTTCACTATGCGTGGGCTGCGCGTTCACCACAACTATATTCATGACACTGAAACAGGCGAAGGTATGTACATCGGCTATACAGGGAAGAGCCGCAAGCTGGAGTGTGATGGTGTTGCAACCACAGTCTATCCTCATAAGTTGACCGATGTAGATATTTACAACAATACTCTGGAAAACATTGGTGCCGATGGTATTCAGCTCAACTCGGTGGCAGGCGATGCGACAATCCGCAATAACAAGATCTACCGTACCGGCGTCAGCCCGTTTGACCCTAAATATCAGAATACCGGCATTCAGGTTGGTGGTGACCATGTAGCGGTGACGGGTAACCTGATCTATCGCAGCGGTGGTAACGGTATGATGCTAGATGGTGATGGTCTGACAATCCATGATAACCGCATTCTGTATGCCGGTGAAAATGGTATTTTTGCTCGTAACCCAGCCCAGCAGGACAGCACAATTACCGGTGGTGACGCACATGTATACAGTGAAAACCTGATAGTCCATCCAGGCAGTTATGGCATCAAATTGTATGCAACGAACACGCAAACCCCGAACCTGATCAAAGAAAATACCGTCGAGAACCATGGTCAGGTTGATGCAGCCAACCGCCCGATGACTTATTCTTATCTGAACAATAACGTGCTCAGACAAGAGCTGAACAATCGCCATTACGTGGTTGAGCAATAATCTATCTGTTCCTCTGAGTAGAGCATGTCCCATGCTCTACTTTGTTAAAGTCACAATTAGTCCGTGACAGAACTATTGGTAACGTATTGACCAAGTTCCGGGGTTTGATGAACCTTTGCGATCGCTTTTTGCAAACGGGCCAAGTCATCGCCTCTCAGGCGCTGCTGCTCAACATGTCTGAGCGACAACGGATTAATCGGTTTGCCATTTTTGTGCACCTCATAATGCAGGTGGCGAGCTTGCGACAATCCGGTGTTACCCAGATACCCAATCACCTCACCCTGTTTGACGCGAATACCCGGCTTCATGCCTTTTGCAACGCCTCTGAGATGTGCGTATAGGGTGTCATAGCCATTGGCATGACGGATCACCACTCGATTACCAAAACTGCCGCCCCACCCCGCTTTTTTTATGGTGCCATTACCCGCGGCAAAAATTGGCGTACCAACGGGTGCACCAAAATCCAGCCCCGCATGCAAGCGGGTATAGCCAAGAATAGGGTGTTTGCGATTGCCGAACTTAGATGACAAACGCGCGCCATTTAACGGTGTTTTAAGTAAAAAGCTCTGCGCAGGTCGGCCGTCAGCAAAGTAGAAGCCACTCAGGCCATTGCCCTCGTCATGATGATATACCGTCAAATCTTCACCCTGATTTTGTAGTCTGGCAAAGCGTAACTGACCAGGTTGCTCAAGCTTTTGGTGTAGCCCATCTTTGGCAACCAACACAGCCTTGTCAAACATCAGGGTAAGTACATCACCATGATGTATTTCACGCTGAAAATCGACAAAGTGGGAGAATACCGTGATCGCTTGGTTCACCACATCCAAAGGCACAGCATCATTTACAGATGACTCGTACAGGCTCTGAGTAATGGCGACATCATGAATAGCCTGAGCTGAATGAGTATCAAGCTCATACAGGCGCTTCTGCCATTCTCCTTCCATAGAAACACTCAGACGCTGCGTAAATCCGGTTGCCAACGTGACAGAACTCAGCTGACCCGCAGTCAGTCTGATTTTAACCTTTTGCCCAGCCGGAAGCTGGCTCAGATTTATCTCTGGCGCCATCAATTGCTGTAACTTAAGCGCCTGGCGCTCCTTCAGTCCGAAGGGTTTCAGCAAAGTAATAAATGACTGACCGACTGCAAGCGTCAGGATCTTGTGCTCGACCTCTGGTGCACTGTCACGCTCAAGAGGTTGCACAGTCACGGTTCGATCGGTGGTGATTTGCAATGCGCCGGGTTTGGCTTGTGCAATAACCGACGTACATGCTGGCTCATTTTGTTCTCTAACCTGTTGAGGTAATTCAGACACAAGTGTGCTTAGCACCATACCCACAGGTATGGCGATCATCAGATGGTACTTCATAATTTAGTCCTTTGAAAATATGCTCAGCGGGTCAAGGCGCTCTCCGTCGGCCAGTATTTCCAGATGCAGATGTGCTCCTGTAACACGGCCACTGTCGCCCAAAGTACCAACAACCTCTCCGGCTGAGACCCAGTCACCTGATGACACCGAAATACTATCCAGATGAGCATATAAGCTTTGATAGCCATTGCTATGCTGGATAAGCACAGTTTTGCCATAGTTTGCAGCCAGGCTGGTGTCATCTGCGACCAGCACCTTGCCGGTGGCCAGCGCACCCAGCGGGGTACCTTTTGCGGCCACCAAGTCGAGTCCGCCGTGGGGTTTATGATTGCGAAAAGCCGACACATGACCAAAGTGAGCACTGATTTCATAGTCACTCATCGGCCACTGCCAGTTCGGTGCCTGAGGGCTAAGCAAAGGCTTAATCTGGTAAGAGATAAACGCGCTAAACACGCCTACCAGTAGGACATTTACAATGACAAAGCGGTGCCGCGCTTTAACCGGCTTCATTATTTGCACCAGCCGGCTCTTATAGTCTGCCAGCGACAGTGCCTCTGATGCAAATCCCGCTACAGCGTTTGGCGTTTTGTGTAATGTGCTGTGCTTCAGTGCATCCAGCAAAGTCGCCGCATACTGCTGGCGGCTAATGCCATAGTGCTTTATGGTCTGGGCATCACAGCGCGCTTCCATGGCATTGATAAATGCCGACTCCATTTTGCCAATAGCCGGATTGAACCAAAACAAACATCTCACTAACTGCCACCCCATAATGGCAATATGGTCTTTGTGGGCAAGGTGCGTGACCTCATGCAACAGCAAGGTCTGCTGTTTGTGCAGAGGTAAAGTAGTGAAATACCGGGGCATGACAATCACTGGCTTACGCACGCCGGTTGCAAACGCCGTGCAATTAAGCGGTAATACGTAAACAGGCACCTGCCGACCATTAACACGCGATAAAGGTGCAAGTGATTCATAAAGGCTCGCCTGAAGTGGCTCAGCACTGGCCATTAAAGCGCGCAAACTGGCAAGCCTGTTAAGCAACTGCGCTCCGTTTCTGATACTTTGCATTGCAACCAGCAATATCAGTGTAATAAACACCCACAGCCAGTTCCATTCGTATTCAGAATCCAGTAATAGTTCAGTGCTTAATTGCAACTTTCCCGTCTGTTCACCAAAGTCATGAAGTATCACAGGGATCGTTCCGTTTAGCGTCATATCTGGCAGCGGTATGAAGGGCACAAAACTCAGGGCCAGCAAAGCCCACCATAAACCGGGAGATGCCGGGTGATAGCGAGTTAAAAAACGGCCAACCTTTACCAGGGCAGCACTCACAATACACCATAGTAGCAGTGACCCTAAGACTACAAATAACGTTGCCAAAGTCATACTACTGTCCTCGTTTATCCAGCTCAGACAAAGATTCCAGCAGATGCTCTAATTCGTCTAACTCCTGTGACTCGATCAGGCGACTGTCGGCAAACATGGCTACCGGCAACGGTCCATCCAGTTCAAGTACATTTTTGGCAAATTCCTGTGCATAGGCTGCCAGTGTGGGCACTTTTTCTACCCTGGCTGTGTAGGATTTTTTATTGCCTTGCTCTCCGATGCCCAGCAGGCCTTTATCACCCATGCGTTCCAGGGTTTTACGTGTTGAGGAGTAAGACCAATTGAATCGTTTTGCGATAGCATCGTGAATTTCTTTGGCGGTGCGAGGCTCCTGTTGCCACAGCAGTTTAAGGATTTCTAATTCAGTGGTATTGGGTTTCATATTGTGCTGTTTTTCTTTTTATGTGACATATGTCGCACTTTAACAACAAAAAAAGTGCGACACAAGTCGCACCTCGATTAATATACCTTAAATAATACCTATTTACTGAAAAGTCGCGGCGTGTTCATTTTTCTGCACCTGTTTGCGATATTGATTTGGAGTCGTCCCAGTCACGGATTTAAAGGCTCTGGTAAAAGGTCCAACTGAAGCAAACCCACTTTCCAGCCCGATCACCAGTACCGGCCAATGTTGATTTTCAGGGTCCTGCAACAGTTTTTGTGCATGCTCGATTCGCAGCCGATTGATATACTGGTTAAAGTTAGCTTCTTTTAGTTGCGGTTTAAGTGCACGGCTCACCCTGTACTCTGGCACATCAAGCGCTCTGGCCAAATCAGCAACTTTCAGGTTAGGTTGCAGATAGTACTGCTCCTCATGAATAAGCCTGTTAAGCGTATCAAGTAGCGGGCCACCGTCGTCGCTACAATTTACCGATTCTGTATTAGATACGGCACGAGACTCTGACACTGAACCAGATTGACCGTGATTTCCGGATAAACCAAAGCGCCACAACAACTGAACTTGCGTGCTAACAAGAACAAACAGGGTAATGATTGAGATAGTCCAGTCTTTTAACTCCGGCGATTGAATAAAGTAAGGCTGCATCGATTTGCTCACCCCTACAGCCAGACCAAAGGTGGCCAAAAATAACATGCGCTGTGCCTTTTCCGTTCTGGTGCTATCATTAAAGCCCCTACATCCCTCCCAGAAAGTCAGCACCAATACGCAAGATGAAAGCAAAGTTGTGAGTTCAGACAGTACGCCGGTCAATATAGTGAAACGGCTCTCGACAAACAACCATTGCGCATTGGCAAATAAGTAACCTTGCTTAATCACCACCAGCAACGCAATGACTACAGCCAGAGCGATGTGGACCAACCCAATCGGTTGGTGTTTACGAAACATACAGCGGGCCAGCAACCAATAGCAGTTACACGTTGCGCACGCTCCCATGCCGATGAGATATTGGTAGGCACCGACCGAATGGCCAGTAATTTTCTTCGCGGCAATCATCGCCAGCGAACCACAAAATACAGCGAACAGTATATGTGCCGTTTGTTTGTGTTTGATACTGAGTTGCATCAATAAGCAAGTCAGGCAGGTTGCCAGTGCCAAATAATGAAAAGATACCAGGGTCATAAATGAAGTACTCAATGTGATGCGCTATGGTGATCATAATTACTTCACCCAGATGCTTCAATGTGCGGTTGTAAGAAAACATTACAAAGCGCATATTTAAACTTCGACAAAAATAGTCAAAACCATGTGCCGACTTTCAAATACGGTGCGACGACTCACGAATAACATGCCACATTAGCACTTAAATCAAACAGTTAAATTGTGGTGATTAACATGCTAACCTTATTAAAAGAACAGATCGTGCCGTCACTTTCGGCAGATAACGCCCTTCAGGGATCCCTCAAAACCTGGATTGTGATCGCGCTTCTCGGCCAGTGGGCCTTCGCGATTTATATTCTCAGTCTTTACGCACTTCCTTTGCTCATTGGGGCAGCAGAACAAGCCGACAAAGTTTCTCCGACTCAGGGGTTTGACAGTACAGGCAGTTTTAACTCTTTTATGTTTTTTGGCCATATCATTCCAGCTGCGTTTATGGCTATCAGTGGTATTTTCCAGCTGTCTCCCGGTGTGCGCAAAAAGTACCCTCGTTTTCATCGGTACAATGGCCGAATGTTTTTGTTTTTTGGTTTATGTGGAGCGCTGACTGGTTTGTATCTTTCCTGGGGAGTGGGTATCCGCCTCAGTGACATAGGTGCACTAGGTGTCACACTCAATGGCCTGTTGATACCCGTATTTATCCTGCTCGCCTGGCGCAGTGCGGTAAATAAACAGTTTGCGGCGCACCAGCGCTGGGCCGTTCACAGTTTCATTCTGGTTAACGGCGTCTGGGCATTTCGTCTGTTTCTGATGGGCTGGTATGTGATCAACCAGGGCCCCAATGGTAACACCCGTAATCTGGATGGCCCTGCGGATATTACCTTGTCGTTTCTGTGTTACCTGTTACCCATGTTCATTGCCGAGCTCTATTTCTGGGCCAAAAAACGCCGCACAGACACAGCTAAATGGCTCGCTACGGGTGCCATCAGCATCGCCGCTGTCATTACATTGATTGGCGTGGGCGCCGCGACCATGATGATGTGGAGCCCCCGAGTCATGATGATTTTCAATACTCTGTTCTGACAACCAGCTTAAACCGGGTAACTTGACTTTACCCGGTTCAACTTATATCCCTAAATACATGTGATCATTTAAAAAGTTGACCTCCAACAATGACCCTTTTATCAATCGTGGTACTTTTGATGGAGGTAAAATTAGGTGGCCAGCTCGTGCCTTACGCACCATGCCACCGCCATGGGATTGAGTATGATGGATACACTGCAACTGATAGGTAGCCTTCTTGGCGGCCTTGGAATTTTTCTCGTTGCCATAGGCATGATGACTGACGGCCTGAAACTTGCCGCAGGATCATCGCTACGTAAAGTACTGGCCACCTGGACCAAAACCCCACAACGTGGCATTGCCTCAGGCTTTTGCATGACCGCACTGGTGCAATCGTCCAGCGCGGTAACCGTTGCCTCGCTGGGCTTTGTTAATGCGGGCCTGATTACTATGCATCAGGCACTGGGCATCGTCTATGGTGCCAATGTCGGCACAACCATCACTGGCTGGCTGGTTGCCGCAGTTGGGTTTAAATTCAATATTCAGGCCATTGCCCTGCCACTGATTGGCATAGGCGCACTAATGAAATTGCTGCGCCCGCAGTCTCGGCTGGCATCTGCCGGCCTGGCGCTGGTTGGCTTTGGCTTGTTTTTCATCGGCATCGATATTCTTAAAGGCGCGTTTGAACATGTCGTCGCCACTTTTGATCTGAGCCAGTTCACCGCCGAAGGACTGACCGGCATGTTGACGTTTTTGCTGGTTGGCATTGTGATGACCACTCTGACGCAGTCATCCAGCGCGTCCATCGCGCTGACCATTACGGCGGCAGCCAGTGGCATGATTGGCCTGTATGCAGCCGGCGCAATGGTGATAGGTGCAAACATTGGCACTACCTCTACTTCAATACTCGCTGCCATTGGGGCCACATCCAACGCCAAACGCGTCGCCGCGGCACAGGTTATATTTAACGCGCTCACCGCTGTGGTGGCCTTTGCCATTTTACCTGTGCTGTTTTATCTGATCACCGAGATCACTGGCTTTTTCAATCTGACCACCGATCCGGCGCTGTCACTGGCGCTGTTCCATACTCTGTTTAACGTGCTGGGCGTGGTGCTGATCTTTCCACTCAATAACCGCCTGGCGGGCTTTTTAATGAAGCGCTTTTGCAGCGCCGAAGAAACCGCCGCCCGGCCGCGATTTTTGGATAAAACCATTGCCCAGACACCAGCACTGGCCACCAATGCGCTGCTGCTCGAAACCAAATTAGTGGCCGATAAAATACTGGCACAGTACGAAAAGTCCCGTCAGCCTCTGGATGCTCTGGCCATTGAGCAAGCGATCCAGACCATTCAGAAGCTCTGTCAGCACATTAGCAACTTTATTGTTAGCGTGGAGCAGTCGGCACTGTCGGAAGAAACCACTGGTCTGCTGGCAAAGCTGATGCGCGTTGAACACTACCTGATCACCTGTAGTCACTGTGTTGAAAAGCTAGCTCATTTGCAGCCACAAAAGCAACTGGCCGAACATCCTGAATTGCACGCCCAGCTTCAGGAATATCAATCGCAGCTGGGGCATTTTATGAAAACCAGCCTGACGGCCGAGTCGATGAGTGAAAGCACCTTAACCGCCGCACTTGAACAACTACAACAGCTGCATGACGACGTTAAGGACGATTTGATCCTTGCCGGTACCAATGCGACCCTGCCAATCGACAATATGGTGGTCAACATCAATGGCCTGTCCGATCTGTGGCAGCTGACACAGCAATGGCAAAAAGCCATGTTATTGTTATATTTGATAGAAGCGCAATTGAGCCCGCAGCAAGGCACCAGCAGTACGGGAGCTTAAGTCATCCCCCGGCGGAGCACTGCCTGGCAAACGTCACAATAAAAGGAGCAAGGCATGGCATCATTTTGGGGAGATTATGCGGCTTGGGCAGGCATTGTCTTTTGCCTGTCTCAGTCGGCGATGTTTTCTGGGCTGAACCTGGCATTTTTTAGTCTCAGCCGATTACGCCTTGAGGTTGAAGTTGCCCAGGGTAACCCGGCGGCGAGAACCATCTTGGCGCTACGCGAGGATTCTAATTTTCTGCTGACGACCATTTTGTGGGGCAATGTCAGCATCAATGTGTTGCTCACTTTATTATCAGACTCTGTGATGGCCGGTATGGTGGCGTTTGTGTTTTCCACCGTGTTTATCACCTTGTTTGGTGAGATTGTACCGCAAGCCTACTTCAGTCGTAACGCCATGCGCATGGGCGCGCTGCTGGCGCCCGTACTCAAGTTTTATCAGTGGCTGCTCTATCCGGTTGCCAAACCTTCGGCCGTGTTACTCGACAGCTGGCTCGGCAAAGAAGGCATTAACTACTTTCGCGAAACCGACCTGAAAAGCGTAATAGAGAAGCACATTGAGGCGGAAGAAGCCGAAGTCGACAGACTCGAAGGCATAGGCGCGGTTAACTTTCTGACCATAGACGATACCCTGGTGTCTCAGGAAGGCGAGCTTATCGACCCGCGCTCTGTCATTACGCTGCCCAGCAAGGTCGACTTTCCCATTCTCCCCGAAGTCCAGCGCAGTAGCGATGACCCATTTTTACAACAGATAAATGCCAGCGGGCATAAATGGGTGATCCTGGCCAACGAAGCCCGCCAGCCTTTACTGGTGATGGACGCCGATGGCCTGCTGCGCGCTGCGCTGTTTAATACAGAGCAGCCCTTTGAGCCCTATGAATTTTGCTTCAGGCCCCTGATCATCCACAGTAACGACATGAACCTGGGCGATGTGCTTAAACATCTTAAATCTGCCGAATCTCTGGACCCGGACCACGACGGCGACATTGAAGTCGACGTGGTGCTGGTCTGGACCGAACAACCCCGCATCATCACCGGGGCTGATATTCTTGGTCGTTTATTAAAAGGCACCGGAGAAGTGGCAACACAGACTTAAATTGAGCCAGCTACAAGGTGTCACTACCTGTCTTAACCTCTGTTGGTCAGTGCTGATGCGACCCAAGACAACTATAAACGTTAATTTGCAACTTGATGCCCAGTCCAGCCATTGCATGCAATCAACAGAGTGCTTTCAAACAAAAAACACCACCATCACTGTCATGATGGTGGTGTTTTCATTTTCACAGGGAAAAATAAATTTCCTTAAAGGCTAGTGCTTTCTGCGACGGGTGAACAACACCAAAGACATCAGCATCAGCGCGAATGAGCCAACTGAACCACTGTCTTTTTCTGGCTGCTTAACTGTCACTTTGATGCTTTCCGTTGATGATGCACCCAAGGAATCAGTGACGGTAACGGCAAACTCAAGTACTTCGTCCTGATTGACTGAAGGTGCCGAAACGCTCAGTTTAGTATCGCTACTCGATACACTGACACTTTTGCCAGATACCTGCTCCCAGCTATATGTTAACGTATCTCCTTCAGGATCGACTGAAATCGCGTTCAGTTCAATGTTCTCGCCCGATGTCACCGAAGTAGACTCAGCTGTTAATGTAATCTGAGGTGCCTGGTTTTCAACAATCGCAACAGCGACTCGTCGTCTTGATTCTCCACCCAACTCATCTTCTACAACGAGTTCATAAATAAAAGTTTTCCCAATATCCGCTTTATCAGCCTTGAGCTTTACAATGGCTGTCTCGCCAACATTTATTGGTTCCCCCCCTGTGCGTCTCAACCAGGTGAAAGATAAGGCATCGCCTTCAGGATCTGTGGTGCCACTTGCATCTAAGGTAAAGTCAAAGCCGCCTCTTACATTGAGTTTCGTTTGGGCAACCTTAAGCACCGGGAGCTTGTTTTCGTCTATAGTGACGGAAACGCTTTGTTTAGAGGTTGCACCATATTCGTCGGTGGCTGTTACCTGATAAGTACGAGTCTGCGTTTCGCTTACAGCAGGCGCGATAGCGTTAAATACCTCGTCTGTACTCAATACCACCTCAGGTGCCGTCATGTCCGTCCAGGCCAGGGTATAGCTGTCTCCTTCGGGGTCCATTGTACCCGTTGCATTAAAGTTGATGCTCATCCCACTTCTTACCCTGAAGCTGGTTTGTGCCAGTTTGATAGACGGGCTCAGGTTTTCACGCATTTTGACGTTGAATGCTTTCAGTGCAACGTTATCAGTACCTTCACTAACTGAAGCATCTTTAACGTATTCAAATACCACTGTGTTGAGTCCAGGATTGAGATCAAACGATGCTTTGTCATAAGCGAAGTACTGACCTGAACTCTTTAAGACTCGCTCACCGTTAATGTAAACACTGAAAAAGTCATAAGCATACTCCGATGACAATAGGTATTCGAAATCAATACCCAATGCTAAACCATGGTCAATTTCAGCGATCAAGACTGACTTTTGAGACGACTCAGTCAGGTTGGGGTTTTCTTCTTGATCTGATATGTCACCACTGATTAAAAGTGGTATTTTGGTGCTCCCCTCAGCATCATCTTCGCCGAGCAACCAAGGTACATCACCGCCAGTGTACCACTGTGTTGTGGGCTCAGAAGACATATGCGTATTAATATCGGCATCGCTTGCAGGCACTTTCATATAATTAAAGGTGCTGCTTCTCGATGCAATGTCCTGACTTGCGAGCTCCGCGACCAAGGTGAACTGGCCTTCTGTGGTACTGTCTGATGGCATTACTGACACATGACATTGCTGACCTGGCTCTACCAGCTCTGCTGTACAATTTTCTGCACCAATAAACATTCCGGCAGCGTGGTCTGTGAGCTGAAAACCTGTAATTTGCACTGGGTATTGCGACTTGTTCTTTAAGCTAACAGACACGGTGGCACCCGGTTTATCCGCAATCATTGTCTCTGCAAATTCAAACCCTACATAATGCTGATTTAGATTTACCCAGGTGTTTAGCATGGCGACATCAGCGTATACACCCGGCTTGTTTGGGGCAGCACATCCTTCTCCCCAGCTGACAACTCCTACCTGAAACCACTGATTGTTCCGGTTGACGATGAGGGGGCCACCACTATCCCCCTGACAAGAGTCTTTGCCACCTTCATCAAAGCCGGCACAAATCATATTTTCAGAAATACCGCCATTGTAGTGCTCAGCGTCATTACAGACGTCGTTTGAGATATAGGGTACATCCACTTCATGCAATTGCTCTGGCGATGGGCCACCCGAGTGCAATGCCCCCCACCCCATGACTTTAAAGGTCTCACCCACGACATAACTGTCTTTAAGCGTTTCATCAGCCAGCTGGATTGGCTCGATCCCCGGAACTGGCTTCTCTAGGGTCAGTATCGCAATGTCATTGTTATATGTGTAGGTATCATGATACCGCTCATGCATTACGATATCGGTCACTTTATAAACCTCCCATTGGCTCTCAACAGTGAGGTCATGACCGCCAAATTTGACCGAAAAGTCACTGATACTCCAAGCCTCAACACAGTGTGCTGCGGTCAGCACTTTATTCGGTGCGATTAAAGAGGAGCCGCAATGATGACCACCGTAAAGCTGCAGACTGCCCATAAAAGGGTAAGCAAATGGTGTAGTTTCTCCACCACCAACGATACGAACATCATTCATTGCGCCACGCAGTTTTAGTGGCTGCTTTTCCTTATTAGCAGCAACCCCACTGAATGTTGCTGACGCTAACGTGACTAGGAGTAATTTTTTTAATGTTGATTCCATGCAGTTTTCCTGTTTTCCTGGTTTGAAACTTCTTATTACTTAAAGTCTGTCTTTCGATAAACTATCACAAAAAGTTCCTAAATCTAACACAAAAGTCCCCCATTTTAACACAAACTATATGCGCGAACTCGTGTTAGGTCAGAAAAAAACCAAAACACAAAATACGAATGCAATGACACTGACAAAAGGCGGTGGGATCGTAGATGCCTGGGTGTACGAAGACTTGGGCTCTGAAACAGGATATAACAATGGCCATCCACACAATGCGTTCGTTTTAACTTGCTATCACGAACCTTTTACTGGCGATTCCTGGATCCGCTATGGCGTGATCCGGGTAGATTACGCCGTCGAGTAATGTTACGAACCTGAGCCCAGTCTGGCAGCTGGGCTTTACCCTGATGGAAACTTACCACGCATCTCTCAAAGCTCGCAGCCCCTTCGCGTTTTATGACGCTCGATTCGGAATGATGTTAATCTCTACTCTGCGATTTTGTGCTCTGCCCTGCTCAGTATCATTGCTGGCAATAGGTTGAGACTCCCCTGCACCTTGAGTGTATATACGGTCAGGGTGTATCTGAAGGGGCAATAGCGACTGTTTCACACTGTTGGCACGCTGTTCAGAGAGTACCTGGTTAAACCCCGCAGCGCCTGTTGAGTCAGTATGACCAATAATGGATAGCAAGGTCTTGTCGTATTTGTGCATTACCCGAGCAATTCCTGCCAGTGTTTTTTGAAACCCGGGGTTAATAACTGACTGACCTGTAGCAAAGGTGATATTTGAGGGCAACACCAGGCGTATTTGCTCGCCCTCTCTGACTACTTGTACCCCCGAGCCCTCTAGCGCATCATTAAATGCAGCCTCCTGTTCGTCCATATAGTTTCCAATTGCCGCACCGGCAATGGCCCCCACAGCTGCGCCAATGACAACACGCTTATCCTTGTGATTACCAGTTGCTTTTCCTAGCACTGCGCCTGCCGCTGCACCTATCGTTGCACCTTTACCTGCGTTGTTCATTTCACATCCAGATAATGCGATTATTACGCCACCGCCTAGCAGTATTTTATTTATTCTCATGTTCATTCCTGACCCACCTTTATTGTGCGCATTATCACAACAATAAGTTAACTCGTGCTGAAGCGGTGGTGAGCAGAAGTACAAATCGCATTTTCGCAGAATCGTATCCTGGTATCTGTTTATATATTGCATAATAACCATTGAACGACGACGCAGCATAATGAGGTTTGCTGGCCAAAACATGCTTTTCGAGACAGAGAGTAAGGGTTTTGCTAGGATGTTGCCTTTGCCTGCATAACCACTGGAAAAAGCCTTTGAAATTGCTATTTGTATCTCGCCTGACTGCATCATTAACGCTGCTATTTACGCTTACAGGTCAAGCCGCCCCTGTCTATGTTCAGGCAGGGCCCGGGAGCTTTAATCACGCAGCATTAGATTTGCTTGAAAGCCGTCATGATAATGCTTACCATCGTCTGTATTCCGGTACACCGGAAAATACCTATGCCGCAGCAATTACGGAAACGGCCTGGGCTTTCAGTGCGTTGGCCAATTCAACCATCAATGGACAGCTGGTCCCAGCCATTGTTAATGCGATGCGCAACTACAAGGTCACCGAACTCAGCGCGGCGGTTCGCATGCCCATTGAAATGTGTGTCTTTGGCGTAGACCAGGCAAGCCCAATAACACATGTGGCTTCTCACCCTGCCGCCCTGAAACAAATTGGTCAATGGCTTAACACACATCAACTACAAACCATTCCCGTGCCCAAAGGCACCAACGAAGCAGCCCGCTTGCTGGCACAAGGCCTGTTTGAACACGGAACTGTGGCCGTGGGCAGTTGCGCACTTAATTCGGTCTACCCTGAGCTGACCCTGCGCGAAGTAGGTATTCAGGACAACGCAGACAACCACACATTATTTGCACTGATGAAGATGGAAACAAGGCCTGAGCAAATCAGCGAGGACGAAGCGCGTTCAGCTTTGGCACAAGTCGTTGAGCAGGCCAATACACAGATAAAAACACGGACCGACTCTGCCAAAATGCTGTTCTCACATATCAACCAGCGTCTTGCTCAGATGCAGAGCGTGGCACTGTTTAAAGCACACAAGCACAGACCCATTGAAGATTTATCTCGTGAAGCCGTGGTGCTTTCAAATGCGCTGGAACAAGCTCGCCAGCAATGTCTGGACACGGCCAGCGTGGAAGCATTTTTCCAGGCACAAATGGACGCAGCCAAGGCAATTCAGTACAGATACCGGGCGCAATGGCTTGCTGAGGGTGTGCCTGATAAAGGCGCCGATCTCGTTAAACTGAGAAACACACTAAACCAGTTAGGCGCGGCTATACTTGAAGTACTGACTCATCACCTTGCCCGGCATGGCAACCTCACCCCGGAACTGGGGCCTGTGTTTTATGGCGAGCTGGTTACCGCCAACCTCACCAAAAGCGATAAACGAAAGCTCTATGATGCACTGCAAAACGTGCGCAGAATTGAGAACTGTCAGGCAGCGAACTAATACCAATTTTACTTAATACTTGCTCAATTTGAAGGAGCCAATATGACGCTAACGGTGTTAAAAATTTCTCATTTAGACTAACTAAATAGCAAAATTTTTGCCTTGTTATCGACCATATTTTCTCGCCTCAAAATAGAACACTTAATTAAGTAAATTGGTATATCCTGAAAGCGATTTTATCTTCTACAGGCCCGATTAACGGGCCTGTAGTGGGGCTAATTAAAGTGTATCATCCAGCCATTTGAAGAATTCACGCTGCCAGACAATGCCATTTTGTGGTGACAGGACCCAATGGTTTTCTTCCGGGAAGTAGAGGAAACGACTTTTCAGACCACGTAACTTTGCAGCCTGGAATGCCTGGATCCCTTGTTCCAGCGGTACACGGTAGTCTTTACCGCCGTGAATAACAAACATAGGGGCATCCCACTTATCTACATGGCTGATTGGGTTAAATGCACCGTAAGTTAAGTCGGTCGCGGCATTTTTATCCCAGTATGCACCTCCAAATTCGTGATTAACGAAGAACACTTCTTCAGTACTGCCGTACATGCTGCGCAAATCAAAAATACCGCAGTGTGCAATAAACGACTTGAAACGACCCTCGTGATTACCGGCTAAATAAAATGCCGAGTAGCCACCAAAGCTGGCGCCCACCGCAGCAATGCGCTTTTTATCTACATAAGGCGCTTTTGCTACTTCATCAATGGCATCAAGATAATCCTGCATTACTTTACCACCCCAGTCCTGGGTGATGTCTTCATTCCATTTAACACCATGACCCGGCATGCCACGGCGGTTTGGCGCAACCACAATATAACCTTGCGACGCCATCACCTGAAAATTCCAGCGGAAAGAGTAAAACTGCGACAGCGCCGACTGCGGGCCACCTTGCAGATACAGTAAAGTCGGGTATTTCTTGGATTCATCAAAGTTTGGTGGATAGATAACCCAGGTCAGCATATCCTGGCCATCTTTTGTCTTAACCATTTGTTTTTTAACCGTTGGCAGATCCAGACCCGCATAAAACGCGTCATTCACTTTGGTCAATGCGGTTAGCTTTTCGCTCTTCAGATCAAAACGATAGATTTCTTTCGCTTGATTCATGCTGTTGCGCGTTACCACTAGCTGCTTATCCAGTGCCGCTACAATGCCGTTAACATCGAACTGACCTTTGGTGAGTTGTTTTATGGCTGGTCTGGCTTTAGGGTTGGTGGTTACTGAAACCCTGAATAGCTGAATGGTGCCATCGGTTGGCGCCACAAAGTAGATATGCTTACCGTCGTGACTCCATTTAAAGCTGTTTACTGTGCCATCCCAGTGTCTGGTCAGGTTAATATCTCTATTTTTAACTCTGACGATGATATCATTTTTATCCGCTTCATACCCCGGTGTGGTCATTTGTAACCAGGCGAGGTGGCCTTTTGGCGAGAAAGCCGGATATTTGTCATAGCCTGGGTTATCTTTAGTCAGGTTTGTGGTCTGTTGACTTGCCAGGTTATAACGATAAATGTCGGTATTGGTGCTGGAAACATACTCAGCGCCAGTGAGCTTTTTGCTCACATAATAGATATTTTCGCCTTTAGGCCCCCAGATGTAGTCCTTAGCACCACCAAATGGTGAAGTCGGACTGTCAAAGGGCTTTCCTTTCATGATGTCGACTTTCTGCTCAGTTTTTAAATCCTGATAGAAAACATGCTTATAGCTACCATCTTTCCAGGTGTCCCAGTGACGATAGTTCAAATCGTCAAACACGTACGCATTTGCCTGAGTGAGCGCTTTGTGCCTGTCGCTTGCCAGTACTGCCTCTACTTCCACAACTTCGTGGAACAATTTTTTACTGCCATCAGGAGAGATCTTGTCGTCTGACAACAGTCCCTGATAGGCGTCTAAAAGCTGAGAGGCGCCCCCTCTTAACGGCACCTGATAGACCTTGCTGGCAAAATTATTCTGCTCGACACTGGGCATTGTCACTTTATAAATGACATGCGTTTTATCTTTGTTGAGCCCCAACGCACTGACACGTTTTACCTGCCAGAGTTTTTCCGGCGTCATCACCTCTTTGGCGGCAACACCGGTTGTTACTGCCAGCCCCAGACCAGCACATACAAGAATTCGCTTCATCGCGACACACCTCCCAAAATTGAATCCGCTGTAGACTACCTAAATCAGCAGAAACTTAAAAGGGATAGCGATAAGCGACACTCGCTACAACAGCCAATGATTCTGGAAAACACTCAATATGGCAACCTAGCTATATTGAGAGTATTTTTTTACCTGTTATTTGCGCCTTACCTCCAACAAATACTTTAGATATGCCCTGCTCGTCTGACTCTACCGATGCCGTAATGCGCGAGGGGTATCCCATCACCCGACCTTGCTCAAAGGTAAAGTGATTAGACTGAGAAGGGTAAACATATTGAGTCAGATAGCACGCCAGAGCGCCACAGGCACTTCCGGTAGCAGACTCTTCGGGTATCGCAAATAAAGGCGCAAAATTGCGACAGCGTGCCGTGAACGTCTCATCTTCATCGCACAACTCAAACGCATGTAAGCCAATGACGTTATGCTGGCGAGAAAAGTTGCTCAACGCTTTATCATTGACCTTGATCTTATCGAGATGCCCACTAGGTACAGGCACTATAATGTCCGCCAAGCCGGTTGAAATAGTCTCAATGGGTAACTGAGTCGACGCTAATATAGACGTATCAAGCCCGATTAAGGCTGATATTTCGGCATAGTCAAAGCGCTTAAGATACTGCGGCAAATTTTGCGCCATCACAATGTGCCCATCAGGCGCTATTGTTACACCAAGTTGACCTGCTTTGGTGCTTTGCACGTAATGCCCCTGAGTGATCAGGCCCTGCTCCAACATCACAGAAAACGCGGCTACGGTAGCATGACCACAAAAATCGACTTCAGCTGCGGGTGTAAAGAAAGTCACTGTAAAATCAGCGTCGCGGGCTGCTGACACAAAGGCGGTTTCCGAAAAACCCACAGACTGTGCGATGGCCAACTTTTGCTCGTCTGTCAGTCCATCGGCATGCAACACCACGCCAGCAGGGTTTCCTCCTGCGCCTTGCTCTGTAAAGGCATTAACCAAATATACGTTGAGTTGATGCAATCGACTTCTCCCTAATTTATGGGGCGGGCACTGCCACACTCTGTTGCTGCCCCAGTTACTTAATCATTGAATTGTGCTCTGGTCACCCACCAGCAAAGCAAAGAGCCTGCGGTCACCATGCACACCCCCTGCATAAAACTTTGCGTCAGTACCAGCCCAAGGATCAGCGAAGACAAAGCAGTTGAAAGTACCGGGGTGAAATAAGATAGGGTCGCCAGCAAAACCATGTTGCCACCAATAATGGCATAGTTCCATAACGCGTATCCACTACCCAGTGCTACTCCTGATATCAGGAGTAGACCAACAGATTCCAAGGTCAACACCATAGGGGTTTCACCGCTGGCTGTATACTTGACCCACAAACTCATCGCCGTCAGCAAAAAGAACAAAGTAATCGCGTTTTGTCCATTGGCAATACGTTTGGTTAAAACACAATACACAGCCCATAGAAATGCACCGGTCAATGCCATTGCATAGGTCGTTGGATTTGATGCAATATTTGCCATTAGCTGTTCAGGTGTCATACCTTGTTCACCCGTGATACTCCAGGCAACTCCAAAAAAGGCCAGCAAGATCCCCGGATATACCCAGATACTGCTCTTTTTCCCGCTGGTAATGACCGCCATCAACACCGTCAGTGCAGGCCATAAGTAGTTGATCACCAGCATCTCCAGCGCCTGCTGGCGGGTGTTTGCCATTGCAAGTGCCAGCGCCAGGCAAATTTCATAGGCAACAAACAGGCTGCCCCCAATCAATACGTAACGCGGCGAATATTCACGTAATCTTGGTACACCCATGACCAGAACCAGAAATACAGCCGCGACGGTGTAGATAGAAGCTGCACCACCTACCGGACCCAGCATTTCAGTCACTGCACGAATCAATCCCATAACGGCGCTCCATAAAACAATCGCAGCGACGCCCGCCAGCGTGTATTGATATGACCTATTCATGATTTTGATATTTAAAGCTCCGAAGCTGAAATTGAAATGCACCTGCACACACTGACGTCCCGAAACCGCGTCAGGCTAAACAACAGGGCGAAAGATACCTTGCCACACTTGCAGATATCAAACTTTTTAATGCCCAATTTCCCGGCACTTAAGTGAAACATCGGATAAATTCGCCCACTTACCGCGTATCTATTCCAAAAGGTGTTACAACATATCATAAATAGGGTTTGTACTGAGAGGCTGTTTAACTCGCTCACAGGTGTGTGAACGGCCAACAACAATAACGAGTAGAGTACTAAGCCAATGACTAAGCTTTCGATTTTGACGTCTTGTATCGCACTTGCCCTGACAGGTTCGGTATTTGCAAAAGGACCCGGCGAGCAAGAGATAAATAACACGCTCACCTATCAGGATATATTCAACATTGAATACGCCGCCAATCCTGTGGTCATGCCAGATGGTAAACAGGTTGTCTATGAGCGACGCAGCATGGATATCATGACTGACAGCCTGAGAAGAAACCTGTGGACCGTGTCTCTGGACGGTAAAAAACACTTACCTTTGCTATCAGATACCAAAAACCACTTCAACCCGGTATTTTCGCCGGATGGCACCAAGATGGCATATCTGTCCAGTAAAGAAGGAAAAGTTCAGATCTATCTACGCGACCTGGAGTCCGGCCTTACAGCACGAGTCACAGATGTCAACATGACGCCAAATAACATGAGTTTCTCGCCTGATGGTAAGCAGCTGGCTTTTTCAATGTTTACGCCTGGTAAGTCTGCGCCACTATTTAGCCTGGATTTTAAACCAAAAGGTGCCAAGTGGGCTGATAATGCACAGTATATCGACAAAACTCTGTTCCAGCGCGATGGTGCGGGCATGAAACGCCCCGGAAATATGCAGGTTTATGTGGTGCCAGCAATTGGTGGTGCACCCAGACAAATTACTTCAGGTGCCCATGATTACGCTGGTTCATTGGCCTGGACACACGACAGTAAACAGCTCATCGTGTCGGCCAATACCCGCGAAAACGCGGAGTTTGATGTTTTCAATAGCGATTTGATGGCCATTGATATCCTGAGTTCAAAGGTCACTAAGCTGACCGATATGTCAGGCCCCGAAAGTGGCCCTCAGATGAGTCCGAATGGCAAAAAAGTGGCCTTCACGGGCTTTGAGGACAATGGCAAATCCAATCAGATTGTCGAGTTGTATGTTATGAACCCGGATGGTTCTGACATCCAGCGACTCACTCCCGACCTGGACCGCAGTGTTGGCAATGTAAAATGGGCCGACAACAGCAAAGGGCTGTATTTTAGTCACGATAATGATGGCAAAAAACACGTCGCTTATGTGTCGCTGTCCGGCAAAATCAAAACCAAAACCGATGCATTGGGCGGCATGAGCCTGGGACGCCCCTACACATCAGGTCATTACGATGTGACCGACAATGGCCAGATTGTTTATACTCAGTCAACCGGAGTACGCCCGGCCGATCTGGCAGTCGTCAATAAGCGCGGTAAAGTGACACAACTGACCGATCTGAACAGTGACGTTTTCGATCATAAAACACTGAATAAACCCCAGCTGATGGAAGTAAACAGCAGTGTAGATGGCAGACGCCTGCAAGCCTGGATTGTGACTCCACCTAATTTTGACCCGAATAAGAAATACCCACTCATCCTGGAAATTCACGGCGGACCACACACCGCATATGGCCCTGAATTTTCAACCGAAGTCCAGTTGTTCGCAGCCGCAGGTTACGTCGTGGTTTATGGTAACCCAAGAGGTTCAACGTCTATGGGCGCTGACTTTGCTAACGAGATTGATAAAAACTACCCGTCAGAGGATTACAACGACCTGATGGACATGGTCGATGGCGTCATTGCAAAAGGGTATGTTGACGAAGAGAACTTATTTGTCACCGGTGGCTCAGGCGGCGGCACATTAACAGCCTGGATCATAGGCAAAACAGATCGCTTCAAGGCATCGGTTGTTGCAAAACCCGTGATCAACTGGACCAGTATGATAGGTGCGTCCGACATCTACACCTTTATGACCAAATACTGGTTTAGCGACCTGCCCTGGAACGATTACCAGCAATACTGGAACCGTTCACCACTTTCTCTGGTTGGCAATGTCAAGACGCCCACTATGGTACTGACTGGCGAGCTAGATGTCCGCACACCGATGAGCGAAAGTGAGCAGTATTATGGGGCGCTGCGACTGCAAGGCGTAGACAGCGCTTTTGTGCGTATTCAGGGCGCCTATCATGGTATTGCCGCTAAGCCTTCCAATCTGGCACGTAAAGTGGGCAATATCCTGGCCTGGTTTGAGAAGTACAGAACCGACAACAAAGAAGACTAAGTCTTTGCAGCCACCCGCATGGCGGGTGGCGTTTAAATTTGGCAATCAGTCAACTGGGTTTCCTCACCCTATGAGGTGCTTTTATAAAAGCGGCATTCACTTTTTATAAGTAGTTACTCTGGTCCAAATCGGTTCACAATTATGGATCAGGGTTGTGCGCTTCACTCTCAGTCTTTTCATTTGGTATTAATGTCCCCTCACTCTCAAATAGTTCAATGTCAGGGTATGCAGTTACTTGTG
Organism: Pseudoalteromonas sp. AWH4_217; assembly: GCF_056161105.1. Classification (NCBI taxonomy): domain Bacteria; kingdom Pseudomonadati; phylum Pseudomonadota; class Gammaproteobacteria; order Alteromonadales; family Pseudoalteromonadaceae; genus Pseudoalteromonas; species Pseudoalteromonas sp. AWH4_217. Next base: position 214,170 of record NZ_JBSWYM010000006.1, on the reverse strand, counting down.
CTTTATGGATAGATTCAATAAGCCTTAACGTGACCACAGCAAGTAGTATGGCAATCACCTCTGCAACATGTGCAACAAGGTTTGCTGTGATAAACTCTGAAAGCTCTTCCGCATCCAATGACAAACGGAATGAAAGTTGGCCTACGATAGTAGACGTGATCCACAAAAACCACCATATACCTACAATCGAGCCTACTCCTTCGAATACCCAGTTTGTAGGGTTATGGCTGGTTTTCCAAATCTCTTTCATCGCCTGATAGGGTTTCCACAGAGACAGAACAGGGATAAAGAAATACCCAATTGACCAGCCTGGAGTAAATTCCATTTTCTCTGCCCCCAACTGACGCGCGTTATAATTGGCCCGATGGATCCATTTTAGAATTAAGAATCCAGATATACTAAAAACCAGTAAGTAAAAAATAGCTACGATTTGTTGACGTTGATCATTTGCTTCGCCTGCTGCTATTGCCCGCTCTTGAGAAAAATACACCCCTTCCTCATAATCAGACAATAAATGGAACTCAAGATTGTGAGACACTAATGACACTATCGCCATTAAAACCTGAGCCAGCAGCATATAACGTACCCACTTTGTTAGGCGAGTGGCGTCCTTGAAACTTTCATTTTGCATAATAACTTCTCGATATTATTAGTATTTTTTTAAGCAGCGGTTTGCGCTGAGCTTGTGAATGACTAGGTATTCTCTCATTCTTTGATAGTGAAATACAAAATAGCTGTGCCAATATAAAAGTTTAAATTATTGTGATTAAAATAAAAATACCCCTATGAGCTTTCCGCAAGCCCCACCCTGGCATATCTGGCATATGAAGGGGTAATATCTTCGCTTAGTGTAGGAAGTATTAGGCTTATTATAAAGAAGGCTGAATCTGTGCAGTCTCTATTCACTCTAACGGTAGGCTTCACACATTTCCATCGTCAAACTCAGCAATCCCATTGCTTGATCAGGCTCAGCACTGGACAGTTCAGCCTCTACTCGAAAAGGCCTGGTGTTCATCTGTTTTGTTGAGCGCGCTTTTGCTAGCTGTTTATATAACGCAGGACTCGTACATATATAGCTGCGCACTTTGTTTTTATAAAGAACTTTCCTCTGTTCGAATTCATAGTTGTCAACGGGCATATTATGAAAACTGATACTAAGTACGATCCGGGAGTGACTACCAAATACTCGGTCCAGTTCAGCCTGTTCTGGAAACCCCATAGTTAGTTGGCTGATTTCCTCAGCTATAACCTTTTGGTTATTATCTGAGTTGATATAGCCAAAGATAATGGAGGCTATCAAGCTCAGGGCAATCAATAGAACTCGAATTATGCTCGATTTATCCATTACCCAACGACTTCAATTTGTTCTTCAATGCTGCGATTACAATCGGGATAAAATGGAGCGACACGCCAATCGCTGCGCCGATAGAGAGCGCCCACATCCCTCCAAGCCATAAAAAGAAGCCTGCGTAGCCATGAACCCCACTCATATAGCCCTTTTGCATGACATCTAAGAACATTAAGCCATTCCAATAGGCATAAACACATACCGTTGCAATGAATGCATACAAACCGATTTTATGGAGCACTGGGTTAGCTCGCCCGAAATGTGTTCTGCAGAAAAAACACACCATGCACTGGGCAATCAGCATTGGCACTGACAACAGCAATACGACCAACAAAATACCGCCAAAGGACTCGTCGCTGTACAGATAGGTGATCCCCATTAATAACATCATCAAAGCTGAAACGGCCAATGTTATTGCAATTGTAATATTCATCAAAACTCCTTTCCTACTGCAATATGCAATAATTGATTCACTTTCATCATTACATAAATCGGGGACAGCCACCATGAAGTAGCGCAATATTAAAAGAATTTACTCGTTTTTTTTCTGTGCTAAAATCGCCCGCTTGTACATTCTTGGGTAAAATACGGAAACAAACATGGACTTCCCTTTGGCTGAACTGAGCTACTTCGGGCTCTTTCTTGTGGTGCTATTTGTTGCAAAATGGCTCTATAACGCGACCACTTCGTACAACACCTTCACGGAAATTGAACAGAACAAAAACCTGGCTTTGGCAACATCAATCAGTGGTTTCTTAATTGCAGTCACTATGATGTATGTAGCAGTCCTTCAGGGGCCTAGTAAAGGCCTGCTAACCGATCTAATTAATGTAAGTATGTACTCACTTGTGGGGCTTGGGTTATTGGTGGTAACACGAGTGATTAACGATAAGCTGCTGTTGCCCAAGTTTTGCAACACCACACAACTTATCACTCATCAGAATCTGCCGGTTGGAGTCGCGCAATTTGCCAGTTACATCAGCGCCGGATTAATTATCGCAGGGGCTTTGAAAGGTGAAGGGAGTTTTGCCTCGGCCATTGTATTTTATTTGCTCGCTCAGCTGGTTCTGCTGGTAGCAAGCAGACTATATGATGCCCTGACGCATTTTGACCTGCACCAGGAGCTGCAAAACAACAATATGGCGGCGGCCGTCAGTTTTGCTGCAACCAAAATTGCCACCGGTATTATCTTATTTCACGCACTGCGCGGCGGGTTAGAAACCTGGTCACACAGCATTACACTATTTTTTATCGACGCAGCCATTGCGCTGGTGTTACTCCCCGTAGTGCGCTTACTGACTGATTTAGTGCTGATGCCAGGGGTGAGAGTCAACAAGGCCATCGCCCAGGGCAATACCGCGGTTTCTTTAATTGAAGCGAGCGTGGCCCTATCGGTTGCCGTGGCAATTTTCTACACACTTTAAAAAGGACATTTTATGAGTGTGATAAAAACCTTTTTCCTGGCTTTAGTCATCCTGACTTTATGCTTTGTTGGCGGTTCGGTGTTGGATGAAGCTGTTGCCAAAGTGCCTTTTGCCAAGAGTACAGAATATACCAATCAGGACAAGGCCTACCTGTTCGATGTGCCTGAAGATGGCCAGATGATGCGCTTTGAACTTAAGGGCGTGATGAAGATGAATACCTGGAAAGCCATGGATATGGAAGTCTATCAGGCCGATGGCACTTACCTGTTTAGTTATCATGATGAGCTGTGGTCTGAGTCAGGCAGAGACTCCGAAGGCAAGTGGACCGAACATAAAAAGGAAGCCTCGTTTAAAATTCGTTTTGCCAAAAAAGGCAGCTACCAGCTGTATTTGACTGATCAAAGTAGCAACAATCAAAAACTGAATAACACGCTCTACTACTTTCGCGTTGTGCCTATAAGAGGAGATGCCAGTGTACTAAAACCGCTCTACTATATAGCACTCATTGTGGCTTTCTTGTGTTTTGCAGTGCTGGGCAACCGCTATGAAGAAGATAAGCCGCTGTCTGGCAAAACAACCTATAACAAGAAGCCCTATGGTCATAACCCATTTGGCGATCAAGCCCGCCCCTCACGTGCCCCGCTGTACGCCTGGTGTTTCTCCCTCGGGCTATTTGCCTTGATGTTCAGCTGGGCGTACAAAAATGATGATGACATTAATTACGTCAGCTATGCCTATGGTAAGTCGCAAATGACGGTTGATCGCAGTATTCGCCAGCAAAGTTTGTCTGGTGCCAACCATCGCGGTGGCAGCGGCCGGGGTGGTAAATAAGTGCTCAGAGAAAGCCATATCCTGCTGTTTAGCATCTTTATTGCGGGGTTATGCTCGATTGTTTATGAGCTACTGATAGCAACCACAGGCGCTTATTTTCTGGGCGATAGCGTGATGCAGTTTTCCATTACCATTGGCGTCTATATGGCGTTTATGGGCGTGGGCTCGTACCTGTCTAAGTGGGTCACTGACAACACACTGCTGACGCAGTTCATTGTGTACGAGCTTATGCTGGCGCTGATTGGTGGCAGCTCAGTGCCTTTACTGTATTTTTGTTATGCTCAGGGCTGGCATTTCCAGAGTATGTCGGTTGCGCTCACCGCTCTGATTGGGATTTTTGTGGGCCTTGAAATTCCGCTGCTGTCACGGCTGATGGAAAAGCACTATACCTTAAAGGTGAACCTGGCCAATGTGTTGTCTATTGATTATCTGGGTGCGTTAATCGCCACCCTGGTTTTTCCGCTGGCACTGCTGCCCTGGCTTGGCGTGTTCAAAACCTCACTGTTGTTTGGGCTCATCAACTTGTCCATCGCCTTAACCTTATTGTGGTATTTTTACGCTCAGTTTCCCCTCAGGCAGGCACGCCTGTTAAGGTGGCTCCTGGTGCTGGTGCTACTCACGCTCGCAGGGTTGATGTTCTTCAGCAAAGCGCTGAATCATCACTGGAATGAAACCGTATTTGAAGACCGTATTGTGCACAGTGAACAGTCACGGTACCAGCAGCTGATCATGACCAAACACAAAGAGGATGTGCGTTTGTATTTAAATGGTGGCTTGCAGTTTTCTGCCATTGACGAGTATCGCTACCATGAGTCGCTTATCCACTTGCCAATACAACGGCAAACAGCTACCAGTAACGTCTTGATATTAGGCGGTGGTGACGGCCTGGCAACCAGGGAGCTGCTCAAGTATCCTGATATTGAATCCATTACCCTGGTTGACCTGGATCCGGCGGTAGCTGCGCTTGCCCGCAGCAATTTTCATCTCAAACAGCTTAACCAAAACGCCCTGCACGACCCCAAAGTAACTGTGATTAATCAGGATGCGTTTGTCTACCTGACAGACACACCCGACAAATACGACCTGATTGTGGTGGATTTACCGGACCCGAAAACCATTAGTCTGGCCAGGTTATACAGTAAGCAGTTTTATACTCTGATAAAGCACCGTCTTGATGCACATGGAATTATGGTGACTCAGGCAACCAGCCCCTATTTTGCCAGGCAGGCATTTTGGTCAATTCATAATACGGCGGCGTCGGTGGGTTTTCACTCAGTCACCCCTTATCATGTGGATGTCCCTTCATTTGGCAACTGGGGGTTTGTCATGGCCTGCAAAGCTGCGTGTGCATTGAGGCACAATACGCTGCCGGACACGCGTTTTTACAATCCAGATATTGAACCCTTATTATTGACGTTTCCGGCTGATATGCATAACACCCACAGCAAGATCAGCAGCCTGGATCAGCCCCATGTGCTCTACTACTATCTCGATGGCTGGAAATACTGGAACTAGCCTGTTAAAAAGGCCAGCAATCGCATGACATATCTGCCGCATCACAGCTTTTCCCTCTGCCACCACAACTGGCAATATCACAACCCGCACTTGGGTCGCAGCAGTCGCAACGGCTCTCGTCTTTTTTTCGCCTGTCTTTTGACGCTGATTGCTCAAGCAAGAGATAAGCTTGCTTACACGCGCGCATCCGTGCCCTTATCTTGCGATATCCTCCCCAGAGGCCATCTTCTTTTACAATGGCCAACACAGCATGTGAGCAACTCTCCCCCCCATGAAAAACCGCATGGGCACATCGAAACCCTTTATGTGGAGAAATAAAACGTTGATAAAATCGGATCAATAGTATGGCCAGATAATCCATGGCAATTCCAACATTGTATTACATTATAGTTACGGCGTTATGTTTTACTCTTGGCGACAAACGTTTTAGTCACAATTCGCCAAGCGCCTTCACGCTTATACATCACCAGGTAATCGACATAGTGCGTTTTTGGTGTATGAAAATCCATTTTTACCATAGCCATTTTATTATCCACGATATCGACAGATAAAATATCAGCCTCCCATTTATCCTTGGTCGCTTTCTTAAAATAACCTGAGAACTCCTTCAACGGGACAATTCTGATTGTTTCTTCTTTAGTATCATTATCTATCCTAATCATTTTGACGTGGCCAAACTCCTGATCAAAGGCTTTTGCCAGCATGTCCTGGTCGCCCTTCGCCGCACCATTAAAATACATGTAAGCCGTATCTACAACAGCCTGATACTCTTCCCCGGTATTCGCTTCACTGCGGCTAAATGATGAGAAAAGTAAAGCAAACGCTGCCATGGTTATTGAAAATAACTTCATTGTTATAAATTCCTATTTTAGAGTGTATAGTGCTTAGATCATGCATTTAAAAATACTTGTCGGTTTCATAACTGAGTACGAGTCATACGATCTTTTTTAAAATCATTGTCAAGCAGCTGCGTACTGGTTTCTCCGAACTACAGCCAGATTTGCAACGAAAAGTCACAGCCTGGTTGTTTCTAAAAACCTAACAGCAAAGCCGACACTGCTCAAGCTTGTATGCGATAAAAGGCATTAACTATACGCCAATGGGAGTTAACGTTACTTTGAAATAGATATTGCCTTATCTCATACGCATCGAAGATCATTGAGTCGAGACGTGTAAATGTATCATCTTTAGGCCTTTTTTGCTTTGCCATCCCCTTTCAACCTGCCTGTCACTTTACATCTGACAACCTTTACCAGCAACGCCTCATGCACCAAAAATACAGCCATTGATTTTTACGAATACGAGCATCTATAAATTCCATTAACAATTTTGCAAACACGTAACTATACTCGCTGGGAATTAAGTAGATGTACTGCCGGCTGGGTAGGGTTTGGCTGGTCGGCAGGCGTTTCAAAAAAATAAGGTAACCACTATGACCACAAAAATATTTCAAAAATCAGCCTTAGCCGCGCTGGTAAGTTTAGCGGTAACGGGCCTCAGCGCCTGCGCCAGCAACGACGACCTGCAACAAGGCAGCCAGTCACATAGCGAGATCAGCAAACCTAAAGGCGCTGTCGGGTCCGGCAATGTACCTATGGGCGTGGCCAAATCCAATCAGTTCTGGTGGCCGGATCAGCTTGACTTATCTCCACTGCGCGACCACGACGGCCGCTCCAATCCACTGGGCGAAGACTTCGACTATGCCATGGCATTCAACAAGCTAGATATGGCGGCGCTAAAGCGTGATATGAACGCGCTACTCACTACATCACAAGACTGGTGGCCTGCCGACTGGGGCAACTACGGGCCGCTGTTTATTCGCCTGGCCTGGCACAGCTCGGGGACCTATCGTACATTAGATGGTCGCGGTGGTGGTGATGGCGGTCAGATGCGCTTTGATCCGCTCAACAGCTGGCCAGACAATGGCAACCTGGACAAAGCCAAGCGCCTGTTGTGGCCGCTTAAGCAAAAGTACGGTGCGCAAATTTCCTGGGGCGATTTGATGATCCTGGCAGGTACCGTTGGCCTGGAAAATATGGGCTTTAAAACTTATGGTTTCGCCGGTGGGCGCACCGACGATTGGGAACCAGACTTAGTCTATTGGGGTCCTGAGGTTGAAATGCTGGCCAGTGATCGCGAAGAAAAAGACGGTAAATTACAACGTCCGCTGGGTGCTACACACATGGGTTTAATTTACGTCAATCCGGAAGGCCCTAAAGGTAAGCCCGATCCGGTAGGCTCGGCCAAAAACATCCGCGTGGCGTTTGGTCGTATGGCCATGAATGACGAGGAAACCGTGGCGCTTATCGCCGGTGGTCACACCTTTGGTAAAATGCACGGCGCGCATAAAGCCAGCAAATGTGTGGGTAAAGAACCCGGCGGGGCCGCCATTGAAGAGCAAGGTCTTGGCTGGAAAAACAAATGTGGTAAAGGCCACTCTGAAGATACCGTCACCAGTGGCCTGGAAGGCGCGTGGACTCAGGCACCTACCCGCTGGACTACGCTCTACCTGCAAAACCTGCTGAACTTTGAATGGCAGCAAACACGCAGCCCGGGCGGTGCCATTCAGTGGATCCCAACCGATGAGGCACTGCACACCTCAGTACCCGATGCACATGTCAAAGGGAAGTTTAATTCACCCGTGATGACGACCGCAGATCTGGCACTCAAGTACGACCCGGAGTATCGCAAAATTGCCGAGCGCTTTTTAGCCAACCCGGAAGAATACCGTCTGGCCTTTGCCAAAGCCTGGTACAAGCTTACGCACCGCGATATGGGTCCGCGTGCCCGCTACTTGGGCAATACCGCCCCTGATGAAGCGTTGATCTGGCAAGATCCGGTTCCGGCTGTAGATCATGCATTGATAAACGAAGCCGATGCCAAGGCAATCAAGCTGGATATTCTGAAAACCGGGATCAGCGTACCGGCGCTTATTCGCACCGCCTGGGCGTCTGCGGCCAGCTTCCGTGCCTCGGACATGCGCGGTGGTGCCAACGGCGCCCGTATTATGCTGGCACCACAAAAAGACTGGCCCGTTAACAACCCGGATGAGCTATCGTCAGTTTTAAATCAGCTGCAAGCTGTACAGGCGCGCTTTAACCGCGCAGCCGGTGGCACTAAGCAAGTCTCTATGGCCGATGTAATTGTACTGGCGGGTGCCGCCGCAGTTGAACAGGCAGCCAAAAATGCCGGTATTACGGTGTCTGTGCCCTTTACCCCAGGGCGCACCGACGCAACTCAGGCACAAACTGATGTGGAATCATTTGCACTGCTTGAGCCAAAAGCGGATGCGTTCAGAAACTACTTTGACGTGAATGCCAGCTACCGCTCACCAACCGAAATGTTGGTTGATAAAGCCGATCAGCTTAATCTGACTGTGCCAGAAATGACGGTGCTGCTGGGTGGTTTACGTGTACTGGGTGCCAATGCCATGAACTCTCAGCACGGTGTATTTACCGATAAAGTGGGCACGCTCAGCAACGACTTTTTCGTCAATCTGCTGAGCATGTCTCATCAGTGGCAAAAAACCAGCCAGGCAGGTTTATACGAAAGCATTGACCGCAGCACAGGCAAAAAGCGCTTCACGGCCACCAGTGTGGATTTGATCTTTGGCTCAAACTCAGAGCTGCGCGCCGTGGCCGAAGTCTATGCCTATGACAACGCTCAGCAAAAGTTTGCAGAGGACTTTGTTAAAGCCTGGCACAAAGTGATGCAGCTAGACCGTTTTGATTTGCGTCATCAGTTGTAATCCCATCCCAAAAGTCAGCGCCTGCGATAGGCGCTGACTTTTTGGTTAAAACACTCAGTCAATGGGACAGGTTACACACCCGACAGCGACAATCTGACCATGCTGGCGGACCTCGAATTCTACACCCGCTTTTATCGCCATAGACTTACTCAGCCTGACGGTCCCGTTAAGCTTATCGCCCGGCGCCATCGATTCAATGTCGCTGGTCCAGCTCACCGTGCCTGCCACATCAAGGTAATGCAGTCTAAAGTCACCTTCAAATCCATTGTGCAAAGGCGTTTTGCGTCCGCCCTCTTCACCGGTCAAACAATAAAGCAGCGCTTCGAAACGTTTACATGACTTCAGCGTGCCCTTTTCGCAAAGCACCATGCCTGTTTCAATCTCATCGCGTGGGATCCCTTTGAGCACTATCATTGTGTGGTCTCCTACACTCACACAGTCTTGTGGCTGAGATCCAATCTGTATTTTCGAACAAGTTGTCTGTCGTGAGTCTCTAATCCCAGCAAGTTCAACAGAATCGTTTACTCGTAAAGTACCGGACGTAATCCTGCCACAGGTATGTGTGCCACGAAACTGAATCTCAAATACATCTTCGACAGGCATTAAGAAAGGCTGATCTTTATAAAGAACGGGATCCAAAAAATGACTATTCATTGCTCTGACTAAATCCCGTATCTTATCTTCCCAAACGGGGTCTCCTTCAAGCGCTTGCAATGCAGAACCATAGATCACAGGTGTCCTTTCACTATCAAACCAGTATCGATCAAGCTGCTCTCTCACGAGCGGTTCGACAAGAGCGGCGAGTTCTTTGCCCTGCGCAACGTCGCACTTATTAATAAACACAACGACTTGGCTTACGCCACAGTCACGCAATAGCATCAGGTATTCGCCACACGACTCAATAAGTTCAGGCTCCGGTGTGACCACTAGAATTGCCACATCGACCCTGGATTCACCACTGATCATCCCCTTGGCTTGGTCCATCAAACTGGGGTAATCAAATTGAACGTACACTCGCGCTGAGGATTCATAATCTGCTTCCGAGCGGTAAAAGGTCACACCTGAGCGGGTTTTATGTTGCGGCGCATTATTTAATGCGGCAAAGTCTTGTGCTGATGCCATATGGTCTTTTTCCAGCACCTTCGTGATAGCAGCAGTTAAGGTCGTTTTACCCTGTCCTTTGGCACCGGTCGTATTGACAAAGATAACTTGTTTAATAAATTCATTGTTGCTTGCCATACTATAACTCCCTGACTCATGTGATATTTAACCATCATTATGGGAAAGGATATATCTAAATATCAATAACATCGTATTACACCTAAAATTCTGATAGTTCACAGCAGGCATGATTAACGCTCAGTTAGAGCGGCTTAAATCACGCCTGACACTGTAAACACTTAGCGCACTAACAAGACGCTAGTCGGTGCTCTCGCTTGTCCATAAGACCAGAGGCCCGGGTCAGCAACAATGCCAATATCACTATAGTGCCCCCAACCCAGGGCGTATCCTGCAATGACATTTCTTCAACGACGACCCCACCGACCACCGATCCAATGGCAATACCGATGTTAAATGCTGCGATATTAAGCCCGGATGCAACATCCACCGCATTGGGGGTATGTTTCTCGGCTAACTGCACCACATATACCTGCAAGCCTGGCACATTACCGAATGCAAATGCGCCCCACAACAATACGGTTAATACCGCTCCAATTTGACCGCCTGCTGTCCATGTGAACACAAACAATACCAACGCCAACGCGCTAAAAATGATATACAGTGCTTTCACAGGACCCAGACGGTCAGCCAACCTGCCGCCCCAAATGTTCCCTACGGCAACGGAGACGCCATAAACCAGCATAATTAACCCAACTGAGCTGGCGGCAAATCCGGAAACCTGCTCCAAGATAGGGGCCAAGTAAGTGAAAGTCGCAAACGTACCACCATAGCCTACGGCGGTCATGGCATACACCAGTAACAGACGTGGCTGAGTCAGTACTTTGAGCTGTTCGCTCAGCTTGGCAGGCTCTGCTTGTTTAAGGTTCCCGGGTAGCAAAAGAGCGCTGCCAAAAAATGCCACCAAACCGAGTAATGACACAATCAAAAAGGTTGCTCGCCAGCCAAACTCCTGACCAATCCAGGTACCCAGAGGGACACCAGTGACCAGTGCAACAGTCAGGCCGGTAAACATAATGGCAATCGCACTGGCTTCTTTTTCTTTACTGACGAGACTGGTCGCTATGGTCGAGCCGATAGAGAAAAACACCCCATGTGCCAATCCAGTCAGGATCCGCGCAACAATCAATGAATCATAACCAGGCGCTTGCCAGGCCAACAGGTTGCCGCCAATAAACAAAGCCATTAGTGTTAACAGTACCTGTTTACGGCGCCATCGCCCGGTAAGCGCCGTCAATACTGGTGCCCCGACAGCAACGCCAAGCGCATATAAACTCACCAGCAAACCCGCAGAGGGAAGTGAAACCCCTAAATCTTGAGCAATCGTGGGCACCAGCCCAACAATCACAAACTCAGTCGTCCCGATAGCAAATGCGCTTAAGGTCAGCGCAAACAAAGCTAAAGGCATAATGATCTCCTCACAATAATTAAGTGAAAAGAGTGTGCAGCATTCAATTACCAACAAAAACAACACAAATAACAAAACCATTTTGCATAAAATGTAATAATATTACTGAATACGACTTTGCTAATCGGTGGTGCAAGGCATGGATCTAAAGTCCAAAACACAAGACATTAAGAGTTTTATTACAGTCGCTGATTGTGGCAGCTTCACACAAGCCGCTATTTTGCTTAATACCCACCCAGCCAAAGTATCCCGCTCTGTGGCCAGGCTGGAGCAAACATTGGATGTCACGCTGTTTATTCGCAGTACACGTCGGGTGGAGCTCACCGAAGAAGGGCTGGTATTTTTGAGCCACGCAAGAACCGGACTCAATGCTTTATTGCAGGGTGAGGAAGCACTTAATAGCATAAAAGGTGCGCCTAAGGGGAAACTCAGGGTGGATGCTGCCAGCCCCTTTTTGTTCCATCAGGTTATCCCGCATGTGGAAGACTTCGCCAGGGCCTATCCCGGCATAACGCTGGAGCTAATCTCCAATGAAAACATTGTCGACCTGATTGAAAAGAAAACCGATGTGGCGATCCGTATTGGCAAGCTAAACGACTCGAACTTGCATGCTAAAAGGCTCGGTACCAGTACATTACACCTGGTAGCCAGTCCCCGATACCTGGCAAAACATGGCCAGCCAAGCTGCGAGGCTGATTTAAATAAACACATACTGATTGGTTTTGCTGATGCACCCAGGCTCAACCAGTGGTGCTTACAAGAGCAAATGACCATAAAACCAGCTATCAGTGCCAGCAATGGAGAAGCAATTCGTCAGCTGGCACTAAATGGCAATGGTATTGCACTGCTGTCACGCTTTATGATCCAGCAAGACATGAAAAATCAGCGGCTTGAAGAGGTGCTACCCGGCGCGATTATGAGCCCTAATCCACGCGAAGAGGTCAATGCAGTCTACTACAAGCACTCGACTGTTTCTCCACGGGTAGGGGCGTTTCTGGAGTTTTTTACCCAACGCTTCGCGCTGTGAACGCAAACCGCAAAGGCTATAACTTAAACTGCTCGACACTGGATTTGAGGCTGTGGGCCAGCTCACTGATGTCATGACAGGCATGGGAGATTTGATTGGCTCCCTCAGTCATCTCAACACCGGCCACATTAATGTTCTCAATATTGCGATTGAGCTCCTCAGACACCACAGACTGCTCATTACAAGCCGCCGCTATCTGCGTGCTCATTGCTGCAATGCTGTCGATCTCCTGTTCAATCTGGCTGATGGTTTGGCTGACCGTCTCAGTTTGCTCCACGCACACATCAATCCCGGTCTGGCAGGTGCGTGTGGCTTCCCCCGTTTCTTTGGATTTTTGTTGCAAGTCACTGACAATTTCAACAATTTGTGTGGTTGATTCCTGGGTACGACGCGCCAGTGAGCGCACTTCGTCGGCCACTACAGCAAAACCACGGCCCTGTGCACCGGCACGGGCGGCTTCAATGGCAGCATTCAGCGCCAGCAGGTTTGTTTGCTCTGCAATTTCGCGGATCACGTCGACTACCACATTGATATTCTGCGCGTTCTTTTCAAGATTGACCGCCAGCTCGCCAGCGTGCGTTACAGTTTCTGCCACAGCCGAAATATGCGACATGCTGCTTGTCAGTGCCGTATTGCCCTCTCGCGATTTCATATGAGCCTGGTTAGCAGACTCTGCCCCCATTTCGGTGCTTTGTGCTACCTCAGACACGGTGGCCTGCATCTGGGTCATGGCAGAAGCAACAGACTGTAACTCGTTTTGCTGATGCTCCATGCCTTTGGCGTTTTGTGCCGAAATCATGTTCACTTCTTCAACTGCGGAAGAGAGCAAGATAGCGCTGTCATTAATTTTCACAACAAGGCTGTTTAACTGCTGACGCATTCTTTCCAGTGACACCAGCAACGAGCCCAGTTCGTTGCTGCCTGCCGAATCTATATCAATGCGGGTACTTAAATCGCCATTTGCAATGCTGCCAGCCAGATTCATGGCTTCTTCCAAAGGACGTCTAATGGCCCCGCTGAGCACAACACAGATCAGCGCAATCATCACAGCACATACCAAAGTACAAATAATAATGGCCGTGATCACGGTTTTGACGGCCCCAATGGCAGATGACTCAGCATGACCCACATTGTCACTGTTGATTTTCTCCAGCTCACTTAGCTCGTCCATGGCCTTAGCAAAGACGGGATAGCTGTTTAGTACCGTCTCATTAGCGCGGTTCACCTCACCACCGCGCACCAGCGCGTTAAAGTCCGACGTTGCCGCAGCATATTTACGCCAGGCAGACTCAAACGCCTCGAACTGGCGGCGCTCCTTTACGCTTACATTAAGCTGACTGTATAGCGCAACTTTACGATTTACCCCGGCACGTAAGTCGCTCAGAATGCTCAGCCACTCGCTCATTTCGGGGTGGTCCGGGTTCATGGTGGCACCAAACTCATCTTTACGAATGGTGGTAAGCTCTATCTTTAAATCCTTAACGATCTCTACTGAAGGAATACTGGTTTGTACGATTGAATCAAGATCATCGCTGATCCCTCTCAGTCCGTTATAGGTCAACAGACTCACAGCGAAGAAAACAAAAAATACCGAAAAAAAGCTCAAACCTATTTGTTTGGTAATGGATAAATCTTTTATTGCCATGCTCTTTGTAAAGTTCCCTAATTTAACAATAATTCAGACGAATAAAAAACCGCCAGAGATACTAAAACCAAATATCTCTGGCGGCTGCTTGTAACCTTAAAAAAGAGTGCAAAATACCAGCGATTTTATGTGTAAAAATGGCATAACCATGCAGCATATTTGTACACAATAAAGTCGCAGACTAATGCCTGAATAGGGATTAGCCCGGGTATGTTTTTCACACAACGACTCATTAAGTAATCGAATATTATAGTTAAAGGCAGCCTTTGATTGAACACAATAATTATTAATGGTTTGGCTTTATGTTATTGATTAGGTGGTGAAATATCACTAAATATAGAGAAATAAAAAACTAAAAGATCATCTTTTATACACTTAGATCACAAAGGTGGGACAGAGTTACAATTAGCCTTTTTGCGAGGTGTTCTGTTTAACTTTCTCGTCCGCCGTGTTCATTTTTTGCTGGCATACAACTTGATGGGTGTGCGTTACCCTGATGAAGACAACACCCTGAAATAATATGCAGACATACGCCAGCAATGATCTTATTATTTTACCAGTGCGTATTGCGTTAAAAACAACCGGATAAGCAAATGAGCGAACTCACCATATTTTATGACGGCAGCTGCCCTTTGTGCGTTAAGGAAATGACTGCACTGACCAAGCGAGATAAAGCACAACGCATTAAAACGGTCGATATTTTCAGCGACGAATTTGCCCGCTACCCTGGCATTGACCCGGAAAAGGCAAACACAGTTTTGCATGCGCTGGATGCCAAAGGTAACCTGTTGCTGGGTCTGGATGTTACACATCAGGCGTGGCGATTAGTAGGAATGGGCTGGTTGTATGCGCCACTTAGATGGCCCGTCATCAAACCCATCGCAGATAAGTTTTACTTACTGTTTGCCAAAAACCGCTATCGCATTTCTTACTGGCTGACTGGTCAGTCCCGTTGCGACAGCGGCGTGTGCCGAAAATAGCAGCGCCGACGCTTAATTGCGTTTCAAACCAGGCCGAGACCATTGCCATTATCCAGACAAGTGCGGCTAACTTTGAGGTAAATGGCAAGGCCGGCAACGCTCCCCAAATCACTAAAAGAATACACGCTATCAACGCAGACTGAATGAGGACCTTAGTGCCAAACGCAGCATAGCTACCAATTGGGCAGAAACCCCACCAGTTCAGAGTGTTCGGTGACCAAAATATGGCTCCCTGTCTCGCTACCTTCGATGTCTAAATTCAGTTATCAGACCCGCACTATAAAGTCACACGCACAGCACTGAGCAAAAAATAAACTTGAAAAACAAATGTAATTTTTACAATATAATTATTACTTTAATGTAACAAGCAGAGACGAAATGAAAGGATTTCTTAGCGATGACCCAGTTGCAAACCTAGAGAATTGGCCAGAGTTAGCGTGTTTTGGAAACAGCCTCACAAGCCACCTGAGTGGGGTTGACAGTACAGACAATGACAGTACAGACAATGACAGTACAGACAATGACAGTACAGACAATGACAGTACAGACAGCCTTGTCGACGCACCAAATACAAACCTCATTAATGCACCTATCTTGCTCAGCGGTGACTGGGGTTCGGGAAAAACCAGCTTGTTGCTACATTTAAAGAACGCTCTTCAAACCAAGCATAACAGAGGGGTAATCTGGCTGGATGCCTGGCGCTACGAAAAAGAGTGCAATTTAATGACAGCGCTTTTGCATTGTATCTGGAAAAGCAAACCAAGCGGCCTACAAAACAATATATTAAATGCTAAGATAATTTTTTCAACTGTGCTCAAAACAGCAGCTTCTTTGGGTGTAAGAGCAGCTCTGAACAGTATTGGCATTAAAGGCACGCTTGCGAATATTGAAAATGACTTTAAAACCCAGGGTGAAATAGGGCCGCCAAATGAGCCTCCAAAAAATCAAACAGATTTATTGACAGAGCAATTTGAACAACTCATTGATTCGCTTTGGCCAGATGAGCACCTTAAGCCGGTGATAATTATTGACGATTTAGACCGTTGCTCTCCAGAAAGTGCTGTTGAATTACTAGACCAAATACGCCTACTTGTAAGCAGTCACTCACATACCGGGTGTCGCTTTGTAGTTGCAATGGATAAGGTTACCTTACAGCAAGCTATCAGGAGCAAGTTTTCTTCACTGTCCAATTATGACAGCCATCGCTATCTGGAAAAACTATTTCCGATAATGCTTCAGATTCCTCGTTTTTCAATGGCAAATAACACCTCTTTGTACCAAGACCTACTCGACACTTGTCAACCCTCACTGTCAGGCAGCGATCATGAAGCCTGGGAAAAGGTGTTCACCACCCCGTATTTCGCAAATTTGCGACTGATCAAACGCTGCTTAAACACCTATCAATGGATTATAAGTGCTGATTCAACAGAGTCCAATAATGAAGTTGATCAAGCACTCCTGATGGAATGGCTGGCAGCAATTAACCGCTGGCCACAACTCAGAGACTATTTAAATGCAAAATCTGAGTCTTTTTGGCGTCAGGTCACAAACGTAATCCAAAACAATGATGAGCAACTAGAGAATCAAGAGTCAATCGTGCAAGAATTGCTTGAGCAGCCTTTTATCCGAGATTTTTTTTACGAAAGCCCTGTCAGAGGGAACTCTCAGTATGAATATAAGTTGCTTAATCGGATTCAGGATTATAAAGAGTTAGATAAATTTATTAGCAGTAAGGGAGTGTAGATGTTATCCGAAAGCCAAGCTAACATATGGAACTTACTTAGTAATGACGAGCCAGATACCATACTGGACAAACTTGCTCAAAGTTTATGTCGTAAACTAGACGCCGATTACTGGCGCATATTTAGCATCGACTTTTGCAAAAAAGACGGCCCATATGTCAAATTCCGAAGTTCCGCTTGCAAAGAAGATGACTCCCTGAAAAAGGAAATACGTTACTTTGACACACAGGAAGAACAGCCTCCACCACTTACAACTTACCTGGTCAAAAATAAAACCTGGATTATCGCCAGGCGATTAGAAAACGACGAGCTCTGGGAATGCACTCTGGGCTGCGAACCTCATCAGCCGATAGAGCAAACTGAATACCCAATAAAAAAATTACCTTTATCAAAAATTTACTGTGATGAATTGAAGAACAGGGATAAAAGTCGCCTATTCTGGCCTATAAAAAATTCAGAACAGAAATTGATCGGTTTTATTTGTCTTTACATTAGCGAAGAAAACGCTAAGGATAACTTTACCTCAGATGACATAAGAAATCATCATGGGGACTTCGCTCATATCAATATTACATATGAACATACTCGTTCTTTAAAGAGAAAGGACGTCGCAGAACAGGCTTATAAAAATCTAATAGAGTTGCTCAGAGTTGACCATGACTTTACAGAAAGCCTGGAAAACCTCCTTAATTATATGGGTGATTATGTCCAGGCTTATGCGCTTAACTTAATGGAGTATGATGCTCAAAAAAAACGCTTGTATACCATTAAGACTTGGTGCTGTGATGAAAAATATGCTTTGCCCGATGTATATATTGAACAAGCCTCTATTGATGAACTAGAAGAATTTAATCATGACAATTTGAAAATAGAGCCCGCAGGAGTAAACCTGCGTTCCTGCTCAAAAATGTGGCGAAGTAAAAAGAAACCCAGTAGTGAAACTTCCTATATAAAATACTGTTCGCTCTGGATTGCAATTTATGATAAATCC
Source organism: Pseudoalteromonas sp. AWH4_217 (assembly GCF_056161105.1). Taxonomy (NCBI): domain Bacteria; kingdom Pseudomonadati; phylum Pseudomonadota; class Gammaproteobacteria; order Alteromonadales; family Pseudoalteromonadaceae; genus Pseudoalteromonas; species Pseudoalteromonas sp. AWH4_217. The sequence goes on along the minus strand of NZ_JBSWYM010000006.1, from coordinate 196,332 downwards.
TACAGCCAACATTTGGATGATTTGCACCGCTGGCGTGGGCACGCCGCAATGAAAAAGTCACATGAATTTATTCAGGCATCTGGTACGCGATTTTATGAGTACTTTAAGGATTATCAAAGTTTTTGCGTTCAGAAGATTAGTGCAGATTTACACAACGTCGACTTAAGCCCATCAATGGACGTTGACGAAGTTCACGCCTTGACACTTAAGCAGCTGTGTAAAAATGCAGGTGCTGAAGTAGCTTTACTCTACGAGCCAGTAAAGTCGGGTAAAGTAATCTTAGCTTACGATCAGTTTGGAAATAAAATTGACGGCTTGATTGGATTAGGCGTAGCTCAGGGGTCAATTTCAGCTAACTTAATTCAAAAAGAAGAAGCCTGTCTTATTCCCTATACTGGCACCGCAGCTGGCACAGACCTGCACAGAAAAAGGCTACATCAGATAAAAGCAGTGTTAGGCTGGAAGAGTATTCATTCCTGGCTTTACCACCCCCTTTTTACTGAAAATAGAATCAAACCAGGTACCGCCGCAAAGCGCAAAAATGCTGCACTCATTGGTATGGTTAAACTGTTAACTAAAGAAAACAAAATAGGGTTATTTCAACAACAAATTGTAGATAAAATACTGGCCGCAACGGCCAAACAGTGGTGTGAAACTCAACAGCATCATTTAATAGACAAGTTACCCGAGGTGATGGATGAGCTTATGCAGCTCTCAGGACAAAACCTGAATATAAGACTGCTCGAAAGAACATCAAGCTTAGTGAATACTTATGTCAGAAAAGGTTGCCATATCCAGCTGTTTGTAAACAATGAAGATGGCCAGTTAATTTTATCAGGCACATCAAAACCCACTCATGACTTATCTTCTTCCGATTATAGTAAAACAATAAAACACATAAAAAACTTTATTGTTAAAAATAGTAAAGAGTTTGTTTTTGGGCCAAAGGACAAAATATTTAAACGTCAAAATGGAAACCCAATCGCTTTAGGCATGCATGGCCTTATCACACCAATTGCAATTAATGGTAGTCATTTAGTTCAGGGATATTTAATAGTAACATCGCAGAACCGAGCATTTACAACATGGGAGACTGAACAGATCAATAGAGTTGTCCGGGAGCTTTCTCAGGTGATTTATCAGGAGGCAATGCGCATTCAGTGGCGCTCAGATCTGGGGGTTTTTCGTCATGCTATATTGGCTCCTTCACAGGGGTTAGTTTCCAGAGCAAAAGGGTTTGCCAGGATCATACAAAGACACTTCGCTGATGACAAAATGATAAAAAAGCAACTCAGATTATTGAAAAGAGATGAGTTTCTAGTACAAAGCTGGCAACAGTTTCAGCGAGTGCTTATGGATCAAAAAATAAAACTGGAAACGAAAGAAGCAAATTTAAAGGATTGCTTTGAACGCTGGATAGATAGATATCGAGAATGGGCAGAAGAGAAAAATTCGAAGATTATATTTGAATATAATGCATCTGAGTTATTTACTTTTGATGAGCTAAGCCTGGATATAGCCATTGGAAACTTATTAGACAACGCAGTTAAGTATTCAGTAAGTGGGAATAATATCATTGTAAGAGTAAGTTCACATTCAGTCAGAAAGCTTGAAATAAAAATCAGCAATACCAGCCACACTCTCAGCGAAAACCAAATTGAGCAGGCGATGCGTTTTGGTGAGAGAGACAGTATGCACAGAAATATAAGCGGGCAAGGGATTGGCCTGCCATTAGCCAAATCGCTTATTGAAGCGCACCCCGATGGAGCGCTAATTCTTACCTGTGATCCCTTACCAGATTTAAATGGGTTTTCCAGGGTAACAGCTACAGCGACAATAATACATTACTGGCGCGGATAACACATTTAAAGAGGAAGCATATGCGTTTATTATGGGTCGATGACGAGAAAGACAATTTCTTTTTCGAAACCATGTTACTTGAGGAAGAAGGTTTTATTCTGGATTGGGCAACTACAATACCCGAGGCGGCAGAACTTCTCAATAAAAATCATTACAACGGTATATTACTTGATCAGCAAATCAAAGATGGCAGCCAGGCACTGGAACCCTCTCTTGTAGTTTGGATGGGCACAATTTTTATGTGCTGGCTTAAAAAAAGCAAGCCTAACTTAAATAACAGGCTAGAAGATATATTATTGAGATTTAGAAAAGAGCTCCCTGAGCCAAATGAAACAAATACAACGGCTCCAATCATGATAGTCTCCGGGTTCTATGACAATGATGTTCAAGACACAATCAATAAGATATCCGAGGGAAGTAGGTACAAGATAAAAAGAACCAACAAACCTCTCGAAGAGCAGGAGCTGCTTAATTTTGCTCTAAATTTAAAAAAAGTGGGCGTTAAAAAATGAGCATCAGCACACATAATATAGAGCTGTTAAAAAAGGCTCTAAAAAAGACGCTTCAAGAAAAGTTTTTGCAAGATTATTCCTGTTCAAATGTAGAAGAAGCTCTTGCAAAAGTGTTATGCCTACACATGAACAGTACCGTTGACAGCGACATATCTGGTTCAGCAGTGCTTTTTTCGCTACCTGGATTGAACATAAAATCAGGAGCTTACGCAAGTAAAAAAAAGTTCAAAGAAGCTGGCACAAGTAAACCCCATGTAAATAGAGCCCAGTCACAAGAGCAAGAGCAAGGTTTCAACGAGGTTAAAGAAAAAAAAGAGTTAAACGATCTAATTAGGAGTCATTTCGAGCAACTAGAGATAAAACCAAATGTAACTGAAAAAAGAGATTTAGAGAATGATGGTTCATTAACATTTTACTGGGAAGAAATTAAAGGGAAAGAAGAAAAAGCGATTTTAAGCTGCCTAATAACCTCTAACAATGAAAATCCAAAAAAAGGATTAACAGCACTCTTTCAGATGTTCACAAAAAAGAAATGCAACCTCGAATTAATATCAAAATTAAATACAAACACCGAATTAACAAGGACAATATGGATAGCATACAGATCAAAAAAGTGGCCAGAGATATCACCATTAATCACAAACCACATTGTAGAAAAATATAACACATCAGTTCCATGGAACATATCAGAGTTTAAAACTATAAACGACAAACTTAGAATCTGGTTAAATATGAAGTTCCCAGAAAGCTATTGGTTTGAATTCTGCATTCCAATATTACTCACCATTTGGAGACAATTATTAGTTGAACGATTTTTTTCTCTCGGCTCGGGATATAATAAAAAAACAAGCAAAGAGACACTTGTCAAAACGATCAGATTAATAAGCTCATCAGGGATAAGTTCTGTGGACAAAGATGACCAAAAGCAAAAACGATATAGAAACTTAGTTGGCCTTTTTCATCATACATTCCCGGAATTTCAAGGAGAACAAACTAAACCTCCCTACAAAACAGATAAGCACATCGAGCCATTATCTGTATGGCTTAAAATAAGAATGTCATCTAGTGACGTAGACTTTGCGCCAGAAAAAAATGTAACTTTACTCAAGAGAACGCGCCTGGGCCTAAGAGTTTATTTAAGACACATAGGAATAATAAAAAACACATGCACAAGAATCAGTTCATGTAAAAGGAAAGAAAGTTGCAATCAAGAAAATGCATGTAAGCCAAAAAAAATCCACCTAAAAAGAGGGTACCTGATGCTCTGGCTAGTGCATGAGATACTTAGTTCTATAGCTGGAGAAGAGAATAAATATAGGTTTATAAAACCGGAAAAAGATGCACTTTCATTTGTTATAACTGAGTCGGCAAGAACAATATTTTCGGACGGATATAAGTTTAGAAGTTTTCCTGTTGAGCTTGCAATGAGTATGCTAAGGCTAATAAAAGTGCATTGCCGAGAAAGTTTAGACTTAGCGATACCAGTTTCTCTTTTTAGAGAGTTAGAGAATAGCTTACATTCAAGTCAGTCTTCTGAAGATCTAAACTTTGCTCTGCAACATTGCCAACATATTATTGATGTGTATATGTTTGGTCAGTATTTATTAGTATCGGATCAAAGTGAAGTAACTAACCTTCATAAAACCTTCGCAATATCAGCCCTGTTTCAGGATCTGGGAAGGTTCAAGCAGAGAGAGTTGAACACCGAGTGCAATTGGCAAGAAATATACAGTGATTTTATTAATAACGGTCTTATCGAACCAAGAGAGCAGGAACCATTGACTCAGTTCTCGGATACGCCGTTACAAAAGCAAGGCGCAGCTAGTGCACAAGTATTACTGGAACATATCAACGAGCACAATCAGCTCCAGTCAAATGAGCAAAAGCAATTGGTAATTCGTGATCTCGTCAAACCTGCTGCAAGAGCCATATTATTTCACAATATGAGCAATTTACCAGATAGATACACTCGGAGAACAGAAAGCACATCAATGATGCTACTACTTTGTGATTTGATTTTACCTTGGCACCCTTCTTCCACACTGATAGAAAACCCCAGAGCAATTAAAGCCGAAGGTTTACTTTGCCATTTTAATAGTACATCAAATGCAATCAATGGTGACCTGGCAATAGACTACCAGCGCTCAGAATGGATCCAGCTTTCCGCTACTGAAAACCTGCCTACGTTATTGCAAGTTCTTAGATTGATACAGTCTGCAGGAAAACTACATCTGGAAGGAGCTCTTGGAAGCTGTAAAAGCGGCATAAAGCTTCTGTTCAGAGTGCCTGGCAGAGACCAACTACTGTATTCAATGCAGCAACTTAGCAATAGCTTTTACCATCAGATAAATGTCAACATAAGAGACTGGATTGGTGTTCAGCATGAGTTTTGGCAAAGGGTCGAAAGAAAGCTTGACCACGATTCTAGCTGCGAGAGCTGTGAGTCATCAGCATCACTTTGCAAATTGGTCACAGATGGTCTGATTGATCAGGCCGAGTTATCGCAATTCATTTGGATAGATACAGGGACTGCGCCTTTAGGTTACTTTGATGTTATGGCGTATGCAGCATTACCTGAGGTACGTGATTTTTTAAAGCAGTACCGACCTTTTTAATGGCAACCATAATAGCTAGGTGAGGAACTGATTATCACTCACCAAAGCTAGGTTCGCTAAGCACAACAGCCAAACGCTTTTGCTCATTCGTAGTAAACAATGCGTCTTTTAACGCTGTGATCTCACGCTGTGTAGACAATCCGTCTTGACTGGCGAGCAGCACATCGCGTTGTTGTTTATAGTCCGCTACCCGCTGCGCCCAGTCAGTTTGTGTCTGCCTTGCTTGCATCAGGCGCTCTGCCGCTTCATCTCCATATCTGGCGCTGAGCTGGTTATAATCCATGGTTTGCCAGCTTTGTTTTAGTGTGATCAGGGTTTGTGTTGCTACTATGGTCTCACGCTCTTCTTGTGGGAGCTGGCTGATGTGTGCATCAATGAGGCCGCGCCGTGCCTGCTCGCTGAGCGATTGGTCAGACAAAATTTGCCAGCGCTCCAGTGTCTGCGCATTCCAGCGGTTCTCATCTGCAAACCAGGCAGCGATCACCTCATCGGAAAAGTACTGACCCTGAAGCGTTTGCAGTGCCTCAAAACGCTCGTGAACAGTAAGCGTGTTTTCTACTTCTGTTAGCGCTTGCTTGTAGTTCATATAGTCATGCGCCAACGCTTGCAAACACAGTGGTAAACGATGCGTATAGTGCGCCCAGTTTTGCTCCAGCTGCTCGCTTTGCAAAGCTAAGATCCAGTCATCAAGCTGATGCTTGTGTGCTTTGGTGACTGCGCCGCAATGCACTGTCTGTGTTGACATCGCGGCAACAAGTTGCTGATCATACGCGTATGGCGTCTCAGTCACTGGGCGCGCAGAAGCGACGGCCACCTTGGTGGATGCTTTGTCAGCTTGCTGCATTGCCAAATACCACAGACACACACTGAGCCCGATACAACTGAGTGAAAGCAGACGCCAGTGCCTCATAGATTAAGACCTTTTAGACGACGAATATGCTGACGGTAAATCGTGAGCGGATCGGTCTCGAACAAATGGTGAACCCCGATTGTCTGGTTAACCTGATCCAGGTGATTCATCTTGAAGTCGTTGCCAATCACATAACCCAGGTTACTGGAGCAAGCCGAGACCAGGCCGTCATTGGCTTCGTCAAACACGCCAGAGAACAACAGCAGTGCATTATCAGCTGGGTCTAACAGATTGGTCCACGCCCGGCTGCCACTCCACGAAAAATAGTAGACGCCATTGTCGGCCAGCATATCACCCTGAGCGCAATAAGTAGCAGGCACCCCTTCCGGATACTTTTGATTAAACGCAACTGTGCCTTCTGTGGTCAGGGCCTCGAGTGCTTCAAGCGCATCTTTAGGGGCTGTAGGTTTACCCGACAATAAGTCAATTAGGCCAGCCAGACCATTGGCCAGTGACGCTAAAAACTGCTCAGAGAAGGATCCCTGGTCGACTCCACCGCGCACCACATCAGCGAAGCGACTGCCCCAGTTTACGCCGCCAATGCTGGTTACCGAGGCCACCCACTGAGGTTTTACCGAAGCGACATAACGAATGGTTTGCGCACCCTGACTGTGACCAATCAGGTTCACTTTGTCTTTACCTGTCAGGGCTCTGATCAGTGCAACCTGCTCAAGCAGTTGCTCACCTCGTAGCTCTGAATTATGTGCAGACGACACTTCAGCCACATAGACATTACCGCCTTCCTGACGAATAACCGAGGGCACGCGATAGAAGTAATCCACACCAAGCAGATTGTCGAAGCCAAACAGGCCATGAACCAGAACCACCGGATATTCCAGCTCATCACTACTGTGCGCAAATTGTGCAAAGAGTGACATGATACTAAGCAAAAGTGTCAGTGTTATTTTTTTCATTGAGTTGCTCCAAAAGTTACAATTTAGCAACAAAAAGGCTAGTCCAAAGTGGTAAGAGGTCAAGCCTCACCAGTTAAAAAACAAACGATTTTTTTGTAAAGCTGCAGAGAAAACAACTCCTGACAAACCTGTGAGAAATCACATTAAAAACGTATGCAGTTGATATAAATAGATATATTTATTTACAGACTTCTACATTGCAAATGTATGACTTCTGCTTTTATCCCGAGACAGAAGTTAGGGTATTTACGTAAAAAGTTAACAAAATTGATTTTGAACTGTGCGACTTTTGGGAAAATTAACTTTCATTGTGTCGATAGAATGCAAAGCACTTTTGGGCAAGACGCTCAAACGAGCTAGTTAGTTGTCTGAATCTCATTTTGTGTTTTTAGCCTAACCTGTCAGTTGAATACCCGCATTTAAAAACAGAGCACTTGGGGCTCAAGATGATTTTTTCCTGTTTTCATGTACCTGCAACTAAATAAGCTCTGCTCCGAGCCCTTTCAGCGGAAATTTCGCCACGCAGGTAAATAACAGAATTTAACCCAACGGCTCCTCATTCAGCGCCGTGTGCAGGCTGCTCACACCATCAAGTAGAAATCAACATGTTTTAGAGATCATGTAAAAATTTCACCATGTGTATTGATCAGGGACAAAAACATTGTTAATTTAAATTTGAAATTTAAACATTTACAAAACAATAAAAACATTAAATTAAAGGAATAACGATTATGACAGCCGTCATTAGAGGGATCGGTGTATGTGTCCCACCAAATATTGTTACCAACGATGATATTGCAAAAACACTTGATACCAGCGACCAGTGGATTCGTGAAAGGACGGGAATAGAGCGCCGTTATATGGTAGATGGCGAGATATCCACAATGGACCTAGCCATTAAAGCCGGGGTCAGAGCAATTGAATCGGCACAAACCAATAAAATAGACATGGTTATCGTTGCAACAACTTCTCCCGAAAGACTTTGCCCGGCAGTTGCCCCTGAAGTGGCTGACAAATTGGGACTTAAAGGAGTCGCTGCATACGATATCACGTCTGCTTGTGCCGGATTTGTTTATGGCATGGCAACCGCAAAGGGCTTTGTGGAGAGCGGCGTTGCCGATACGGTTTTGCTTATTGGCGCGGAAGCATTTACAAAGTTTGTTAACAAAGACGATAGGACCACTTGGCCAATTTTTGGCGATGGTGCCGGTGCCATGGTTATTGGCAATGGGGAGCCTGATGAACCAGGTGCGATTGGCCAATTTGATCTTGGTGCCGACGGCTCTCTCAGCGATGCATTATGCACACATGCCGGCGGTGCAAGGCAAAGGGTTAAGGACTCCTTGGGGCAACATGCACAAAGCCAAGCCTACTACCTCAGTATGAATGGCCGTGTCGTATACGAAAATGCGGTGTCACAAATGACCCAGTCTTCACTCAAAGCAGTCAGACAGAACGATTTGACCATCGATGAGTTGGACTGGATGATCGGACATCAAGCCAATATCCGAATTCTGCAAACAGTAGCGTATGAGTTAGACCTACCGGACTGTAAAGTAGCCAGCAACATTGCCGATCATGGCAATACGCTTACGGCCTCAATCCCATTGCTACTAAACGACTATGCACACAACAACCAACTAAAACCAGGTCAGAAACTTCTAATCACAGCATTTGGCGCAGGTTTCTCCTGGGGGTCTACGGTCGTGACCTGGCCGGATCTTAGAACCTATCCAAAAGAATGGAATTAATTCACTAATCATTTTTTCATCAACAAAAAAACAAGCGAGGCAATTATGTTTTCACTAAACGAACTTAAAACGATCATTGAAACTAGATTCAAAATGGATGTATCTAAAACTTCCGGAGATACTTCTCTTGAAGATATCGGCTTTGACTCTCTTTCTCAGCTGGATCTTGCTCAGGCGATCCATAAACAGCACGGCATTAAAATCAGCGATGATGATATGGAGTCCATCTCAACGCTAGATGATGTTGTTAACTATGTCAGCGGGAAACTGTCATGAACAATCAACCTGTGGTGATTACCGGTATGGGGATGATCACCCCAGCTGGTAACTCAGTTTCAGAAAACTGGGACAATATCATCAAAGGCGAAACCAAAGCGACTTTAGACCCAAGTCTCGAAGGTTGTCCGGTTAAACTAAGTTGCAGAGTCAGCAATGTCGATGAACTGGATATGGAAGTAGCCAAACCTTGGTTTTGGGACGACTATGCAAAGTTTGCCCAACTAGCAACTCTTGAAGCTCTGAGAGCGGCGGGATTGGACCACAAGAATTGGGAAGATCCGACACGCGTAGCGGTTTTAATCGGCTCTGGCGCCGGCGGTACACAGACATTGGAAGCGCAACATCGCGCTATGTTAGAAGGTGATTATGAAGATTTATCTCCTCTGACATTGCCAATGGGGTTATTAAATATGGCTGCCGGGCAAGTTGCTATTGAGGTAAATGCGCTCGGCCCGTGCTTTTCTCCCTGTAGTGCCTGCGCGTCAGGTGCTATGGCAATCGGGTTAGCTAAGTATCTAATTAACAACGACATTGCCGATGTAGTCATTGCGGGAGGAGCGGAAGCTGCCATTACTCCTTTCTATGTCTCTTCGTTTGCAAAAATGCGGACGCTGAGTTTAAACCCCGATCCTGCTACGGCGTCGCGCCCATTTGATAAAGAGCGAAACGGGTTTGTCATTGGGGAGGGAGCCGGTGTTCTAATCTTAGAATCTCAGGCACATGCGAGTAAAAGAAATGCCCCTGTCGCCGGTCATTTATTGGGGTATGGCTTTTCGGCCGACGCTCATCACGTAACAACACCTCACCCTGAAGGCGAAGGCGCATTTTTAGCGATGCAAGCGGCACTAAAAGATGGGCAATGCAACCCTTCTGATGTTGGTTACGTTAATGCGCACGGGACATCGACTAAAGGCAATGACGTTATTGAAAGTGAAGCGATACAAAGGCTGTTTGGTTCACAAGTACCGGTTAGCTCAACAAAAGGAGTCACAGGTCACTTGCTAGGCGCAGGTGGTGCTATCGAGGCTATTTATTGTCTCAAAGGGCTTCAAAGCGGCATTATTCCCGCCAGTGCTAACTTGAAAGAATTAGACCCAAATATCAACGTAAATGTAATTGCAGGTAACTCCATTGAGCAACAGTATCGCATAGCGCTATCGAATTCATTTGGTTTTGGAGGCCAAAACGCGGCGCTGTTGTTATCAATTTAATAAGGAAAATTATATGGAACTACAGACAAAAAAGGACTTGCAAAGCTTTATCTACAACCGAGTTTATGACTTGGATCATAAAGATCTGCAGGTTTTATTACGAGACAATATTTTCAAATACCAAAGTGGCCTTAATATGGCCGAGCTCGGTAAGCTATCATACAAAAGAAGTGAATTTATACACTCTAAAATTGAATCTCCTCTAGAAGTATTGGCAAACCCCTCCAGGCTATTTGCCCTTGCTGAGTGGGCAGGTTTGCTTGATGTATCTTGTTTCTCGATCATCATGGTTCACTATAACCTAACTATGGGTACATTCTATGACCATGCATTACATAACCAAGCGACCGCTGCAGAATTAGAAGAATTAGATAACCTGAGAGCTTTCGGTCCTTATATGGCCACTGAGCTAGGGTATGGAAATAATGTTGCCGCATTAAAAACGGAAGCGATCTATGACCATGATGAAAAGTGCTTCTTCCTTAACACACCTAACTGTCTGGCACAAAAATATATGTCTTACAGCGGCTTTTCAGACATACCTAAAATAGCCGTTGTAATGGCAAGATTAAAAATTAAAGAAAAAGACCATGGTGTGTTTCCCTTTGTTGTTCGCCTTTGCGACGAAAACGGATTACGTGACGGTATCCAGGCGATACCTTGCCCGGAAAAACCAGTTCAAGGTCTGGATAATGGACTCACTTCGTTTCACAACCTGAGGGTTGAGCGAGACCACGCTTTGTTGGGCGAGATCGCAACTATCTCAGAAGACGGGGAATTTGTTGCCAATATCAAGAATGTCCGAGCAAGATTTTTAAAGTCTATGTCGCGCATTATGCCTGGTCGCCTTTGTGTTTCGAGCGCTGCGCTTGGCGCAGGCAAAGCGAGCTGTTACATAGCCTTGAAATTTGCTCAATATCGTTTATCCAATGCGCCAGGCGCTAGCGATACGGCGATTATACATTTCCGACCATTCCAACGAGCGTTGTTTGTTAACTTGAGTAAAGTCTATGCCATGTCTGCTTTAACAAACGATGGTAAGACTCAATTCCTCGATAGTGATGGCAAAGTAGATAGTGACTTAACGACTCAAATTAATATCACTAAAGCCATTGTGACCTGGGAAATGGCTGATGTTGTCTCTAACTGCCGAGAACGTGTTGGCGCTCAGGGAATATTCTCTATAAATAAAATCACTGAATATATTTCCTTGCTGCAAGGCTTAGTAACGGCTGAGGGTGATAATCAAGTCCTAATTGCCACTGCGGCTGGGCAACTTGTCAATCAGTCTCCTGCTGCCCTTACCCATACTGGTAATGAGCGCCTGAATGAACTGTCTGTAGAGAACATCATTGCACTGTTAATCGCGAGAGAAAACCACTTGCATCAGAGCATCTCAGAGCACAAGCTAAACTCTGCCGGTAGTTTCTTTGATGAATGGAATGACAACGCAAATGATTCTATTAAGTTAGCACGCTTGAGAGGTTTTAGATTGGCGTTGCAAGCTCAGGCTAAATGGCAATGTGAATCTTCTGTAGCCCAATCACATTTGGAAACCTTAGGTCGCTTATTCGGGTTATCTGTTTTAAAAGAAGATTCAGCCTGGTATCTCAGTTGTGATCTGGTACAGAGTGACCTGATTCATGGTCTGGACAGGGAAATCGACAGGCTTTGCCAGCACCTGGCACCTCATATCAACACTCTCATTGACGCATTTGGCTATGACGAAGCACTTTTTGATGCCCCCATTTGCTACCCAGATTATGGCGAACAGTTTACTGCCAGATCTGAGCGCATGAATAGCGAAGGAAAGCATCATGAATAAACACTTATATAAATGCCCGGTGAGATGGTCTGATATGGATGTCTATGGGGTAGTAAATAATGTATCAATCATGCGTTTGCTCGAAGAGGCCAGAGTTGATTTCATTTGGGGGATCTCAAAAAAAAATGGCGATGCATTTTTCGATCAAGGCTCGGTAGTTGTGTCTCACTCTGTGAGATACCATGCTCCATTGGTTCACAAGCATGAGCCAGTAAACATAACAATGTGGGTGAGTGACATATCCGCTGCAACAGTAACCATTGCATATACCGTGCACGATGGTGATCGACTCTGTACTTCAGCTGAAACAACGATGGCACCTTATTGCTACGAAAAGTCACGACCTCGTTCATTAAGTGCAGCAGAAAGTGCATTTTTCGAGACCTACCTTCATCAGGACAGTGGTGTTACTTCATGAAGCTAGCAACCATTTTAAGCAAGGGTAGTCGCTACCCTTGCTTAGTTGACTGCAATGGTGATTTAAGAGATGTTTCGAGCATTATTGGTTCCTGGCACGGTGCAGCGGTATCACTTAGCGCACTCAACACCTTATTTTCTGATGTTAACTTAACCTCATTACCTAAGTTTAATGACCAGGAAGTCCAGTTCTTAGCACCAATACAGCCAAAACAGATCATTTCTATAGGGCTAAATTATAGAAAGCATGCTCAGGTCGCAGGCCTTCCTTTACCAAAGGAACCCATTATTTCTTGCAAAGCAATTGGCTCTGTATGTGGACCAACAGATCCTGTGTTAATCCCTGCACACGCCAATCACGTTGATTGGGAAGTTGAACTTGGTGTTGTCATCGGTGAAACCTGCCAGTTATTGGAGTCAGAGCAACAAGCACACAACGCGATACTAGGGTACTGTGTCGCCAATGACCTGTCAGACAGGCAATGGCTACTTGAACGCGAAGGTGAATGGATAAAAGGCAAATCTTTTCCAAGTTTTTGCCCTCTAGGGCCATACGTGGTGACTGCTGATTCCTTCACTTATCCGCTGGATCTAACGCTAACCTGTTACGTCAACGGTGTCTTGCGGCAACATGGAAGTACGACAGACATGGTCTTTACGCCTGCCTTTTTAGTACATTATGTCAGCCAGTTTATGACCTTGTACCCGGGTGATGTAATACTGACTGGAAGCCCGGATGGTATATCCCTTGGAAATGACAATATCCCCTACCTCAAGCCCGGAGACCGCGTTACAACACACATCAGTCAGCTGGGTTATCAAGAACAGCTTTGTCAACGTTACCTACAAAGTGAGGACATTTTAAATGAAGAATACACCATCTGACTTTGGCCTGACGATGACGCCCCATATGGTCACGATAGATTGGCATGAAGCTAACGGCTGGGGCAATATTCATCTTCAGAACTATCATGACCTGTCTCTGGCGCCACATGCTCAGTGTTTTCATTATGCACAAGGTGTATTTGAAGGGCTAAAAGCATATAGGCAAGTGAACAACGATGCTGCATTATTCAGAGCTTATGATCATGCTCGTCGTTTTCAATCTTCATGTGAACGATTAGCCATCCCTATTTTAGGTAAAGATGTGTTTGTTGAAGCGTTGCTTACGCTTCTTGAAGCAGATCTTCAATACCTTCCTGATATCAGGGAGGGGGCGCTCTATTTCAGACCCTTCATTATCGCAACTGAGCCATCATTAGGTTTCTATGGTCGTGCTAAAAGCTTTAAGTTTATTGTTATCGCTTGTCCCATGAGCAACTATTTTAGCTCAACCAACGCCATTAACATTATGGTTGAGTCCAATTACAGCCGTTCAGCTAAAGGTGGAACAGGCGCCGTTAAAGCGATTGGTAATTACGCCGGAACCATCCTCTCTCAGCAGCAGGCCAAAGAACAGAATTACCATCAGGTTCTGTGGCTAGATGCTAACGATAATAAGTATATTGAGGAGTTAAGCTCCTCAAATATTTTCTTTGTTTATAAAGACAAAGTTATAACACCTCGCCTAAGTGGCTCGATTCTACCCGGGATCACCAGAGATACCACCATCAGTCTTATACAGCAAAATAACTTTACCGTTGAAGAATCAAACATTGAGCTACAACAGCTTATTAACGATTGGTATAACGGCGATCTGTTAGAGGCCTTTGTCACTGGCACCACCGCGGGTATCACCTCAGTACAAAAAATTGATTATTTAGATCATAGCCTTAACTTTGAACAGTATTTGACCGCGCAAACGCTTGCTCAGAAGTTATCAGATATTCAAATATCAAACACAGCAAATAATCAGTCATGGTTAACCAAATTGAATTCTCATAAAAAATAAAACAATTAATTTCAAGGAATTAGATATGCGTAACAACAGTGAAAAAAAAGCGGCTTTCGTATCGGGAGGCTCCAGAGGTATAGGACGAGAAATCGTTCGTCACCTTGTCGCACAGGATTATAATGTTACATTCACGTATCGAAATAACCAAGAAGCCGCAGAGTCACTCATTCAGGAGTGCGATGGCTCTGTGCTCGGTGTGCGTAGTGATGCAGCAGATAAAGATAGCATTTGTTTGGCGATTGAACAGCACATTACGCAATTTGGAAGGTTAGATTATTTGATAAACAATGCGGGTATAAACAGAGATAAGGCTTTCAAATCACTATCTCACGAAGACTGGCAGCAAGTTATAGACACTAACCTAACAGGTACCTTTTTACACTGCCAACAGGCGATCAAATATCTCGTAGAAACACAAGGAAGCATTCTTAACATTGCGTCTGTATCCGGCTTGATAGGTGTAGCAGGCCAAGCAAATTATGCCGCTAGTAAAGCTGGTATATTAGGGCTCACTCGTTCGCTTGCTAAGGAGTATGCAGGCAGAGGTGTTAATGTTAATGCACTGGCCCCAGGTTTTATCGTAACGGATATGACAGAAAAACTTCACGAACGAGTAAAGGAGCAAGTACTGGACTCAATCCCGATGAAGCGATTTGGCAGTGCAAAAGACATTGCTGAAATTGTCACTTTCTTAGGCTCAAACTCTTGTAACTATATGACAGGACAAGTCATTCCTGTTGATGGTGGACTTTCAGTTTAAAAAGGAAAGATGATGATGAATCAAAATACATTAACGGTATTTGAAGCGCTAAAAAACCTTGGTATCGACTGTTCTATGGATGAGGAGCAACTCGTCAAGCATGGGCAAGATCAGTCACCTATTTCTACCGTGATCTCTCCTGATATAGTCGTATTCCCAAAGCATACGCAGCATGTGATGGATATAGTATCTATCGCCAATCAAATGAAAATGCCCATTGTGCCTTTCGGCGCAGGTACCTCAGTTGAGGGTCACGTGCTGGCAATTCATGGAGGAATTGCCATGAATATGACACACATGAACCAAATCCTCGAAATTTCTCCAGAGTCTCTTACAGCAAAAGTGCAACCTGGCGTCACCAGAAAACAGCTTGATCAGGCACTTGCAGCATATAATTTATGTTTTCCAATTGGTCCGGGAGTGAACGCGACGCTAGGAGGGATGTGCTCAACCGGTGCCAGTGGTACCAACGCTGTTAAGTATGGAACGATGAAAGAGAACGTGCTCGGCCTTGAAGTTGTAACAAGCGAAGGAAAGCTTGCCAAAACAGGCACCAAAGCGAGAAAAACAAGTGCTGGCTATGACTTAACCAGATTGATGATCGGCAGTGAGGGGACATTAGGTGTATTCACAGAAATGACTTTGAAGCTTTACCCGGTACCAGAGCAAATATCTGTCGCCATTTGTTCTTTCGAAAGTATCTCCGATGCAGTTAACTCCGTTATTAGCATTATTCAGAATAGTATTCCTATTGCGCGAGTAGAGCTGATGGATGGGCAAACGGTTTCTTTAGTGAATGATTATAGCCAACTTGAACTATCCGAAATTCCAAAGTTAATCTTGGAGTTTCATGGATCACCGCAGTATATCAGTGAGCAAGTTGAGAGGGTAAATTCAATCGTGTCTCAATTTGGTGGTTCCGAGTTTAACTGGGCAACAGAAGAAGAAGAAAGAAACAAACTATGGCAGGCAAGACACGATACATATTATGCCGCGATTGCATCAAAAGAGAATGCCCGATCAATTAGCACTGATACATGTGTTCCGATTGATAAACTGGCTGATTGCTTACTTGAGTCGATTAATGAGGTCAATGACTCTGGTCTCCCCTACTTTCTGGTAGGGCATGTTGGAGATGGTAACTTTCATTTCGGATATTTGATTGACCCGGATATTGAAGCAGAGAGGCAAACAGCTGAGGCATTAAACTCCAAACTCATTGAACGTGCAATTAAGTTTGAAGGGACATGTACAGGCGAGCATGGTGTTGGAATAAGAAAAATGCATTATCTGGAACAGGAACTGGGGGCCGAGTCCATTGACCTGATGCAAAAGATTAAACAAGCGCTCGATCCGAATAATATCCTCAATCCGGGAAAAGTTGTGCCGCTAAGTTCAGTACAGGAAGAAATGGAAGGTTAAATATGCACACATTGGTAAGTACACCATTTGATGAGTTACACCTGGGTAAAAAGGTCACTTTATACAAAAAAGTTACTGAATCCGATGTCGAGCTATTTGCACAGGTATCTGGCGATTGTAACCCGCTTCACCTTGATGAAACATTCGCTCAGCAAAGTGTTTTTAAAACCAGAGTTGCTCATGGCATGCTAAGTGGCGCGTTGATAAGTGCCGCGCTGGCAATGACAATGCCCGGACCCGGAAGTATTTATCTGGGCCAGGATTTGGCGTTTTTGGGCGCGGTGAAAATTGATGAAATTATACGTATAGAGCTGACAGTGCTAGAGAAAACAGGGATTAACAAAGTTCGTATCGAAACTAACATTTTCAATAGTGACAACAAAAAAGTTGTTGCCGGAAATGCTCAATCTTATGTCAGTTCAGAGCAACACACTATCGAAGTGAAAACCTTTCCATTTTCTTACACTGGTATAGTCTAATAGAAATGTCTTATGCAGGTTCAATAACACTTAAAAAGGAGTGAATTAGAATGCAAAAACAGGAAGGTTTTAGAGGAAACCTCGAAATGATTGCTTCGATGACCATCGCTGGGACCATAGGCTGGTTCGTTGTGATGTCAGAACAATCACCAGAAACGGCTGTTTTCTGGCGTTGTTTATTTGGGGCCACTTTCATGCTTTTAGTTTGTTCGTATAAAGGCATTTTTAAACAAGTTAAACTCAATAAGCAGTCACTCATATTGCTGACAGTTGGTGGTGTAGCTTTATCACTTAACTGGTTGTTTTTATTCAAATCTTTCTCACTGTCATCCATTGCAATTGCAACGATTACTTATCATATTGAGCCGTTTATTCTTGTCTTGCTTGGCGCTATCTTTTTTAAAGAGCATATTTCTACGGACAAAGTGTTGTGGTTAATATGTGCCTTCTTAGGAACCATATTTATCATTGTGGGAAAACAAGATGGAGGAGCCGCGCTCACTGATAAAGACACTTATTTGCAGGGCGTATTTTATGCGGTAATAGCCGCATCCTTCTATGCAATCGCGGCCATCACGGCCAAAAAACTAAAGCATCTTCCACCTCACATTATTGTTGCATTTCAACTGTTTATTGGTATTTTCGTGCTTCTTCCATTTACCCCTTTGGGAGATATTTCTGCCATTTCTGCCGTATCTTGGTCTTTTTTAGTTACGATAGGGATTATTCATACTGGACTGATGTGTTTGCTGTTATATAGTGCAATTCAGAAAATACCGACCGCTTTGGTGGGGGCGTTGTCTTTCATCTATCCAGTTGTTGCGGTTATCGTTGACTGGGCTGCATTCGATACACGTTTGTCGTTACTGCAATTAGCCGGAGCAAGTGCAATTTTGGTAGGTGCAGCGGGTGTCAACCTAAACTGGCGGATCACAAAGAAAAAGTTAGAAGAGAATCGAAATGAACTTGTTTAGCTCAAAATAACAAGTATTTGACCAGACAGTGTGCTTTTCAAAGCACGCTGTCCGAGTCTGAACTCATTCATTTTAAGTACCCCATAAAAATAGCCGATAAAACTCACCAATTATACTCTGAATGATAAACGCGACGGCGCTCATAGAATAGCAGGGCTAGATATACCTTAATATAAGGGTAACAACTGAAATCGCGGTGCTGTCAAAGCTATCTGGATTTGCTTAACAAGGCGGGAGCGTTATCAAAAGTGAGTAATAGGAGAGACCCTATTACTCACAATGATATTTATAGTTGTTTCAAGAAACGCTCAGCTGAAGCGAGCTCTCGTTTTTGTAAAGACAAGCAAGTGTTTAACCTGAGTTCCGCTGCAGGTAAGCTTTTGCTCATCCCAGGGAATGCCTCTACTTTCGCTTCATAGAAGGACTTAATATCTTCCAAGTCTTTCTCATGGCATTTTGGCATTGAAATATAAGGGAAGAAAGCGACTACATACGGTGGAACACGTTGTGCGACTTGCTCAAAGTTTTCAAAAATCCATTGGTTCAACTTTGCTTTTCGCTCTGGGCGATAACTTAATCCTCTCAGTACTGTAGGCGTGTCTGATGCCGTTAATTTACCAGTTAACAAGTAGCTTTGTACTTGAGACTGAAGATTCTGTTGATTGAAGTAACCAAGGGCAGATAATAATTTTACACGAACACTGGGAGTAGCAGTTTGTTCAATCGTTGATTTAAATTGATTGAGTAGTGCCTGATCGCCAAAGTAAGCCGCAATTTCAAGGTAAGTGTTAGTTAAATAAGGATCGACTTTACTGGGGTCTTTGAAGAACTGAGCTGTTTGCTTTTGTGCTTCAGCGATAATGTTAGGATCTTGCACTTCAAAAGCAGCCAGTCTGAATACCCTTGCTCTTAACTCGGAAACGGTGTCAGATTCCCCAACCTGTTTCTCGAAGCCATATCGCTTAATTGCGTCAGATACTTTTTGAGAAATTAAAGACCGCCACTGAGATTGATTTTTCTCAGTCTCGAAGGTGTGCATATTATTTACAATCTCTTTTAACGCACTGGCGGCAACCTTCGGATGGGCATCATCAGTGAATGCATTAAGAGAAGCAAGCAGTGTAAAGGCATTAACTTTACCTGCATCCATAAGTTGCTTGGTTGTTTCTATCAAAGAGAGCTTTTCACGCGTGTTTAACGCTTTATCTGCCTGTGTCAATACAGCTTGATACTGTGTTTCTGGCATGGACCACAGGTAGTAGCCAATAGCATTGTCATTTGGATACACCCAGGTAGGTTCAAAATCGAGTGTAACTGATTGAGTTTGCTTAGTTAACAATACTCTTTTGGTGGCTACATTCCCTTTGTTATCACCATACTTGATAGAGACCGGAACTTTCCAAAGTTGCTCTTTGGCTTGCTGACCTTTAGGTATAAATCGTGTCTGACTCAGCGTGATAGTTTTGCCTGACTGAGTGAAATCGATTAAAGGAAAAGAAGATTGAGAGACAAAAGAACCCAAGACGCCCGGGACATCTTTTTTAGAGACGGCCTCAAGTTCAGACCATAAATCTTTTGCTTCTGCATTTTTATAGGCGTATTTTTTAATGTAGTTCCGCATGCCTTGCTGAAAGACTTCATGGCCTATCCACTCTTCAACCATAGTAAGCACAGCACTGCCTTTAGAATAAGCAAGACCTAATCCATCCATAATATCGTCAGAGTTATTTATCGGCTTACGGATAGGCTTAGTGGTGACCATCGCATCTCTTAACATGGCATCATGCTGCGGCAACAATAAGTCACGCTCTAGCTCAGGGTATAGCTTGGTGACTATTTTTCCACCAACCCAGGTAGCGAATGCCTCATTCAGCCACATGTCATTCCACCATTTTAAGGTCACCAGGTTACCGTACCATTGATGCGCGAGTTCATGTGCAATAACGTATAAATGTGTATCAAACTCATCGCGAGATTGCGTAATGGGGTCAACAAGCAAAATTTCTTCGCGGTAGGTAATTAACCCTGCATTTTCCATTGCACCATAAGGAAATTCTGGTAAAGCAACTTGATCTAGCTTTTTATACGCATAAGGAATGTCAAAGTACTGCTCCAGTGCTTGAAGAATTTTGGGCGTTTCTTTAACCGCAGAGTCAGCAATGCCAATTTTTCCATGTGGTGTCACAATATTGCCCGGAACCGACATTTTTTCAACGGGCTTTTCCTCAAAAGGTCCTACAGCCAGAGCAACTAAGTAAGATGACAGGGGCGGAGTTTTATCAAAGTAGTGCGTTGTTTTCCCATTATTTGAACTGGTCTTAATCACAGGGGTGTTTGCATACACTTTTTGTGATGAAGGAGCGGTAATGGTGAGCTGAAAAGGAATTTTAAATTCAGGTTCATCAAATACAGGGAAGGCACGCCTTGCGTCACTCATCTGGAATTGTGTAAAGAGGTATGGTACGCCTCTATCCATTGACTTATATAGGCCAACGCTTTGACGGTTGTAGGGCGCATCGAATGCAATTTTTAGGGTGTATTTCCCTTTAGGGATCAGCGTGTCACAAGCGAGTTTCACTTTGCCTGTTTTCAACATCGTATCTTTTAGATCGCATTGCTTGTCGCCGAGTAGTTTGGCAAATTCAATCGCGTAATCGAGCCCGTTTAATTCAATAAATTGAGTCTCTTCTAAAACTTGAATATCAATGGCAGTATGCCCTGAAAAACGCTCTTTAGATGGGTCTACATCTAAACTAACATGCTGTTGTATTGGTTTGGCAACCTTGGCTAAGCGGTAGTCTTCGCTCATATTTGCTGAAGTAGCAAGAGAAAGAAAAATGGCAGTAGATAAAAGAGTGCGCTTGAACATTAATTATCCTTTTTTGTTGTTATACACAATTATCTACACAAGCGGTATGAAGTTAAAAGTCAATTCTTATCTTAAGATTCAAAATGGCGCCACCCGCCAAGCTCAAAAACACACTAACACACTGTTTTTAAATGGCTTTATAAAATTAAAGGTACAAAGGGAAGCTCCGACGTATACATAAATATTATGTAACAGAGTTTTTCAAAGTATTTTCAATAGAGTGTGTAACTTCACCCAACCTGGTACTGCCCGGTAATAAAACCATGCGACCTCAAGGTCTCCACCAGAGTTACAAAGTTATCCATTACAGATCTTTTTGAAGTGGCTGTTATTGTCACCTCCACTTGAACTCCCAGAAGCTGGTACCGTTCCACCTTAACCCTTTGAAAAATTGAAGAACGCTTTTTTCTCTTAATTTACAATATATATAACGAAAGACCCCTGACAGTCCTACTAATATCAATCCGATCATCATAGGTTCAAGGAAGCCTTCACACACCTTAGTCTCAGTATATTTACACCCTACTTGCTAACCACTATAAATAGCGTAAGAAATGTAGAAAAACGCCATACTGGCTAAAAATGAGCTATAGCAAAGCCGTCTAAAGATTTTGGCCACATTGATCATGTTATTTACCTAATCCCTTCACTCTGAAACCACGTGATTCTAATCTTCATCCCCTTTCTTAATTTTTATATTCTGATCCCAATCAGGTGGCAACTGCTCATCTTTATATATGTAAAAAATGACTTGTATAAAAGAGATTAAAATTAGGGCTAAAACCAATCCACTCAAACCGTATAGCCACCATTCAATCAACGCGAACGTTAGCAGCAATCCAGCATATAACACTCTTATTTTTTCTGCTCCAACAATAAAAACAGTTATCAGTGAGACGAAAACCAAAAACAAAGAACAATGCTTCAATATACTGAGTTTTTCCTGCCGTTCAGCAAGCTTAACCCTGAGCAAAGCCTCTCTTTTATTATACTTATCATCAATAAATTGCTGAGCTTGATCTTCTTCAAAAAACACTTGCTCTTCAAGCGACATCCCCAACTCTTCTTCTGCAACAAAGATATCGTTCACTGGCCTGTCTAGCATTTGCACTACAGTAAAAGAACCAGCGAGTAGTAGTAATAATAAAATCGTTTTAACTTTTAACATTCAACAGAACACCATTTGTTTTCTTCATTGCACTACTGTCAGCATACTCATACGCTGAAATAGGAAACACGGCAGCTTGATGCTTGGAACACAAGGCGAGTTTATCTTTTAGCTCGTATTCAAACGCTATGATTAAAATCGTACATTCAGATGTGAGGTAGTTGAAGTCGATAAGGTTCTGTAATACAAGAACACGCCCCTCCTAAGTTTGGATAAACAGACAACACAAAACAGAAGAGGTGCCAAGTATTCACTCAGAAACCATTCGCACAGAGTCAGGTTGGCTCGCTGCTTTTTGTGCTGTTGCGAACGGCCTTTAATCTGCTTGTGTCAACGCATAACAATCACGTTATCCGATAAGCTTACCCAACTCTTCTTTGCCATTGGCATAATCTTTCACCCTCAATCCAGTGAGTATTACCTAAAGGTAGACGGCGCTCATTCTGTACGCCAGTTTCAGGTGGCTGCTCTTATCCTTGCTTGATTGCGGTTACACTCGCGTTGCCCCGCTCTTCTCGTTGTTAAAACCACCATTTCTTCGCAATTCTGACCACTCTTCGAAAGATAAAGTAGTACCACCTTTTTATAAAAACGATAACCAGCTGATAAATATAGATTTTAAACTTGGTACGTTACTTGTTAGGTATGATGTTATCTTACATAATGACAAAGTATAACGGAACTATCATGTACAAAAACAACAGAGTCTTATTATCCACCTTATTCTGGTTTGGCACCTTACTGTGGTCGTCATTGGTAAAAGCTGAGCCGGTAGACAAGCTAATTAAGGCACTGATGAAGGACAGGCATATTCCGGGTTTACAGTTAGCAGTGATTAAAGACGATAAAATAGTTAAGCAAGGCAACTATGGCTTTGCAGACTTGCAACATCAGGTGCCTGTGACGGAAAAAACGATATTCCCAATTAATTCAATGACAAAAGCCTTTACTGGTGTTGCTATTGTGCAATTGGCAGAACAAGGTTTTCTCAACATTGATGACGAAATTGGCAAGCATTTACCCGATTTACCAGAAACATGGCAGTCACTGAAAATTAATCAGCTAATGGGGCACACTACGGGCTTACCTGAGATCCTGGCAGCTAACCGAGGCCTCGAAACACTTATACCTCACGATGCCGATGCATCCTGGCTGGAAGTCCAAAAACACCCGCTTCAATTTACGCCCAACTCACGTTTTAGTTATAACCAAACTGGTTATGTAATTTTGGGTAAGATCATTGATAAATACATCCCAGAAGGGTTTACCGCTTTCATTACAAGCATGCAGCTAGAACGCGCTAAGATGCCAAAAACTGCACAAGCAGGCTTCGACTACCTGGAACGTATGGTGCCAAACCAGACTCGCCAGTATATTCATTTAAGCGAAAATAATTATAAAAACTTTTACGGTGAGTTTCCGTACATTTTAAGAACCGCAGCGGGGATGAGCTCAACGGCAACAGAACTTGCCAACTACATTGTGTCCTTACAACAAGGTGAGTTGGTTAAAGATCTCAACCTCTTATGGACACCCGTTAAACTTAATAACGGACGTACTGAAGGGTTTAACAACAAAGAAAATGGATATGCAATGGGCTGGCAGGTGAACCAGCGAAAATACCACAGTGCAGTCAGCGCAAGCGGTGCGAACGCCGTTACCATGATCATATATCCAGAAGACAAGGTTTCAGTGGTAGTACTGACTAACCTATTAGGCAGCTTGCCCATTACTTTTGTCGACAAAATTGCCGCTTACTACATCCCGGGTTTCAACGATGAGCACAAGCAAATTGCCTACCAACCCATGACTTATTTAAAATCTCTGACAGATAAACAAGGGTTTAAAAACTTCGCCACTGTATTAGCAAAAGCGCAGCTAGACACAGGCGTAACATATGATTTGGAAATCCTGGTTGAATGGGGTAATAGTCTGGTTAAAAGTGGTCGAGTTGATGATGGCATTGCCGTTTTTGAATTCGCGCTGATGCAAAATAGTGAACAAGTTTACTACCACAGTAGTGTTGCTGAAGCCTATGAGCTAAACAAGCTATATGCACTGGCATTAAAGCACTATCAGCAAATACTTGAGATAAACCCACACAGTGCGTATGCCAAGAATAAAGTCACTGCTATCAAGGGCTATTTATAACCCAGGCATTTTTTACAGGTCCGTAAAAGGCAGGGCCCACTACATATTTTGCCGCCGTGGAAGATACGCGCAACATGAGCTTGAATGAGTGGCGATATAGCCCCGCCACTCATTTTGGCTATAACCGTATAACAGCGGCCAGCCGCTTTCTAATTATTGGGTGCGTTGTTGTTTGATAAAATTCCGTTAGCTTCTCAATATTCTCTTTGGATAGCGCATAGTCTGCCCGTTCATACACTCTTATAAATGCATCGATGGCATTAACATCAGACGTACCTGCCAGACTGGCAATGACCTGATCCTGATACGCTTCGTTGTGTGCAAGCGATTTAATCGCATTTCGCCTGACTTGAGTATCCACGTGGTGCAAATAGTCAGGTAGCTTTTCGATCAGGGCTGGATTTTTGCTATTCGCAACCGCGAGTATGGCCGTTGACAGTTGGTGAGGCTCTGTCAGTTTACGACTCAGGAAACGCGCTACCTGCTGAGATTGCTGCGGTGAAAACTTGCTCATTGTGCCAATACTGAGCAGTGCCACATCGGCAAGCGCCTGCTCGGCAGTATCGTCTGCAACTGATTGCAAACTTGCAAATGCGACATTAGATGCATCTTCTATTCGCCCAAGCGCCATCGCGACTTTCTGCAATGATGACTGGCTAAGATCGCGCTCCGTCAGCAGATCAGCAAGCGTTTGCTCAGCCTCCAATGTCTGCGCTTTTTGCAATGAGTAAATCAGTGCTGAGCTCAGGTCTGCGTGTTCCTTCAGGTACGCTTTTAGAGTGCCGTAATCATAATTTTCCAACATAAACTGACCTATCGCTTTTGCTAAAGCGGGATCTAAAGAGTCAGCCAATTGTTCCAGCTGCTTCAGAAAGTTTTCAGCGGTGATCACAACAAGAGCCGATTGATTATCCGGTGAAATAATGCCTTTATTATGAAAGGCGTCCCAGTTCGTTTGACCTGTATGCATATGCTCGATAGGCAGGATAGTGACCGTCTGTATGACTTCATACTGTTGAGTACCCTGGTGCAAAATTTGTTGATTGCTATAGTCCAGCTTTTTCAGATTGGGCTGATTTGCTACCCTGTTATCTGAGGGTTTTAAGGTAAGTCCCCAACTTTCTTGCTCCTGTTGATCTTGCTGTCTTTGTTGTTCAATTTTTACCCGACTTATTGTATTACCACTCTTTTGAAAACGATATGTGCTCTTACCCAACGCATCTGTAAACGTCAGTGGCTCTGTTAGTGAATAACTCATTAAATCGAGCACTTTAGGCAATACCCACAATGGGTGCGCTTGAGTCAGCCCGAGCATATCTGATTGGGTAAATTGTTGCCCGTTATAAGAAAAGTAAAAAGGCAGCTGCTGGGGCATCGGCTGTATTTTGCTGTCAGAAATAAACTCAATATCCGTTAACAATGCGGGCGATACTGAAGTGGGATCGGCATTGGGATAAAAGTACATTTTCCAGGATAAATCCGAATGCGCAAACGCAGTGCCTTTCTCGCTCAGTACCGCAGATTGAATAACGACCTGATAACCTGAAGTCTGTACCTCACCTAAGGTATTTTTAATATCACCAGTTCCGAGCGAATCAACTTCTGAATGCTCATTAACACGCTGGTATGTCCCACTGAATACAAAAAACACGATCCCCAACAGACTTAAGAAAGCCAGTGTAATAAATATTCTTTTCATAACGCAATCTCGACGTGGTGGCCTAGTTCAGGCCACCCTTAACAACGGTTTATAAATTTTCCCAAACAGGGCTCGCGTACTCGTAAAGGACGGTTTCACGCTGGTACAACGGATCCCATTTCATTACATCTACGTTAAATTGCAGCAGCCCCCAGAGCTTTTTGCAGTAAGCCTGAATTTTGCCGTCTCCACCTGTCAATTTAGTGCTTACCTTTAACTCCAAAAAGCCTTGCTCTATCACCGCCTCGTCTTCAACGATACGGCGCACACCAGCCTCTACATATCCTTTGCCTTTTACTTTAAGCAGATTAACCTTACCTTTTACGCCGGCCTCTGATATGCCGTGACCGAACGAACCATAAGCGGAACTAGATACAACACCACCAACAAATGGCTCTACAGATGCATAGATATAATCTGGACGTCTGACGCCTCCGGCTTCGAAAGGCACTTCATTTCCATGCCCACCAATTACTCCACCTACTGTGAATTCAGCACCAGCTTCGATACCCGCACCAAACTTCACGCCAAGCTTTAGCAAGCCCAACGGGTCTAGTGGCAATTCCACTTTAGGCTTAACCGGTTCAGGGATCAGATCAAAGTAGTACTCAACGGGGTAGGTGATCGAAGCATCCAACAAATCATCGCAGTTTGGTTTAATACTCGCGACAGTGTCATCTCCAACTGTGAAGTTGAAGCTCATGCCCTGAGTACAATCAAGCTTGCTGGGATTAAATGAAAACTCCAGCTCACCAACCGACATCTTAAAATCACGATTGTGCAGCTTTAACCAGTTCCCTGCTTGATAAAACCCCTGTGTTGCCCCATTCTCAACCTTATCAACATACATCCAGCCTTGTTGATCTCGATATTGATGAGACTGGCCGATTACCCGATTCTTCTGAATGGTCCGGGCGTTACGTTCAACATAACCCGGGTCTTTGTACAGATACGCCTCCGCTGCCGGAGATAGTGTGGTTGCACAGAGCATGCCCAACAGTGCAGCAAATTTAAACTTCATAAGTTCCTCATTAATTTATTAGTATTTTCGAATTTCATTTCTACAGATGTTGCGCAACGGGAACAAAATAACCCACAATCTTTACATTTATTTTTCAAATTTACCTTTTAATGGGAAATGAGGTGTTTGTATATATGATGTGCAAAAAAACTAGCACTATAGTGCCACACTTGTTTTCTTTTGAATTTATTAGAGTTTTTATCCTACCGAATACACTTTCAGCAGCGCTGTGCCGTCACTTTTGTAGTATGCAGCCTTGCAGCCAAACCAAAAGTTGCAATAAAAAAAACAATGCTCAATTACAAAACAGCATGGCATAGGTTTTAATTTTCAAAGACACCCAGCCTTAAATTCACAGCCTAGTTGGGAGCGTGACACCAACAAAAATACAATTGGTTTGCTGCGCCACTATATAAGCCACTGATTTGATTAAAGTATGTGATGCTGATGTCGCGGGACAAATTATCGGCCAATAAAGTGCTGGGTTCTTAGCGGCCTGCTGTGTTGTTCAGGGAAATGAAGCTGGCAGCTTAAATTTGGTATATAGAGTGTCTCACTGCAGATTAGAATGAAGGAGAACCTAATTTCTGGTTTCTGATAAACCGACCAGTCTCTTCCTTGTCATTGGTACAATCCATCACCCTCAATCCATGAGTATTGTCTAAAGGTAGACGGCGTACATTATGTACGCCAATTTGGGGTGGCTGTCCGTGTAAACTGCTCTACTTACTTTGTAACTTACTTGTGCCTATCTGCGAGTGTGGTCCCTTAATTTACAATAAATGTAACGAAAGAGTCCGGACAAAACAGCTAATACCAGACCAATAATTAAAGGTTCTATGAAGTCGTCACATATCTTAGTTTCAGTATGTTTACACCCTACTTCCTCACCACTGTAAATAGCGTAAGATACGTAGAAAAAACCCAAGCTAGCTGCAAACGAACTAAAAGAAAACCTTCCAAAGATTTTTATAACATCACTAACTTTATTCACCTTGCCTAAATGCCTTTACTCTGTTGTCAATGGTTCTTCTAAAGCTTAAATCGCCGGGTAGTGTTGATACACTGTACCATTCATAACATTTTTGGCACCGACAATTTTGACTCCCAGCAATTGAACCAATCCATATTCATGTGTCAGCTCAAAAAAAGTAATTCGCTTCTGGCTGCGATGAAGCAGCTACAGAAGCCGAGTAGTCATAAAACAAGCCACTGAATAATAAAATAAAAATTTCTAAATCAGTTTTACGAAGACCCAGTTTACTCCACACCTTTGTCACCTTTGCTACCAACCTGTCAGTCAGTGATAGCTCTCCCTTGTGAAGCGTTTTGGAGTTCATAACAGCAGGTATTAAGGAGATTGTTTTACCCGCGCCTTTATGAAAGTCGATAAACGGATGCAGGCAACTTAGCAAGCAGAGTTTGTAAGAGGCAACGGCCACCAGGGAGAGTGACCGCCACCGAATACTGATGACCGGAGATCCGGTGTTAGTGATTAGAAATTGCTGTAACTCGCAGTCGATTGATTAAATTCAAACACTGAGATTTGTCCGCAACGAGCGAAATGGTTATTACTGCTGTATGGGGTGTCGGTCTGGTTGATATCACCTTCCCAGCCCTGGCCATTTTTCACAAAGGCTTTGATCTCAAACCAGCCATTGTGTGTCTGAGCGCAGTCCATATCAACGTCCAGCATCCAGTAATGGGCACCCCACTGGTTTAATGGCGTTTCGCCATATCCATTGCTTTCAACCGTAGCTTTGGCTCCCCACTCTGCGGGCCACAAGTTGGTGGTCCAGTCCAGTGCGCTACCCTGCGCATCAGTGCTTTGTGTGGCCTCAGCTCCGTGCCAGTCGAGGTAACTATCGCCCTGTTTCCAGCCTTGTGTTGTTGGATTCTTCAGGTTGTTATGGCGGATCGGCATCGCACATTGCATCGGGTCTTGTGCACAGTCTCGGCCCAATGTCGCGGCAAAAGCATGATCCAGTCCGCCGCGGACAAACATATCCTGCCCTGCCGCCGTTTCGGCTTTAATGAAGACCACAGTTCGCTGCCAGTCACCCGCAGGAACATCCGGGGTATCACCAATTTTACTGTTGTGGTGTATTGCAACTGCACTCATGGGGCTGACATTGATGCTGGCAACGCCACTTTGCGATACCGTAATTTGACTACCTAAGCAGCCATTACCTGCAGTATTTTTTCCACCGCTCAGTACATCGCAGTACACACCTTCAGCAAGACCGGTTTGTAACGTTTGATTGAGCGACCCACCTTCACGGTTAATCGCGACAAAGCCTTCACTGCCACGCGAAAATGCAATCTGGTTATTACCATTGTCCCACCAGTTGTTTACGGTCCAGTGGCCCGTGGTGTTATTTCTGAAATCCATGGCTCCTGCGATCATGCCGCGACGGTGCTCACACTGCCACTCGTTAGCAAAGCAGTTAAGGGTGCTCCCCTGGTGTACAGAGCTTCCCGGAGGGCCAGCATCACCGTCGTGGTTAAAATCATAGCTCGACATCACTTTGGGGTAGCCATATGGGAAGGCAAGCATAAATACGTTAGCCAGATCATAAAGTGCGCCATCCTCATAAGTCACCACATTTCCGGCCCCGCCGTGACCTCGTTGGTTATCATGATTGTCTACAAAGACCACAGCAAGATGACTTGGCATCATACCCCAGGCTTCACCAAAGCTGTTTAGCCAGGCCAGTTTGCCCGACTTAAACGTATCCCCTAACTTGGTGCTGTACTTGAATTCTGTCACCAAGCCATTACCAAAGTATTCATCTGCTCGCACAGCCTGACCACCCTGGTCGATCACTTCCTGAAAGACCAGAGGCTCACCATTAACCTTGTTCATGATTGTCGCAATGTCCGATGCAGCCATGTGCTTACTGGCATCGAGTCTGAACCCGGCTACACCGATTCCAACCAGATCGTTTAGGTAAGCTGCCAATGTGTTTTGAACATAAGTTGAGGAGGTGTTTAAGTCGGCCAGACCAACCAGTTCGCAATTCTGTACTCGCCATGCATTGTTGCCATAATCAGCGTCGTTAATTGCACACGTCTCGTGGAAGTCCTGCGGACTGTAAATAGGGTAATGTTTGTCACCAAAAGTGCTGCCAGCCACACCCGTGCCACTGCCGTGTGCCATATGGTTGATCACTGCATCAACGTAGATATTTACACCAACAGCTTTACAACGCTCCACCATATCGGTGAACTGGGCACGGTTGCCACTGCGGCTCTCAAGCTGATAGCTGACTGGCTGGTAACGTGTCCACCATGGCGCTCCGGTAATGTGTTCACTCGGCGGAGAAACCTGAACCGCAGCATAGCCTTTTGGACCAAGGAAAGTTTCACATTCGGTGGCGATGTCCTGCCAGGACCATTCAAACAAATGAACAAAAGTTGTGGGGGTTGCCAGTGCCTGAGCGGACATGCCCAGTCCAGCAGTGATCAGCGCAGTGTTCAACGCTTTAAGTGACTGTTTAATCATTGTATGCTCTCTGTTGTTGTCATAACGATATTATTTACATCACGGTAACAATATAGAGAGATCCGATTAAACGTCTATTGAATACGTATGCATAAAAACACGCTAGTCTATTCACCACACAATTCGTTCAAAAAGCACACAGGAAGGTGCTGTTTCAGCCAAACCGGATATTTTGAGCAGCCGAACGATGTAGTTCTGGAACGCTTAAAAAGCTTGGTCTATTTGCCTGATTAAGTATTTAGGAAAAACCTTAACCTACTGATATTTATACTTTGTCACAAAAAAGCCGACTGTAATTTCTTGCCTGTTGCAGAGCTTCTGGTCACACTTTTCAACATCATCGTGTAGCGAGTCACTTATGATCCTAAAACAACTCAGATTAAGCAAGCACCTGACTCAGGCCCAACTGGCCATGATGTCGGGGCTAAATATCAGAACCATTCAACGCATCGAACAGGGGCATAAGCCAAGCATGGAGTCATTAAAATGCCTTGCTGCTGCACTGGAGACCGATATTGATACATTACAAAAGGAGTCATTTATGCCAAATCAAGACGCATCTATCCGCCCACTGCCTTTATGGCTCAGAGTGTGGTTTTTTCTGGGGACGTTTCAAAGCCAACCCGACAGACAACTTCTGACACGCCTTGAGTTTATACTACATGGCTTTGGTTTGAGCTTTTGCCTTATGGGGCTGTTCAGCGAAGCGGCGCTTGTTGGTGGATTGCTATTGCTCGTCAATGCGTATTTCATTCGCTACAGCAAATATCTGGGAGATAAATTCGCAATCTGGCAGGGAAGCTAAGTTAACAGGCAATATGTTTTAAATACTTATTTCACTTCCCATCTGTACCTGTAGCGATTACAAATTTATACACTTATTAACGGAATATTCCGCCCACACCTATTAACTTAAGACGCACTGAACGTGCAAGTGGGAACACTAATGAGTAAGCGGATCCATGGTATTGACCTTGCCAGAGCATTGGCAATTTTTGGTATGGTGGTCGTTAACTTTAAACTCGTTATGGGCGCGACCACGGGCAGCACTTTGTTGATATCAGCAAGTGCATTATTCGAGGGTCGCGCTGCCGCTTTGTTTGTGATACTTGCCGGAATTGGTCTGGCACTGAGCTGTCGAAAAGCCCATCACCACACCCTGCTGCAAAGGAAACAACTGCAAAATAAAGTGGCCATGCGTGGCATCTTACTACTCTGTTTGGGGCTGCTTTACCTGCCCGTCTGGCCTGCTGATATTCTGCATTTTTATGGCTGCTATTTTATTCTGGCGTCCTGGTTATTATTTGCGTCCCATCGTACCTTGCTTGTGCTGTGTGCAGTGATTGTCTCAACGTTTCCAGCTCTCTTACTGATCATTGATTATTCCCAGGGCTGGCACTGGGAGACCCTGACTTACCTTGAACTTTGGACTCCCGAAGGGATGCTTAGACGTATTTTTTATAATGGCTTTCATCCTGTTTTCCCCTGGTTCGCGCTGCTGCTGTTTGGCATGTGGCTTGGCCGCCAGCCTTTGCATCAGAGCGCAACCCAGAAGCGATTGTTTAAAGTTGCACTACTGGTGTTGATACTCATTGAAAGCGCATTTTACCTCTTACGTATGATGGCGCAAAACGTGGGTATACAGGGGGAAGAAATCGCCTTTTTACTGAGTACAGGCCCTATTCCCCCCTTACCCCAGTACCTGATCTCTGCTATCGCCAGCTCAGTGATCGTCCTAATCGTATGCATCAGGCTGGCACAAAGCTATCACCACACAGCGGTATTTCGCTCTCTGGAAGCGACTGGTAAGTTATCACTCACATTCTATATTGCACATATTCTAATTGGTATGGGTACATTAGAAGCACTGGATATGATTGGAGGCCAATCCATAGAAAATGCCTTGGTGAGTAGTCTGCTTTTTTGCTTGTCATCCTGGCTGTTTGCCACTCTATGGCACCGACGATTTACTCAGGGACCCGTCGAGTGGCTATTCAGACGCCTCATTGCACGCGCAGAAGCCTGTTCAACCCGGATCATGCGCGTAAATAATACCGAGTAAAATATTCTCACACTGAGTAAACGCTCCCTGAACCAATCTTCACAAACACCTAACATCATGATTAATAGATATATTTTATTTGGCAAGCCACTTGCAGCCTGAGTATGTTAATTCTCGCAATCAAGGAGTTATTATGAGTACTAATAAATCGGCTGCTAACCGTCAGACAAGCAACGACCCCACACACCCTGTTTCAGATCAATTGGCTGAGTCACTACATTCCACCGTCGATGCCTTGCATAACACGGCAGCCAAAACGGAAGAGCAGTTAAGAAGTAAAAGCGATGCATCAGGTCAGGCCATACAAGCACAAAAACGCCTTCTCGAGAAAAAATGGAATGCCTCGGGGGTCAAACAATACGCAACAGAAAACCCAGTGAAAACCGCGGGTATTGCATTTGGTGCCGGTGTTCTTCTTACCATTTTGTTACGGAGTAAGTAACATGAGTGCGTCATCAGATAATAGCGCAAAACAACACCGCTCGGTAAGTGTAGGTGCACAGTTGAAAGGGCTATTACGAGAGGGTAAGTCTGTTACCACCAGTTATGTTGATGTCACCCGCGCTTGTGCAGCATTGCTGAAGGCCAAACTTCGTGCCCATTTTAAAACCATTCTGGCCTGTATCATCCTGATGATGATATCTGCACTACTTATCACTGCAACCTGGTTGTCTCTTCAGGGCTTGGTTGCCTATGCAATGATACAGGCCGGCCTGAGCTGGTTTGTATCTGCCGGGCTACTGATGGCGCTTAACCTGGCACTGATTTACTACCTGATCGCAGCTGCAATACAGCTGTTCGATAAAACCACCAGCGATCTGCTTGATGTGTTTTGATTCATGATTTTCAAAGGACGCTATGATGAACAGGCTGGCACGTTTCATTTACCAAAATGCACACAAAGAGGCACAGCAACAACAACTGCGCCTGATGAAGCAGTTGTATCATGCGCAGTTTAATAAAAGGCGCTTTTGCCACAAAGCCAACGCTATGGCGAGCACACCTGAAGGTATTGCATTGTTGGTACTTGGCGGTGTGCTGTTGTTCAAAAGCAAACACAAAATTTCAGTATTACGAAAGCTGGTCATGCTCAGGCGCTTGATCCGGCAAACATAGGCGGCCATGCGATTCTACGTCTGCAGTCTAACCCTTAACAGAACCTGGCCTGAGCATTTTATAAGCTATCTACATGATATAAAAACTAATAAAATGTACCTTTATTGCTCCAGATCAAAAGGTGCTGTTATTTCACCTTATCGATTAATACTTTTTTCTGTCATTATTAATGGGTAATTTTAGTCTCAACAGATTACAAAACCCGTTCTTTATCATTAATGTAACTAAAAGGAGTATTAAGATGTATTACATTAAGTCTCTCACAACCACGCTGATCGCCAGCACCGTTTTTTGCACTTTCTCTGCCGCAACTTTGGCTTCTGAGTCACCCTCATACCGATTTATCGATCTGGGTACACTGGGAGGAAGTGAATCGGCAGCGCTCGATATAAACGACCAGGGCGTTATAGTCGGTTGGTCCACCCGTGATAACAATATGGACTGTACTTCCCCGGTCAGTAAACCAATGAACTGTGAATATGCGTTCAAGTATCAAAATGGCGCCATGATTGATCTCGGCCACAGCCAGGACACAGTACAGTCTTCACATGCAGTAGCCATAAACAATCACTCAGTCGCCGTGGGGTATGAGATTTTACGCGGCGTTAACGATGACACAAAAATGGGGGAAAGTTATCATCAACCAGTCAGGTTTGAGCAAGGCGCTCCCCAAGCTCTGCCGGTACTGAGTAGCAAACCACTGGACAGTGCCATGGCTGTTGATATCAATGACCAGGGCAAAATCATTGGCTGGGCAGACAATCAGAGCGGCCAGGATACTTTAGTATCCTGGCAGGACAATGCCATTTCGGCAGAAGCACCACACAACACCTATTATCGTCGTGCAACTGGCCTGAATAATCTGGGTGATGTTGTCGGCTTTGAATATGAAGCCTGGTCGTACAAACCCAACAGAGCCTTTATTTATAAACACGGACAGGTATCAGTGATAGATGAACGTGAAGGCGTTATGAGCGAAATGAATGCAATCAATGATTATGGCATGATTGCCGGCGCTAAGATGGTCCGTGCCATGACTCCGCTGAAAGCTACCATCTGGTATCCCTCTATGCTTGGGGGTGTTGCAGAACATGTTGTAGGCGGACTACAGCAAACATCACGCGAAGAATCAGCCTTCAATGACATTAACCGCTCAGGTACTGCCGTTGGTTTTTCATCGACCTCTGACACCATACAGGCCACTGTTTATTATCGAGGCAAGCTCTATGATTTAAACCGCCTGGTTTCAGCGCCGGGCTGGCTGCAAACAGCTGAAGCTGTGAATGAACGTGGAGACATTGTGGGCATTTACGTTAGCAAGGACAACCAGCGCCGTGCCTTTTTGTTAGAAGTACTGTAATCACGCGCCTCTGAGGCGTTAATTAGCAACTGGATCCCTGGCCGTGAGGTTTGGTCAGGGATCCCACCATACTCCCTACTTCCCTCCTCTCTCAAATAAAAAATTTTCGACTAAACTGAAATGAAACTTGGTCAGGGCAGGTCTTGTCGTTACAGCAGCATGTTCAGGTGGCAATTGGCTACCAATAAGTACGGGCATTGAACATGCTGCTGAACTACCTTTCCACGCTATGACAACAGTAATTATGGATCGGTAACCGCCATACTCTGTTTGGCACACACTCAATGAGGAAGATAAAATGAAAGCACTAACGGGGGCCGCTATGGCGGTCATGGTTGCAGGCCTGGTAGGTTGTAATGCAACAGACAATTCATCATCCAATGCAGCAAACACAGGTACGAGCGGTGCAAGCACCGATCTGGTACATTGCTATGATGTGAACGTTTGTGGTGGTCACAATGACTGCAAAACTGCCAACAATGCCTGCTCAGGACAAGCCAGTTGTAAAGGAACTGGTTTCGTCGCTATGCCAGGTAAAGCGTGCGCAGATGTGGGCGGTAAAGTAAAAGACAAATGGGTCGGTTCTGTTGCCAAGTCAGATCTGGTGAAGTGCCATGATGTTAATATCTGCGGTGGCCATAACGACTGTAAAACTGCCAATAACGCGTGTGGTGGTCATGCCTCATGTAAAGGCACGGGCTTTGTAAAAATGCCTGTCAAAGCTTGTCAGGATATCGGCGGCAAAGTCGAAAGCTAATCGTTCCGTATTACATTTTACGGCCCAGTTTTAGCTTGCGATACTAATAATTCGCATCGCAAGCTAAACAAAGCCACTAGCCCAAATGGACCTTACTTTGAACACATCACCTCCCTATCTGGGTTTTGGCCTGGGACTACGCACCTGCTACTTTGAAGACATCATAGACACTCAGCCTGAAGTCGACTGGTTTGAAATTATTTCAGAAAACTACTTTGTTGAGGGTGGCAAGCCCTGGCACTATCTTGATCAGATAAAAGAGCGCTACCCCATAGCCATGCACGGTGTCTCGATGTCAATTGGCAGCACCACAGAGGTCAATTTCGGCTATCTGAGAGATTTGAAGCGCACCATAGAGCGTATCCGCCCTGTCTGGGTATCTGACCATCTGTGTTTTTCGTCTATTGGCGATTTTAATAGTCATGACTTGTTGCCACTCCCTTACACCGAAGAGGCACTCACACATTTATGCGATCGCTTGCGAATTGTTCAGGACTACCTGGAGCGCCCACTGATTCTGGAGAATGTCTCCAGCTACCTGACGTATCATCAATCTCAGATGACTGAATGGGATTTTCTCGCATCGTTACATCAACAATCGGGCTGTCAATTTTTGCTCGACATCAATAATGTCTATGTCAGCGCCAGAAATCATGGCTTTGATGCCATGGATTACCTCAATGCGATTCCACAGCAGGCCGTTGCACAGATCCACCTGGCAGGCCACAGTGATTTTGGCAGCCATATTGTGGATACACATGATCAACCAGTCTGTGACGCAGTATGGCAATTATTTCAGCGTTACGCACAATCTCGCTTACCTATCAACACGATGATCGAAAGAGACGATAACTTTCCGTCTTTTGATTCTCTGATGGCCGAGTTAAATCAAGCAAGAAAGCTTGCCCCTTTGAATTGGAGATCTAATGACTGAACTGGCCAGAATTCAACAAGCGTTTATGGCCTTGCTTAAAGGCACTGATCAGGATTTGATTAACCATATTGCGCCACAACCCGGTTTGGATGCCGAGCACCGAGCCCTGATATACCAAAATGCTTACCGCATCCGCCTCACCAAAGTATTAGAGCAAGATCATGAGATGCTGGGGCGCTATCTGGGTGACGATTTGTTTGATGAAATGGTGACAGGATATTTGGCTCAGTATCCCTCAAATGACCCTTCTTTACGGCATTTTGGCGACAAACTTCCCCACTTTCTTGCCAGTCAGCTACCCTTTTCTGAACATGGGATCCTGAGCGAAATCGCGTTGTTTGAGCGCCAGCTGCTACAGGCGTTCGATGCCTCTGACACAAAACGCCTGACACTGTCTGAAATTCAGCAGATCCCCTCAGATTTATGGCCGAATGTTGTTTTTTCTTTGCACCCAAGCGCACGACTGCTGCGTTGTCAGTTTGCCGCGATTGAAAGCTGGCAGGCACTTAAACACGGGAATCCGCCCCCTTCGCCAGAGCTTGAGTCTGAACACTTTTGGCTGGTTATTCGCGAGGCCGATCTGCGCACTGCCTTTCATCCTTTATCTCAACATGAGTATCAATGCCTGCAATCGATGGAACGGGGTTTGCCCTTTAGCTTCGTATGCGAGGCCGCAGCTAATATTCATCAAGATGCTGAGACAGGTACACTCGCAGTCATGCAGTTATTACAAAAAGCCCTCACAGCAAAATGGCTAGGTGACTATCAGCTGCCATAAAACGCCACTTTTAAATGGACCAGGAACTCTATGAAGCTTAGTGAAAAAATCCGTCTATATCAGCTCAGCCTTATCGCCAGTATGTTATTTGCCTTTGTCGGTTTTGCCTATAATGCCTGGCGGCTGGAAGTCTCGGAGCAAAACAACAATATACGTACCGCTTGTTTCGAGATGTTGAAGGAGCTCGCACAATTAGAGCAGCTGATTTATGTCGCCCATTACGATCAAAATAAAACAGAGGGTAGCCCGCGAAAAGGGTGGATCAGTGTCGGGTTAATCAATGACTTCAGTTATCTTACCAATGGCGATCTGCAACAAAGTGCCAGAACACTGAAAACGACCTGGAATAACAACTGGCAAAATATTTACGCCAGCACCCAGGCTGTCGACCTGGTCGTTAAGGACATAGATAGTGCTCGCAGTGAAATCAAACTACTACTTAATGACCTGGAGTGATTTGACCATGTGACTCGTTCATTACCGGCAATCTGACTTCAAAACATGCACCGCCCAGTTCAGCATTTTCGTCACTAACCCGAACCGTGCCATGATGCTTTATAACAATCGACTGAACGATTGCTAAGCCAAGCCCACATCCACCAGAATCTCTGGAGCGACTAGGATCCAGCCGAGTAAATGGCTCAAAAATGCGCGCCTGTTTTCCAGGTGGAATGCCTATGCCATCGTCAGCTACGCGAACAACGACTTCGCCCCCTTGAATCCCAGCCTCTATGCGCACGCGAGATCGAGCAAAACGGCCCGCATTACGCATTAAGTTGGTGAACAGACGTCTCACCTGTGCCTCATCCCCCTGCCAGTGTATATCGACGCTATCCAGTTCAAAACCGATATGGGGGTAAAAAGGCACGACTTTGTCCAGCGTTTCCTGCAATACAATATCCATATTCAGCGCGGTCAGATTTGGTTTGACTGAGTTGTCTTTGACTCTGGCATAATACAACAACTCACTGACCAGACTTTCCAAATCGTTCAGTGACTGACTCAGGCTGGTATGAAGCTCACCTCGTTCATCTTCACCGGCTTCCTCCAGCATATCCAGTGCAAACTGCATCCGCGCCATTGGACTACGGAACTCATGTGCCACGCCATGAAGCAGATCTCGCTGTAAAGTGATCCTGGCTTCTCCTTCACTGAGCTGAGCATCAACAAGCTGCGAAAGCTGTTGCAAACTGGTGTTCAAATCCTGTGGTTGGCTCAAAGGTACAGGCATCGTGTTCAATCGTGCCACTAAAGCCTGACGCTCTTTATTGATCACATACCAAAATATCAGGAGTAGTAACAGGTTAAGGCAAGCTGATACCAACCAGTCAAACCAGTCGACCAGAAAATAATACATGTTCTGTTCTACCAGTGGCCCAACCTCGAGCACATCCCTATCGTTTAACACAAAATAGACGGTTGCGTTTAAGTAATCCACCAGCCCATGCTGATTGTGAGGCAAGGCTAACTCGGCCAGTAGATCCTGTGGGAAGTACTCATCATCACGCGCCACCAGTAGCGCGGATGTGTCATATTGCGCCTCCAGCTGCATTTGAATACCCGATAAAGGTAAACGCTCAGGGTCTGTAAGGGCTGCAGAAATCTGAGCTTTCACATCTTCCAGAAACTGATTTTGTGTTTCGATATACTGGGTTTCTATGTCAATAAGTAAGGTATTACGTACCGTAAAAGCGACCACACTATTAAGCACAATTGCTACGGCAATAAAGGCGAACACCCGTAAAGTGTTAACTTGCAATCAAATATCCCTTGTTTCTTATAGTTTTAATTATTTTAGGTTCCTTAGGATCGTCGCCAAGCTTTTTACGCAACCTGGAAATACGTAAATCAATCGAACGATCCATGCCGTCAAATTCCAATTTAAAGAGCGTTCGATACAGCTCATCCCGCGATAGAATTCGCCCGGGTGAGCTGGCAAGTAACCACAGAAGCTCAAATTCAGCACTGGACAGAAGAATTTCTTTATCACCACAGGTTGCCTTACGTTTGGTCAGATCCACGCATATCTCGCCTTCATGGATGGTTCTGATATGCTGACTGCTTTGCGCCAAGAGCATATCATGACGCCTGAGCTGAGCCCGAATATGTGCAAGCAGTACCCGGGGTTTAACTGGCTTACACAAGTAGTCATCTGCACCAACTTCCAGACCGGTGACTTCGTCTATGTCGTCTACCAACGCAGTCAACATGATAATTGGCCCACTGAAACTCCCTCTAATCTGACGACAGATACTTAAGCCGTCTTGGCCTGGTAACATCAGGTCAAGTACCAGTAAGTCCGGAGCAAATTCTCTTACACGCTCCACTGCGCCGCTCCCCTGGGCATAACATGAAACACAGTAGCCATTTTTTTCAAGAAATAGAGACATCAACTGGGTCAGTTCTGTGTCATCATCTACCAGTAGTATTTTTTGTTCTGTTGTCATTTATCGCCTGTTCAAACACGCTTCGTACATTTTGATATTAAACTCCCTGGCGTATCGATAAGCCTCTGAGCGCGCTTTTTTATCAGCTTCGCTACGTAGGGTATCTCCTGTTCCGGGCATAACTTTAACACCGCACTGAGCCTCCAGTTCTTTGAACGCTAGCTGCTCAAACCCCGGCACAACAGGTCTTCTTCCCGTCGTATAGTACAGGCGGAAATCTTCCACGGCCAGGGCCTGAGACACCGCCTGCTCCAGTTTACTGTCTGTATTGGTAGCGTGTTTGCTCATGCCCTGACACCCCGTTGTTATGCCTGCGGCGAACAAAGCGATCGCTGTCGCAAGTTTACCTGCCATACTTTTTTGCTCCTAATCTGATACCACAACACAAAATCACGATCCACAGCACACCAAATAAAGTACCTCCAGAGCCCCCATTATCAAGCGATTGCGCTGGAGGTTCAGGTAGCGGCTCCGGATCTGGCTCTACTGGGGCTGCCGCCACTGTCACTTCAACCTCGCCAGTAGCACTGCCGCCATTGCCATCGCTCACTGTATAGCTAAAGGTCTCTACGCCTGAAAATGTGCTGCCTGCGGTATAGACTAAACTGGCAGACGCAATCGTTACTGTTCCCTCTCCCTGATAATCCACACTTGATATGCTCAATATATCGCCATCAACATCACTGTCATTACTGAGCACAGGCAACACAACCTGACTGGCCTGAAACGCAACTTCGACTCTGTCGTTTAGCACTGTCGGCTCATCATTCACCGCAACCACTGTGATTGTTATGTTGAACTGCTCACTGATTTGATTGTCTTTGGTCGCAGTAGCAGGCACAAGCAATTGCCCATTGAAATGCTCATCCGGGATCACTGTCGTACCGTCAAGGGTATAATTGTCGCCCGCCATCAAAGTGACAGAGTCAATAGCTAAGTCAAGCGCAAAGGTTAAGTCCTCTTTCTTGACCGTTAACCGCTCATCCTCATTAACTGAAAGCGGATCCTGTGACTGAAATACAGGAATGATGGGCTCTGCCGGGCCATCAAAGTTAACGGTAAAATTTCCTGAATTGATCGCAAAAAAGATATTGTCCGAGCAATTCACTCTTACTCTGGCTTGATTTGTACTGATGGCGGACGTGATCAACACATCCTGTTGCCCATCATTATCTACTCCGTTTGCCAGTGAAGTCGGAAAGCTCGCACCACCATCCGTTGAGAGGCTAATGCTGACTCTGTTGCACGACACCGGTGCATTTTGGGTATTTGCTGTATCCCAGGTAACAGAATGAGTTGCGGAGTCCCACTGGCTGCTGCTATCAGGCTGCGTCACTCTGAATCCGTTGGTCGAGTTCACAACGGTCACCTGCATCGCATCACTTGCAACGTGCCCCTGACCATCTCTCACAGCAAGCCGAAAATTAAGCGTTCTGTTGGTCGTCGGGTAAGTCTCACCAAGCACGGTGCTGTTGGTCAGAATATCTATTAATCTGGGAAAGGTTCTTACAGGTTCAGAAGTTGGGTCAAACACCCTGAATAATGGGCCCGTCCCTCTGTCAATGGCGTCCTGATCAGGACTGCTGGTTGACGCTCCCAAATCGAATTGTTGCCAGCTGAAACTGAGCGTGTCTGAATCAGGATCTGTTGCACTGCCAGTCAGGGTAAATGGTGTACGTGCCGGAATGAAATAATCACTCCCAGCGTTAACCACCGGGCTTTGGTTTGTCAATCCAGTTCGGCTACCACAGGTATTTCCAACCCCCTGACGAGTGACTTCAACCATCTGTTCGATAGAGTGCAAATGAAAAAAGGGATCTGAGTTTTTTTGTAGGTCCTGAGTACCACATATACCTGTGTATCCCATAATGGTGGAACCACTGGCCGGCTCAAACGCAGAAAGTCCGGAGCGATTTCCCTGGCAGGCTCCTACTAAGCCGTTGAAGGTATGCTCAGCGCCAAGTTGATGACCAATTTCGTGGGCTACATAGTCGATATAAAATGCGTCTGATTCAGGTACGGGGCTACCAGTCAGGCCCGCTGCTTTTTGAGAGGTGCACACCACCCCTAAACCTGCGACTCCACCCCCCTCGGTTACCACTAAATGCCCGATATCATAATCTGACGCACCAATCACCGCCTCTATGGCATCAGTAATGGTATCACCATCAATATCCTGGTCTGAGTTAGTAAAGGGATCAGTCGCTGCATCAAGAAATATCAGTTGATCATTATTTGCCACCAGTTGGAATGTAAGTCCCACATCTCGCGCATATACCTGATTGACCCGATTCACCATAGTGACGAGCGCAGCCAATGCAAGTGCGCGTGTGCCGCCATGATAGGCGGTATATTCCCCCGTCGCTGTAACAGCCAGGCGATAGACAATCCGTTCAGTGATCTGGCTGGTTTGCATCAAGTCGTCTGGTCTTTTTTCTAAAGCTTCTGATAACTCAGGGAAACGTATTGGTGGATGGCGCTTAATTTTAACCGGATTGGCCTGCTTCATAGCATGTGTGAAATAATAACTGCGGTACTGTTCAGTCCCTTTTACTGGGTCAATGTATACCGTTTTTCCACCATGCTCAAACATCCCAAAGAACCCTTTTGGTGATATATCAAAGGATCCCAGGTTATCCGGTTGGCCAACTTCCGCCCCATGAAATGTCATTATCTGGGGGTATTTGCGAGCAAGTGCCGGGGCCATAACCTGGCTGGGTTTAAGTCGATATGTGACGAACTGACCTGAGGGTAAAGGGAGTGCCATATCAACAAAGTCGGAGGTTGTAAGCAATGCCTGGACGCTGGCTTTATCTAACATCAGAGTTTGCTCTGTACTCTTAAGATTGATTTGCGGGTTTTGCTCAAGCAAGGTCCAGTGAGCCTGGCCGATAGAATGGACCGCGATTGCACTTTGGCAGGTGAAAATCAAAAGCAGGCACATCAGTGAGAGTTTATTCATGGTAAGCCCCGTCGGATTGTTGTCATTGCGGTCATAATTCAACCATACAACTACAAGCATAGACTGTAAGTAACCATTTGTAGGCGCTTTGTATCAGGATTGATAAATGTACCTAAAGCAATAACTAACTTGATAATATTACGCAAACCGACTAAGGCGTATTGAACCCTTTTCGTTGACAGCCCTCAATAAGGAGTTGCATTTTACTGCACAACGCCCTTCATTTCTGAGCTGCCTTTATCAACCTCACCAGGTGCCTTGCACCTATTCAGACTTCTGACCCCTGTAGAATTTTTCGCGGGCGAACGACCTACCGGTAGCGACGTTTAGTAATGACTAACCCAATAGTTCCGATAACTGTGGGGGCCAACCAGGCCATCAGTATCGCTTGTTCACCAAGTAGCTCAACGAACAGGTAACGCCCTCCAACTGCACTAAATGCGGTGTAAGCAGCAATGCCAGATCCAATCATCGCACTGAGATGTTCAACCACCCACTGGTTCTGTTTGACCGTCTGAGCAAACGAGTAACGCATCATCCTGATAACAATAACGAGACTGACAACACTAAATACCGTATACAAAACATGGCCGCTGCGGCTTCCAAGATATCCAACGTAGAGTGCACTGCAGCATAGCGCAATATAGTTGGCTATCATATCCGGTCGCGTCAGCGATTGACGAGATGCCTTATCTTGGAGCACGCGGACACCGTGCATGACCGAAGTTAACACCAGGAAGGACAGCATAAGTAAGAAACTGGCTCGCTCACGGGCTGTCTCGATAAAGAGTCCCTTATTTTGAGCCTGTGAATAGCTCGCCTGATATATCGTAATCGGGTCGAGTAACACCAAAAAACAACACAAGATGCCAGACAATGCGACCAACTGCATACTGTATGTATATGCTCTGCCAGCCTGATTATGAGTCTTTGATCCCTTTTTAGCCAGAATTGGCACCCAAAACAGAATTAACGCACAACTGCCAACAATAATGTGAATAACGAGAGAAAACTGATGAAGATATTGCATGATTTATAGTCCTCAAATTGATGTGCATTCAGACTATGAAAAAGCGATACTTTGTTCATGTCACGAATGTCATGAAAAATCAGTGACATTCGTCATGCTTTTTTTCATGTCAGGATCTGATATAAGTACAGAGTCTCAATACAAAATATGAAGTTATCGTGCAGTCTTACTTTAAATATCAACCGTCTATGCTAATTACGGCACTCGTCACCTGGTGCGCTGTGGCCATTCCAAGCCTGCTAGCCTTGTCTGCTTTGCCAGCCTGGGCCTGGCTGCCACATGTCTTACTGTTGCCTTTCATTCTGTTGGTCACCAATGAATCACAGCACAGTTATGGTTACACAGTCAGGTATTGGCTACTCGCTGTAATGGCTATTTTAATTCATAGTGCTGGCTTCTTATTACCCAGCTCCGTGTACCTGATATACAGTGTGATGTTCATTGCAATCCTGACCTTTTATCTCACACCCACGCTGTCTTACTGCTACATCCTGCTTGCCTGCCTTGCTTATTTGCTTACTCAAACCCTATTTTGGGAGCGCTCCTGGCCTTGGGCAGAAGCTGGGATGTTTGCTTCATTTCACCTTTTTTCCTTCGTAGTTAGCCACAGAATGCGGCAAGAGCGCCTTGCCAAAGAGCAAGCACAGCTCGCCAACAGCCAGCTACTGGCTACACAATCTCTGCTCAGTCAGTCTGTTTCCAGACAGGAGCGGCTCCATTTAGCCAGAGAGCTGCATGATGATGTTGGTCATCAGTTGACCAGCCTAATCGTGAACCTTGACGTTGCCAGACGAACCGCTGAAGAACCACAGAAATCTCAATTACAACAAAGCTATACTCTGGCACGAGAAACATTAGAGAAAATCCGGACTCTGGTCAGTGACAAACGTACTGAACAACCGCTTGACCTGGAAGCCGTGCTAACAGAGCTGATTGGCCATATACCCAGAATTGACGTCTCTTTGCAGTTTCGTACGCACCCACTTTTGCAGAGCTTAAGCCACGCACACTGCATCTTACGAGTCTGCCAGGAAAGCATCACAAATACACTCAAACACAGCAATGCAACACAAATGCGCATTGAATTTAGTGACTCTGACAGCATGCATTGGAGCATGAAAATTGCTGACAATGGGAATGCAACCCAAGCCTGCCAACCTGGTAATGGCTTACTTGGTCTGCAGGAGCGTGTAACTGCGCTGGGCGGCCGGTTCGATTGGCAAAGCACTCG
Organism: Pseudoalteromonas sp. AWH4_217; assembly: GCF_056161105.1. Taxonomy (NCBI): domain Bacteria; kingdom Pseudomonadati; phylum Pseudomonadota; class Gammaproteobacteria; order Alteromonadales; family Pseudoalteromonadaceae; genus Pseudoalteromonas; species Pseudoalteromonas sp. AWH4_217. The sequence continues at coordinate 151,419 of NZ_JBSWYM010000006.1, read as the reverse complement.
TGAAGGTTTTGAAATACAAGTTCATTTTAGGGAAGTCCAGCAACATGATTAAAGTAAAAGTCCATATCGTCGATGATCAGGCATTAGTAAGGCAGGGTATGCAAGCACTGCTGGGACTATGTGAAGATATCCAGTGCAGTGGTAGTTCGGCAAATGGCCTGGCGTTTATCAACGACTATCAAGCTGGTCAGATTGAAGCTGATGTTGTGCTACTGGACATGCGTATGCCGGAATTGGATGGTCTGGGCGTGCTTGAACAACTGAAGCACACGCAAAACGCCCCCAAGGTACTCATTCTGACAACCTTTGATGACACGACCAAACTCCAGCACGCCCTTGCACTCGGCGCAAACGGCTGCATGTTAAAGGATGCCGAGCTGGAGGAGCTGCACTCAGCCATCCATTCAGTGCACTCAGGCAAACTGGTGATCCAAAGCGCTCTGAGCACCGTGTTCTCTCGCACAGCAACCATTCTTGACGACCTGACAGAGCGAGAAAAGCAAATACTGGTGCTCATTGCACAGGGTCACTCTAACAAAGAAATCGCTGCCCAACTTTTCAAAGCCGAAGGCACGATCCGCAACCATGTGTCCAATTTACTCAGCAAGCTGCAGGTCAGAGATAGGACCCAGGCCACGCTCAAAGCCGTCGAGCTGGGTCTGGTGCAGCAAAGTGGATAACGTCAGCGTAACAAACTGTGAGACATAACCTACACAGTTAGTGAGAAAAATAGGTTAAACCTGTAATTTTTTCATTTTGGGGACAATTGGCTTGCAAGATTAGACCTCAAGCTCTAGAGTACAGCATGACTCTACTATTGCAACGGACGCATTATGACGTATTTATTAAGATGGATCGCGAGTATCGCATTGTTCACTCTGGCAGTGCTCACACTCACAAAAGGACAATGGGTAAATTCCGGCCTGCTCGCCACTTTAGGATTGCTGACCTTTCCACGACGCAATCAAACACATACTAATATCAACGCAGGTTATGGGCGCCAGTTATATCATAAGCATCTGGTCGCAGAATCTAATGAACGCTCTACACCAACGCTTTACTTAATCGTTTGTGTGTCACTTATTCTGATAGTTGTATTGTATCGGCTACTGGCAAATTCACCGGCATGAGGCCTGCCCGCAGACAGGCCCCATTAACCATGGTTAAGGTTTACGGGTGTCTAGTCAAGTAAGTGAGTGCCATTATGGAACTCCAGTACCAAATTGTCACCTTCACCACAGACGCCACCTTGGTCGTATCGACATACCTCTAGCGAATCCCGGGTTGAATGCGTGATTTCCAGAGTGTGTGTGCCCTGAGGTGTTTCAAGCTGTAACTTACCGTCCACAACTGAGAATTTCCCCTCTACATTGGAGGGCGTCCCCTTTGAATACATATATTCCCAGGCGCCGGTTGCTGAGGGCATCATTGCAAAAAAGTAGGGAGTCGAATCACTCTCCGATTTGAATGTCATAGTCGTCATACCCAGCCAGCTATAGTCAAAAGCGGATACGCGCTGATGTGGTTTAACTTCGAACTTTGCAACCGTTTTACCCATAAAGAAATGTGGACCACCTTCGACTAGCTCTGAGTCAGTCTGTATCGAGACATACATAGCTTCTTCGTCTCGTGCCAGGAGTTTTAGTGTGAAAGTGCATGACACATAACATGTGTCGTCCGGGCACACAGGCACAGTGCCCAGCACAGGATGGACTATTTTCTGCCGCTCTATTTCGCCTGCCTGAGTGAATGTCCAGGTTGCCGCCTGAAAGGCAATATTTGGGATATATACATGATCGTCATAATAGTCATAGCGAACAGTACCATTCAACCAGGTGCCTACCGCATTCTCATAACTAAACCGCGTACCTTGATCTTGGAGCATCAGCCCAGTGCGGACCATTGGCGCTGTATCAGTTTGGCTTTTTACATGCATAACAACACGTAACCCAATATCCGCCAATGTCTCTGCGATCCTGAATGAAAGCTTCCTTTTCAGGCCATCCTGCCGATATTTCAGCACTAACTGATTGCCCTTTATACGCCACTTAAAACGGCTCAAGCGCTTGTCGTGATGCACCATTTGACCAGTTCCGTCGACGAAGAAGCGCGCGTCAACAGCACCAAACGCTGGAATATTAAACGCATTGTAAAAGGCATAATCTACGGCCGGAAGTGACCAGGTTCCCTGTGTCAGATCAACCTGCCATTCATTCATTTCGTGCTCTGGCAACAAAGTCCCGACAAAACCTCGTTCCGCAGTATCCACAACGTCCATTGTATCTGTGCGAACTACCCGTGTATGCTGGACATACTCGACACCCTTACGTGTTTGTGCTGGATGAATACTCCATTGATAAACTTCAGCACGAAATACCACTCCCTGCTCAGTGTACTCCCCCAGAGTTTCGGGAGATAGTAACCTTATCTGAAGCCCATCAGAGGTTTTGTACCATTCAATCGGGCTTACGATATTACCTTCATATTGACCCACTTCGTGCTTGTTTAAGACTAAACGCACCACCGGTTCAACGAGTCCGTCACCAGTAAGAAAAAACTTTCCCTTCTTAATTTGGTGTAACTCGGACAAACTCATTGCCATCCCGTTGAAGGCAACAGCCACTACCATACATCCCAGCAGCGGGAGTATTGTTCTAACTATATTCATTCTCTGACTCCTTGATTATATTTTTATATAACGACAACAATGCTTGTTGCTTTGCCACTGTGACAGAGCTACAAACATTGTTCAATAATCAGACTACCTAAGTAATAGAGAAAGCGAAAATACGGTACTTTAAGGACCAATATAGCGACGGTTGTGCTCGGCCAGTGCGCGGCGTACTTTGTTAATAATTTCACTGTCGGTGTTTGGATGAAAAGCCATACAGGCTCTTTCTCCTGATCTGTCGCGTACCTCCAGCGCAGAGGTGACCACCTCATATGGCTGGTCAATCAACCGTAAGGCCTCATAGATTGTAAACTCAGTGGTCATCAAAAAATCGACCCGCCCTGCCAGCAGTTTTTTGGCAAGTGAGCTGGGGTCAGCTGATAAATCCAAATTCACTCCCCCTTTAAACCCTCTGGCAATCAGATATTCGTGTGTCACACTGCCTCTTACCATGGCGGTAATATAGCGTTTGGCATCGTCTAAAGAGTTGAGCTGTATATCATTACGAGAAGTTAATCTAAACAGATGCTCTTTGACAGGTCTTAACAAGGGACATGCCCACTCAAATCTTGCTTCGCGCTCAGGGGTGCGAAAAATTGAATAGATCATGGTGTTAGGCTGAGTTTGTGCTATTTTCATCGCTCTGGTCCAGGGAAATAGCAATATTTCATACCTGATCCCGGTGGCATCAAGCACTTCGCGCACTTTCTGAGTGGCCCGTCCGTCTACTTCTCCCTGCGGGTTGATAAAGTTATAAGGTACCCACTGCTCTGTAACAACATGAAGCTGAATATCAGGTTCTGAGTCCGGCACAAGCACAGGGCGTGGTTCAAGACTTGCGAAGGCCAAGTGACTGAAAGACACTATGGATGCCAGTAAGGTGAAAAATACTCCCCGAAATACTGTGCAATTCGTCATGCAATCTACTTAACCTCAATACCCGCTGTCTCGACCAGATTTTGCGCAAACATGCCAACCATCTTTGCAATTTCTAAGCCTCTCATGCACCATGCTAGACCAAACTCTCAAACAGATCACTGCTATGATTAAAAATATCCTTCTTTTCGTCTCTTTGATGTATTGCTGGACACTTTCAGCAAACACTTCATCCCCGACAACCACTCTGACTGAACAGCAGCAAGAACAAGCATTACAACAGCTGAAAGAGCCCATGTACCGACCGTTGATGGAACGCTATGTTCTTGATGAATTAAAATCCTTACGGCAGGATCAGCAAAAATTACGTGAAGATGTCACCTTACAGCTTACTCACAAACAGCTGGATGCAGCTGACCGAGCACTAACCTATACCACCGACACCATTAACAACGTGCTGTTTATTATTACCGCCACCGCATCACTGTTGGTCCTGGCCGGTTGGAATTCTTTACGTGATATCAAAAATAAAGTAGAAGAAACGGTCAATGACCGGGTAGGTGATATCACGGCAGAGTATGAACAAAGATTAGGCACTTTAGAAGAAAAACTCAAAGAGCGCTCAGAAGAGATACTAAATAACCAGCGGAAAATCACCATTACCAATGAAATCCACTCACTATGGATGCGAGCTAATCTTGAAAGTGATATGCAGGGTAAGATTGAAATGTACGACGAAATTCTCAAACGCCATCCGGATGACGTTGAGGCGCTGGTGTACAAAGCCGATGCACTGCTGGAGCTGGAACAAACGGGCCCTGCGATCAACTTGTGTAATCAGGCACTGGAAATAGACAGTGACTATGGCTACGCCTACTGGCAACGTGCCTGTGCTTACGCCATGCTGGAACAACAGGCAGATGCCATAGCAGACATTAAAATGGCCCTGGCTTACTCACCAAACCTGAAAAACGAACTAACACACGAGCCGTCATTTAAGGTGCTGGAAAGTAACCCAAGCTTTAAGGAGCTGGTAGAGCACTGGTAAGTCTGTCTAGCACATAGTCAACACTTGCTCAGCGCATCAAAGGTACCTATTCTGGTAGTCAGAAGGTGCGCTGAGAGACTGGGACTAACGAAAAAACACGACCTTTTTAATCTTACCGTCTTCAATCTGATAGCTGGTCACAAATTCAGAACGCTTATCCACAACGCCAGCTTCTTTACTACAGATTTCAGATGTTTCATGGTCAATAACAATGGAGCCATGCGTGACCCGCTTTATGGATGTTGCTTTAAGGCAGTGCATTTTCTTAAACATCAGCCCGTAGCGCTCAATCAGTTTTTCTTTTCCCGTAAACATCAGCGTTTGCGGATACATATAAAACTCGACATCTTCCGCATACAGTTCAAGAAACAAACGTATGTTTTGTGCGTTATATGCCTGTATAAGTTTGTCTACGACCGCCTCGGCAGCAAGTTCCTGCTCTGTCTTTGCCAACTGGTAATCACTAGCCTGATCATCCAGCGCGGGGTTGGCGCTTCCCATAACTGAGTAAATAAGTAAGATCAGGGCGCATAGGTATTTCATAAATTACCTTTTGATGGGACAAGTTGCCCAGCAAGATAGCAAATTCGGCCAATAGAATACAGGTTCTGGGCCAGCTGGGCGCAACATTCACAGAGCTAGGTGTCAATATCGCGATACATGATTACCAGCTTACCAATACTGTTCTACCGTGATGTGCCCGGGTTTTGCACGGCGATTGCGTGTAAAGCCTAAGCTCTGTAACAATGTCGCTGTATCTTTCACCATATCTGGATTACCGCACAACATAAACTGACTGTCCTCGGGTATCTGGTCAAACCCACAATGGTGACACAACTCTCCACTCTCCAGTAAGTTTGTAACTCGTCCGGTCAACATGTTCTCGACTGGCTCGCGGCTAACTAAAGGCACATATTTAAATTGCTTAAATATTTTTTCAGTATCCAGCAGCATATCCTGATAACACAAGTCCTGTGCATAACGTACGCCGTTAACCAGCACGACTTTATCAAACCGCTTCCAGAGCTTGCCATCCCCAATCATAGACAAAAACGGACCAATCGCAGTACCGGTGCTTAGCATCCACAACACACTGGCGTCGGGCACCTCATCCAGCGTGAAAAACCCACTCGGCTTTCCTGCTACCAGAATATCATCACCAATGTCCAAAGCGGCTAACGGAGAGGATAACTGACCGTCCGGGACTTCAATCAAAAAGAATTCAAGCAGCGGGTCCTGAGGTGCATTGACGAAAGAATAGGCACGAGATACTTTTTTGTCCTCAACGGGTAATGCCAGTTTAGTAAACTGCCCTGCACAAAAAGGGTCTATGTCAGCCGCTACCTTGATACTAAACAGGCTGGGTGTCCACCACAGCTTTTCGACCACTTTACCATTTACCCAGTTCGCCATATGTGCTCCCGTTCATTTTGTTATGTCAGCCTCTTAAATCTGGCATAAAGTGGGGTAAAAACAAATTTTTAAGTTAAAACCGTCAAAACGCTATGTCTTTACATCGACGCACACCAGTGTCTGGCAAGCGCGCCTGATAAAGGTAAATCGTGACTTCTTTTTAAAATACGTTGCGCCACCCCCTGATTCAGGCCGTAGCGCGACGACAGCAATGCGACAAATTCGAGGTAATCAGCTGCAATAGCCTCTGTTTGCTGCAACTTTTGCTGCTGCATCTTACTCAGGTTTTTAACAGAACTATATGACCGAAAAGTGTCCAGCCACTGAATAAAGCGCAATCCATGGTCTGAGATTAGATCAGGTTCAAACGTACTCAACGGACGTAATTGATCATAGGTACTTAGATCATGAGTGGCCAGCGCCACAACCAGCATATTGGCAACCACAGCCTGGGCATTACGATTGTCTTTCATTGCAAGATAATGGTCGCGCGCTTGCTGATAAGCATGTTTTGCCTCGTTATATCGGTTTATCTGCAACGCCGTATTCCCCTTGGCAACATGTAATCCAGCCAGAATTACACTTGGTAAATACCCTTCTTCTATGCCTTCTAACAAGCGAAAACCAATCGCGGGCTGTCCTGCATTACGATGAACTATCGCAATGTTAATTTTAATCAGCGCTCTGGCATCATGGGTATGAGCATAGGTTAAGGCACAACGATAATGCGCCAGCGCATCATCAGTTTGACCTGCCTTACGATATGCAACACCAATGTTATTAATGATGTTGAGCTCTTTTCCTTCCACATCAGAAGCCAGTTTCTCGGACTGAAGTGACTGCACTACCTCCTCCACTATGGGCCAGTTTTGCAGTCGAATGGCAGCCATCAGAACATAGCGATATAACAGTGCCGTTTCAGAGCAAATTTCTCGTTGCAGGCTTTCTTTGTGGTTTTGGTAGGTTTGTATTGCTTGATGCGGCTGGTTATAGGCCTGTATTTTAAGCGGTTCAATGGGTATAGCACATGTTGTAGGTATGGAAGTGGCCATCCCCCAAGCCAATAACATCATCGAAAAAGCCATTCTATCTGGACCTGATATTAGATACATTACCCTGAGTTTATAGCAGAGATATTAGAGCAACAAATTTCAGGCAAAAAAAAGCCGCACCAAGTGCGGCTTTTTGGGTGTGATTCGCGTTGTTTTAGGCGTGTCTCCAAAACTCTGCGATTACGTTACCAAGGAACAGGGAGGCCCTGTTAAAGGACCAAATTCTTTAAATTGATTCTAGTGCAATTTTAACCATTTCATTGAACGTGCTTTGACGCTCTTCAGGCGGCGTTGCTTCACCAGTGATCACGTGGTCACTTACTGTGAATAATGCCATTGCCTTTGCACCGTACTCAGCTGCAACGCCATACAGACCCGCCGTTTCCATATCAACAGCCAGCACGCCCAACTTATCAAGCTCAGGGTAAAAGCTGCTGTCAGCCTGATAGAAAGTGTCTGTGGTGTATACATTACCCACTTTCGCTTCAATACCAAGGCGACGTGCTGCGTTAACACCGTTCTCAAGCAGGCCAAAGTCAGCTAGCGCTGCAAAATCATAACCACGCACACGAGCGCGGTTTACGTTTGAATCTGTACTGGCACCTTGTGCGAAGATCACATCACGGATTTTTGTATCCTGATTGATACCACCACATGTACCGATACGAATTAGGTTTTTAACACCAAAGCTGACAATCAGCTCGCGAGCGTATATAGACATGGATGGAATACCCATACCTGAGCCCATAATACTAACTGGCTTACCATTGTATGTGCCGGTAAAACCAAACATGTTGCGTACGTCCGTTACCTGACGTGCGTCTTGCAAAAAGTTTTCAGCAATGTACTTGGCACGCAGTGGGTCCCCTGGCATTAGCACCGTTTCTGCAAAATCACCTGGGTTAGCATTAATATGCGGAGTACTCATAACATGTTTCCTTTAAATCAAGCCTTAGCGAGTTTGGCTGCAAAGCCGTCACCATAATCACAAGCAGATAAGTTAAACCATTGAGCCAGTGTCTGGCCCATATCTGCGAAGCTGTTTCTTTCACCTAACGGAGTATTGTTCATTCCGTTGCGATACGCCAATACTGGCACATATTCGCGGGTGTGGTCTGTGCCCGGTGCGGTCGGATCACAACCGTGATCCGCCGTAATAAGCAGCAGATCATCGTCTTTTAACTGGTCGAGTATAGTCGGTAAATAGGCATCAAATTGTGCCAGCGCTTCTGCATATCCAACCGCATTGCGGCGGTGACCGAACTTTTCGTCAAAATCCACCAAATTGGTGAAGATCAGGCTATGGTCAGGTGCACTGTCGATGACTTCGCTGGTTTTTTCCAGCAGATTCATCAACCCAGGTGCTTTATGCTTTTGCGTAATGCCCTGATGTGCATAGATATCAGCGATTTTACCTATACTAATTACTTCACCACCATCATTCGCCAGCTTATCTAACACTGTTGGCGACGGTGGCAACACTGAGTAATCGCGACGATTACCAGTACGAATAAAGTCGGCACTCGAAGTGCCTATAAATGGCCGCGCAATCACTCGTCCTATATTCATTTCATCAAGCAGTGCCCGTGCGATTTCACATACCTGATAAAGTTTGTCAAGGCCGAATGACTGCTCATGTGCGGCTATTTGAAACACACTGTCAACTGAGGTATAGCAAATAGGCATGCCAGTTTTGACGTGCTCTTCACCCAGTTGCTCTAATATAGTTGTACCTGATGCATAGCAGTTGCCCAAAATACCTGGGATTTCTGCACGCTTGCACAACTCATCAATAAACTCTTGCGGGAAACAAGGCTGTGTATTTGGGAAATACCCCCACTCAAATAACACAGGTACGCCTGCCATTTCCCAGTGTCCAGACGGTGTGTCTTTACCGCTGGATAATTCTTTTGCGTAGCCCCAGGCAGCTTGTGGCTCTATGCGCTCGGCGACTTCACACGTTTCTTTGCCTGCAGCTTCACATGCGGCAATCAAACCTAACTTACTTAAATTAGGTAAAGATAAGGCTTCGCCTTTCTCTTTTTTATAAGCTGCTAACAGATGAGCTAAGGTATTGGCACCAGCATCTCCAAATTTATCGGCATCAGGTGCAGCCCCTATTCCTAAGCTGTCTGCCATTAATATGATTGCTCTTGCCATAATCTACCTCTTATCTGTTTATTCTGACGCGCTGCGATTTTGTTTTTTTATCATCGATTCTCGTCAGAGGGTGTTACTTTATTTGTAGCCAAAATTAACGTACAGGACATAAGTCCGCTGTCATAAAAGCATAACAAAAAACCATTTGTACCTATATTAATTAAATCTCATCACTAATTGGACCAGCGGACATAAGTCCTGTTTTGTTATAACCAAAACAATTAAATTTGATCCTTAAGCGAGGCAAAAGAGATTAATCGTGTCTTTTTTGCTATTGTGATCTTCCAACATTAACAACTGCTGGGTGTGAACTTTAGTGACACGAACAATTATAGCCATCGCCGGCGCATCTGCGTCCGGTAAGTCTCTTTTTAGTCAAACTATTTATAACGAATTAGTAAACGAACTTGAATCGGGTGCAATCGCCGTTATAGAAGAAGACGCCTATTATAAAGATCAATCGCATTTGCCGTTTGAACACAGAACTCAAACGAACTATGACCATCCGGATGCGTTTGAACATGCGTTAATGAAAGAGCATCTGACGCAACTGCGTCAAGGTAAGTCTGTACAAGTACCGACTTATGACTATGCTCAACATACACGCAGTAGTGAGACACGCACGGTAAACCCGGCAAAGATTTTAGTCGTTGAAGGGATCTTACTGTTAAGCGATCCAGCATTAATCGAAGAATTTGATATCAAGGTTTTTATTGATACGCCGCTTGATATCTGTCTGCTGCGAAGAATGCAACGAGACATAGAAACTCGCGGTAGAAGTATCTCTTCGGTGGTTGAGCAATATCAGGCAACGGTAAGACCTATGTTTTACCAGTTTATTGAGCCTTCAAAGCACAATGCCGACTTGGTCGTTACCCGTGGCGGTATGAATCGCGTTGCGATTGATATTATTAAAAGTAAAATAAAATATTTACTGCAAGAATAATACGGGAACAATCTGGCATGACAACAATAATGAGCTTAGTCGGCATGTTAATGCTACTAGCCATCGCCTACGCAGCTTCCACCAAGCGTAGTGCCATTAATTATCGAACCGTGGGTATCGCATTTATCATGCAAATACTCATTGGTGGCTTTGTACTTTTCGTAGAAGCCGGTAAAAACGCGCTTGCGGCCATGTCGAAGGCGGTTTCATCTGTCATCGGTTACGCCAATGACGGGATCAGTTTTCTGTTTGGCCCGTTAGCGGGAGCAGACAACATAGGGTTTATTTTTGCGATCCAGGTATTGCCTGTAATCGTATTCTTCTCCGCCTTGGTGGGTGTGTTATACCACATCGGCATTATGGAGTGGATCATCAAAATCTTAGGGGGTGGTCTACAAAAGCTGCTGAAGACGTCCAGACCAGAATCTTTGTCGGCAACGGCAAATATTTTTGTGGGACAAACCGAAGCACCTTTAATTGTAAAACCTTTTATCCCTAAGATGACCCAGTCAGAGCTTTTTGCCGTCATGGTAGGTGGTCTGGCAACGGTAGCAGGGTCAGTCATGGCTGGCTATGTAGCTATCGGGGTTGAACTTAAATATCTGATCGCGGCCAGCTTTATGGCGGCGCCAGGTGGTTTCCTGATGGCCAAGATGATTGTGCCGGAAACCGAAAAGCCGAAAGAAAACCTGGCAGAGGTTGATAGCGGCGACGACAAACCGGTTAATGTGATCGATGCGGCAGCAGCTGGCGCGTCAAGCGGTATGCATCTGGCACTGAATGTCGGTGCAATGCTACTGGCCTTTGTTGCTTTGATTGCACTCTTAAACGGTTTATTAGGCGGTATTGGTGGTTTCTTTGACCATCCGACACTGACATTACAAGAGATTTTAGGCTATGTATTTGCTCCGGTTGCCTGGATGTTAGGCGTACCTTGGGCAGAAGCCACTCAGGCGGGCAGCTTTATCGGCCAGAAACTGGTTGTGAATGAGTTCGTTGCTTACCTGGACTTTATGAATTATCGCGACACGTTAAGTGAGCACACACAAGCGATTGTCACATTCGCGTTATGTGGATTTGCTAACTTGTCATCGATAGCCATCTTACTAGGCGGACTGGGCGGTATGGCGCCAAGTCGACGAAAGGATATCGCACGCTTAGGGCTCAGGGCGGTTTTAGCAGGGTCTATGGCTAACCTAATGAGCGCAGCAATTGCAGGGTTTTTCCTCTCGCTAGCTTAGAAACTTAATGAGATAAGCCTCAGTTGCAAAACAATTGGTTGGTTGCTTTAAGGGGTTAGAGTAACCAAACTAACTTGAACGATACTTCACCAAAGGGCCTTTATGGCCCTTTTATCGTTTCTGAAGCACTATTCTTCACCATCCGATAGGTTTCCTGTGCATGCAGGTACAGCCCTTTCACAATACGATAAAACCCCCAGATAAGCAGCAATGGCATTAAGATCAGGTCAAACAGGTTCACCGCCAGTGTACTCACCAGGTAGTGTGACAACGCATTTTGCTGATATCTGACATGCTTAGGCGATACTTTCTCCAGCTCATGGATACTCGACTCTGCTTTATCTTTTAGTGACGCTTTGTTTTGCCCGTGCGTGACATCCTGATGATATTGCAGTAATGCTGTGCGACCCGTAGTTTTGTAACTGGCACTGACGGAGTGACTAATGGCCCCACTAATATGAATAGCATAAGGCAGCATCAGGTGGAGTAAAACAAAAGTGAGCAGTAAGCCTTCACACACCCGCTTAAGCACCGCACACATAACGAGGGGCAAACCAAATAGTTCAGCACACAGCCATATAGTCGAGCCGCTCAAAGTGACCACCAATAACGGCATAACGATGACATGGGCCGCTTCACTGAGTAAGGATAGGATCTCCACGGCAACCAGTGACGCAAGGTTCAGGTTGATGCCTTGTTGCAGATAGTGTGTAACCGTCGCAATCATATTGCCAACATCCACTTTAAACTCGGCAATAAACGACACTCCAACCTGACTGCTTTCGACGACTTTAAGCAGACCATTGATCTCGGCCAGATAAAACAAATCGTCTAATGCCTGCACCTCCACATGATGCAGATACGCCTGATTGCTGAGGTATAACGCATCCGGACGGTGCTGCCAGTCATGGTAGTGAAGCATGACCAAAGTTAAAAAGCTCACCACAACCAGCAGTAAAAGAGCCCGCATTATTGTGTGCTCATGTTGCCAAAGCTGTTTTGCAAAGTTCATGATTTTGCTCCCTTACTTGAGCACTTCATTGCAGCAAGCCCTGATTCACCGGCTATCACCACATCAATATCAACCTGAGTCTGCACCCCGGCAACTCGTGCAGAATCTGAATATTGCCACAGCCACCAGGCATGCGCCTGCTCTGGCACACTGGGACTGTCGGCGTAATCGGCTAACCAAAAAGGCTGGTTGGCAAATTGATCCGATAAATTCTGTTGCCAATAATCTCCATAACTATAGAGGATAGTCTGACACCCGATACGCTGCTCAACGGCCGCAATGAATTTGGCAACTCCGCTGCTGATCTGCTGTGAAGATCGATTACTGGTGATCTCCACATCCAACATAGGCATCAATGTCAGTTCAAGCCCCTGCACGGTCGTCACAAAGTTGTCTACCTGCTTAATGGGATCATCATCTGGTTCAAAGAAATGGTACGCCCCGACCTTCAGGCCTGCCGCCTGAGCGCCTTTGAAATGTGAATAGAACTCCGGGTCCCGATAAGTAATGCCATCAGTCGCCTTGATATAAACAAACTGCACTCCGGCTTGTGCCACCTGCTGCCAATCGACAACCCCCTGATAATGTGACACATCGATCCCCAACACGGCCTTGGTATCTGGGTTACTGAGATAGTGCTGCAAGTTTTTTGGAAACAGGACCGGACTGGGTTTGTCTGTCTGTGGCGCTGGCGGCATAAACCCAGGCCGAAAAAAATAGAAAAAGCAGGCAATGACCGTGAAAAACACAAACACCATAGGTGAGTCGTGTTCAAGGGTTTTGCTGGAGAGCATTGTGTATCCTTATTCTTAAAATTGTGCTACCACGCGGTTAGCATCTAGTTTAGTCAAAGGAAACAAATTTGTCTGATGAGAAGTCGGAAAAAATTCGAGCACCGAACAGGCTGGATAGGATCTCCAGCCCATTTGTACTGATGTGATTACTTATTGTTTAAGCTGTGCTTTTGCTTGCTCAACTTTATCATAATCAAGACCAAGCTCCTGTACTGCTTCTTTTATCAGTGCTGGATTTTGCATCACAAGCGCCATCAACTGCTGAAGTTTGTCAGCAGGAATGTTCAACTGCTGAACAACGGCCATGGCCATTAGCGGGTTTTCGGTCAATGCCTGAAATACTTCATTGATTTTTTCGTCACTGATGTTGTGCTCTTTGAGCAAGGCAATAATTGGATTCATGTGTTTTATCCTATTTTAATCTTGTGTTAGTTCGTTACGGCACAATACGGCGCCATAAAATCCGTCAAACTCTGAGTTTATTCCCGGCAGCAAACTCAGTTCCTGTTGTAGAATCCAGTCAGGATTTGCATCCAAAAACTGAGCGACTTGCTGTTGATTTTCAACCGGCAATACTGAACAGGTTGCATACACCAGCTTGCCACCTGGGCGGCACATTTGACTGTATCTTTGCAGCAGATCAGCTTGTAGCGCAATAAGCTCATCAACACTCGGCTCCGTCAGGTGCCATTTACTGTCTGGGTTGCGTCGCAAAACACCCGTTCCTGAGCAAGGCACATCAAGTAAAACCCGGTCAAATTTATCTTTAAGACGTTTAATGGTCTTATTATTTTTAATAAGCCGCGTCTCTATCATATGACAACCGGCACGCTTGGCCCGCTTTTTCAGATTATCAAGCTTGTGCTGATGAATATCCATAGACAATAAACGGCCTTTGTTTTTCATCAAGGCTGCCAGGTGCAGGCTCTTTCCTCCCGCTCCGGCACAGGCATCAACAACCTTCATGCCTGGCGCAACATCTAATAGAGGGGCAATCTGTTGAGACCCCGCATCCTGCATTTCGCATTCACCCGACTGAAACGCGCTGGATTTAAACAGCTTATCGACTGCCTGAATAGTCAGTGCATCCGGCAATTCTGGAGAAACTAACTCACAGGAGATTTGGTCCTGCTCTAACTTACTGACCAGGGCGCCTGCCGAGGTTTTTAAGGTGTTAGCCCTGAGGTAATAAGCCGTTGGGCGGTTTAAAGCTTCAGCTACAACAGGCCACTGCTGTCCAAGTTGAGAACCTCCCAGTGTATCCAGCCAATCAGGATAACTAAGCCGGATCGCCTGCGGTGCATTCTGAAATCGCTCTTGCAGGTCAGCCTTTGACAAGTCGCGCATTTCTGGCCAGTCAGGGATGTGCTCATCATTGAGCAGCTGATACGCCTGCCAGATGGGCCAAAACTCCTGCTCACTAACGTTACTAAGGTATGCCAGCTTGCGTACAAAACGCACTAAATCATACAGGGTCGTTACAAAATAGCCTTTGTCTTCACGACGCCAATGCGGATTATCATGTATATGGTGCTGAATGACTTTATCGGCATATAAAGATTGCTGGAAAATACTGTTAAATGCGGTGTGTAAAGTACTGATAAGTTGACGATCAACGGTCACGCGGTGTTCTCTGCCTGCAAATACTGAAGGGGAATTGTAGCGCTTTTATCGAGCTCAGACCATATGTGGTTTACTGCCAGACAGTGCCATATTTAAAGGACCTATGTCTTTTCAAAAATCTCCTCAGCAAAATTACGTATTCGCTCTCACTGAAACAATTTGACAACATATCGAATATCATGCCAAATTAGTTGTACCTACAGCAGGAAAGTCGTAGGTTACTTATAATATGAATAATTAAGGAAATAAGTCATGAAATTACAAGTAAAAAAAACCAAGCTAAAGGCGTTATCTCAGTCTCAGCAGTTAAACCTGGCACAAACGCCTAACGTTGCAGGCGGCAACATCGAACCTGATAGCAGCTACCCAAGCTACCGAAATTGCCCGCCACCAACCGACACAGACACCATTGCGACAAGCCCGGGCCCTGGTCAGTATTGCGTAGTCACGGGTCCGTGCACTGACTTCAACTAATCACCGGACAATGCAACTTCTGCCAAAGAGGTTGCATTTCCAGAGTCTTGCAGAGTATCCCCGCCAGCAAAGTGAGCGCCTATTACCTTTCCTAACCTACTCAGTGAACAGTGTATCAGCACCTGAGCAAGCTACTTCTAGCATGCTCTAGGATCCCTGCAACGAGTTTTAATACCAATTTGCTTAATTAAGTGTTCTGTTTTGAGGCGAGAAAATATCGTCGATAACCAGGCAAAAATTTGTGAACTCATACCTTAGGTAAAGGTTCTAAATGAGAAATTTTTAACGCCGTTAGCGGCATATTTGCTCCTTTAAATTGAACAGGTATTAAGTGAAATTGGTATAAGTCCTAACTGATTCAAACGACACGAGAGGCGGCGTTTATTGGTATTTCTCATACGCTGCCTTCATTTACATCTGAAAACAAATCAGCCAGCTTTGAATACAAATAAAACCTTTTGTCCACAATACAAGAACATCCATATCTGTTAGAATGCTATTTAGCTTTAATGTGCACGGAAATAACTATTATAAATTGGAGAAAAGATGAAGTTTAAAGGACTTTTTTTAGCTGTCAGTACTGCAATTACGCTCTCTGCTTGCGGTGGATCATCCGGCGATAAGGCAGTTGTGGGTAATGAACAACAAACAAAAGCCAATGCCTCAAAACCGGATCAAGGCAATTCAACCACAGCGTTTTCAGTGACAACTACGCTCATCAACGACTGTAGCGCAATTCCTAACCCCACAGTTGCCGATGTCATTTTCCATAATGCCAGTGGCCAGGTTCTTGCCAGTGCTAAAACAGGTGCAGACGGCAAACTCGCGCAAACGCTACCTGAGAACACACATCATGTCTCTTTAGTTGCCAAGAGTACAGATGGCCAGACACTGCACACTCAGCTCTATACCTTACTGGATGTAACCAACACAGATTACGGCATAATCGAGTTTGATCAAAAGCCAAGCTGTGACTGCCCTAGGAAAAATGTGGACCTCAGTGCCCTTTCTGCCAGTCAGCCAGACTACTATATTAGCGGCTTTATCGGAGACGAGATCTCGTTGCAAAACCCAAATCCAGCTACGGCCTATTTATGTACCGATAGTAAGAATGCAATCCTGCATATCAGCAATGAAGACTACAGTGATGTACGTGGCGGCCTGTTTAATCTGGAAGGAGACGGGCTACTTGAATTGACCGATGACGCCTTTGATAGCCAAGGTGTGAGGGTAAACATAGCCGCTTTACCCTTCGCGAACACAGATTATCCCAATTCTCGCGTATTTCTGAGCTCATTTGATGATAAAGAAGAGCTCAGCGCTCAGTTCACCCTGGGCTCAAACCAGCGAAATAAGTTTATCTTCCCGGACCTTGCCACCATCAGCTATGCTTACAACTCAGTTACTGAGCATACTTATTTGCCGGGCTTTGATATGTACACCTCATCAGCGACCGTAAACACCATTGCTGATGACGGCCAGCCTGGTAGCACGGCGCCTTTGCTATTCAATAGCGCTTTTCAAAATGCGTTCGAGCAATTTGCACAGTCCATGGCGGACCAATACAGCGGGAATCTGTTCGATTATGATTTTTCGGGCGTGGATTCGCGAGTTAACATGGTTGCCATTACATTGCTATGGGAAGACACTGTCAATGGTAAAGTCCGATGGGAAGTCATGAGTAAACCTCAGGCGACCATTCCCGATTTCGAATTTGGTACCAGTGTGAATACCAATATCACCTCAGTTGAGGGGATTGAGATAAACCTGGATGTCGCTGCCCTGAATTTTTCGGGTGAATTTGAGGCTCTCAGGCGGGAGTTTCAAAAAGGGAATGCTGGTAACGTATACACAGATACATCGCTCTTAAAAGGTGCAGCCGTTTACAGTTTTGAAATCGAAGTATCTGAATAATTGTCTAACTGCACCAAAATATATGACATTTCCCGACACCAACAGGGTTGCTGATTAAATGAACACGACACACTAATGACGGGATAAAGACGGCCAGATCGCACAACGACTGGCCGTTTTCTTTTATGTGCTCCAGCCGCGTTTAGCAAAGCCCGGTAAAACTGGCTTAGCCCTATCACATCACCGTAAAAAAGACATGCTATCTTGTTGACACAGCTGGTACCTCGACGCCATTGATAAAAAATGAATGTGACGATGCGCTGTTGCGCTTGCTAAGATTAACTGAACGGGGCACAACAAGGACAAAGACATGCCATCTGCATTGATCGAAATCGGCTTACCTGTCGCACTGATATTTATTATGGCTGGCGTGGGCCTTAGCCTGAAAATGGCAGACTTTCAGCGCGTTTTTTTGCAACCTAAAAGCTTTTTCATCGGGGCACTGTGTCAGTTGATTCTACTTCCCTTGCTTGCCATTGCTGTTATTGCGATCACAGGGCTTACAGGAGAGCTGGCAATTGGCTTATTTATTCTGGCTTTATGCCCGGGTGGGACAACCTCCAACCTCTATTCGTATCTGGCCAAAGGGGATGTGGGTCTGTCGGTATCTTTAACTGCCGTGATAGGGTTTATCACCCCATTTAGTTTGCCATTTTTGGCTGCATGGGCAATCGGATATTATGGGCAAAACGATACCCAGATTGAGTTCCCTATTTTAAAGGCCTGGATGCAGCTTATTGTGGTCGGTGTTCTGCCAGTTCTGGTTGGCATGGCTGTCAATGCAAAGTGGCCTCGCTTTGCTAAATCAGCCAGCCCCTATATCAGCTGGTTTTCAGTCGTAGTATTGCTTCTGGTGATAGTCAGTATTTGTATTCAACTGGGCGATAAGTTGGTTGATTACCTGATCAAGGCGGGTCCTTCTGTGATCACCTTAAACCTGATTTCTATGATTATGGGGTTTTTGGTCGCGCGTATTTTATTGCGCTGCGATACACAGACCCGCACCATTACCCTTGAGGTTGGCCTGCAAAATGGCACTCTCGCCCTTTTGGTAACAACTGGCCTGTTGGGCAATGAAGTGATGTCTATTGCACCAAGCATCTATAGCTTGTTTATGTTTATCAGTGCCGGGCTGTTTACCGCCTGGGCAGTCAGGCAGCAAAAACAATCCTAGTACACAGTGCAATTACTCATTGTCACAGCAACCCGTGCAGGAGTTTTGGTCTGGCTTCATACCAGCATTCAAAGATATGGGGCTGGCTGTGAGGCCATATTTTTCCCTCACGTCATCAACGAAACGACGCCTTGAGCTTCTGTCCCGCTCGTGCGGAGCAAATGGAGCACTCACACCGTCTAGTAAATCAACGGCAAAAGCTAAAGCTTCACGGTCTGCTTGGCCCAACTTCTTCAGGTCACAAAGCTCGTTTATTTTGATAATGGCAAACTCTTTAGCAGCGATGTCTTCTGGCAAGCCAGTGCAAGTGCACAAGCCATAAGTGCCATCTAAAAAGTGTTGCCACTCTTGTGCAATATGATCAGAAAGAAAGGTCGTTAACTTAGGGTGATTTGAACTATATCCAAGACAATTAAGTCGGATAAGCATATTTCGGTAACGGGCAGAAAATATCTCATAGGCCTGTGCTTTATTTTGTTCCTTTCTAATAACATTCAACCACAGCGCGTAGCCCTTCGCGTAATACTCCAGTGTGTGATTTTCTTTAAAATGACCAAAGAACGAATCACAGTTTAAGTTGAGACTAAGCGTATAAGAAGCTCTGGGCATCAATTTGTTATCTTGGAGTGCTTTGAGCATTTGGTCAGAAATATCTGCTATCTCAAGCAACTTTTGTGTCGTGTAAAATGTGGTATCTAGGTATTTAAACAGTACCAATGTCATTACTCCTTTGTGCCTCAATTAGCCTCGTAAGCAAGTGTTCAAACGGGCTGTATTTTTTACAGTGAAACTCAACTGATCAGCGAAGTGAAAGCGTCATAACCACCGAGCTTTTTGACAGTCTACAAAATGACTCAGACCATGCTTCGATGGTGGTCGTACTATGGCTGGATGAAAATCGGATATAGTCACGGCCAATGCTGTTATTAACTTACAACCACCAACCCAAGTTTGGGACATGACAGGCACGATTAGGCAATACCGCGATAGATTGGCCGCAGCTATTGATAGCAGAGCTTAAAGCGCTAAACTTAGAGAAAGCTTGGCAAATCTTTTGGGGTGAGTACGCACGTCAAACCTGTTGCCGTCTCAATACTGACATGACTCAATGGCTAAGGAGGCTGTATGACGGTGAATAAATCAGACCAACGACATGCTCATGTTAAGCAGCTCCTTGGCAAAATGGACCCTGAGATTGCAGCAAGCTTTACTTATAAACAACGCAAAGCACTGCAAAAAGCAATCAATACCCGGGACTGGAACAATCATAAAATAGATTTCAGACCCACTCTGGCATTACCCTTTTTACCCTGGAGCTTTTATTTTGTCTTTCTGGGTGGGGTGAACAAACGTCGCCTGAGCCACACAGAAAGAGTCACAGCAGCAATTATGTTTTTGATTACCTTATTAGTTGTTGCCATGATCTTGTTGGGTATTATACTCGTTGTTCTTTATCTGCTTAAATCCTGGTTAGGTATAGATATTTTTGCCAATGAGTCGCTGGGCCTGTGGGATCAGTTTAAAGAGTTATTTTGGTAGAGTGCGGACTTACATCTAAGTTTAATGGTTGCTCATTTAACTGTAAGATTGATACACCTTGCGGCGAACTGTGCTCTGACAGTAAATCAGGCTTTTCTTCAATAATCCAAGCACAATCATAAGCACTTAGTTACAGCTATACAGACCCCTAAAACTGCTTTATTTTATTAGAAAAAAGCTCGCTGACACACGCGGTTTCATAAAAATGCCGCTCACCCGCATTACTTTAATTGTCTCGTTAAAATTTATCTTTCGCTATTAGATCAGGCTTACAAGCCACCACGACTAAAAATAGAAATATGGCAGCTTTGAAAGAAACGGCCAGAACGAATTCCATTCCATCATGTTCAAAACTCAAAACCTTATATTTTGTCTCTATTTCACCAGTCAAATAACACCCATATAGCACTTTCCCAATTACGGTACTATAGGTTAAGCACAAGGCTCTAAGAGTGAACCCAAGACCTCTATTCATTTTTCTGATAGCCTTAAGTTGTTGTTTAAGTGGATTTTACCATTCAATTCACTTTCTGACCACCGACCGGAACTCCATTTACGGTTATTCCAGAATACTCTTCAGGCAATTCAAATACCCTATAATAAGAGCACCCTATCACTGTTTTAAACCTATCTAATACCTGACCATTAACTGTGGAAATGACGTTTATTTCATAAGGTTTAAAGTTGCTCATGTAGAGGGAGACCTTACCACCATCTTGAGCGTCAATATGATGCCAAACATTGTTATCATCGCAGAGCCCGGGGTAGTAAGTTTCAAAGAGCTCCTGCTCACCGTCATTCACATAATATAACTCTACAAATGACACGCTTTTTGAGACATCACACCTGTCTATTTTAAACTTCGTGCCCATTGCACTCGTACTTTTTTCATATACCTGACCACAAATGTGAAACTTAAGCACCTGTGAACCCGGGCGGCCAGCAAATACATGAAGAGCATAGATGTCATATTTTCCATCAAAGCGATCATACACAACAAAGTCTGTCACCCCAACCTTACTACTTGCATTAACATTCAGTGAGTAAGCCAAAATAGCAAATAGCGTGCTTAATTTCGCAATTACAAACAAATTAGGATATACAATCATAAATCACAATTTATAGTTTCAATATATATAGTGTCAACATGAGGGATCAACGTACCCTTTAACAAGTGACAACCTTCAAAATCCAACTCATAATCTTCTTTCTTAAACCCCATAGAAGCTAACATGCTAAAAATACTCAAATGGTGCTTGCTTCCCATGTAAATTTTATTAAGCCAAACTTTATTGCAAGGATTGAAATCTTGGTAAGTGACATAACGCTCAACGCTGGACGCCAGAGATTGCCAACTTTGGTCATTCAGCGTAGGCCGTTTAGACCTAAACGCGATTCCATGCAAAGGTTTTAATCCATTGCTAAGCGCATATTTCACTAATACCCTTAGTTCTCGAAGGGAAGTGTTTACCTCCACACTATACACATTCATATAATCAAGAGAGCTGCTATCAAACTCAATTGAATTATTATAATTGCTTTCACTGCCTTTAACTCCCTTTTCAACTTCATTAAAATCATTAACAAAGAAAACACCACCTCCCAAGTCTAATTTGGCAAACGTGGCTTCACTGAAGAGCAATAAAAAACTTCCTAACAACTTAAAAAAATTAAAAACCTGACTCCTGCCAGAACTCAACATAAATATAACCCTTAACAATCCTCAAACCATTAGAAAATTTTAAGAAAACACACTAACACACCTGAGACAAACTCCTGTAAGATAAGTGCTGTGATAAAACTTCTCTACCACCTTGATTTTAAGTCATAAATAGTGATTTTTAATCAGTGTGTGGATCGGCCTGATTTCCCATGACCAATTGCCAG
Organism: Pseudoalteromonas sp. AWH4_217; assembly: GCF_056161105.1. Lineage (NCBI taxonomy): Bacteria > Pseudomonadati > Pseudomonadota > Gammaproteobacteria > Alteromonadales > Pseudoalteromonadaceae > Pseudoalteromonas > Pseudoalteromonas sp. AWH4_217. The sequence goes on along the minus strand of NZ_JBSWYM010000006.1, from coordinate 129,595 downwards.
ATACGAGATACATCAAAATAACGATAGCACAGAAGACAAAGACTGCTTTAATTAGCAACTCCACACTCACGAGACCAAAGCTGGCATGGTTAACTTCTCTGCACTTTATAACCTCAAACAATATAGGTACTGACCCTATCAACAGTATTATCAGGACACACCCAAAATACTTTGAAAAAGCGATGCCTAAGATTCCGGGCACGATCATGAGCCAAAGCATAAATAAAAATGCAGTCATATGAAGCGTAAAGTCTAACGGCAGATTATCCTCTTGCTCAAAGTATCCAGTTATCTTTTCTGAGTATAGTAAGTACAGAAAACATACAAACACCTTAACATTGAACAAAAATTCAAAGTTCAGGGTTTGACTCTCTCCATAGAACAATAATTTAATATCTAAAGCCAGGTAAATTAAAGCAATTACGAAGCAATGCACGGAAGCTCTTTTATTGAAGTAGTTTTCTCTAATCAAGGATACCTCCGATTTAGTCCCACAGTGTCTAAGTCGTCTATTTAAGCAATAAGGCTTATTGAACGATATACATCCAAACCTGAGTGATGGCTGGCCCCTTGCGCATGCCTGCACTTACTTTCACTGCACACCGCGTTGGTGTTATTACACAAAAACGTTCAATGAGCGCCAATTTTGAATAGATGTCTCGTTAAGCCATTGGGTCACTTTGCTTGTTCGATAAACGCCAAATCCTTCTCTTCCAAACCTTGTTTTACTTCTCCAGTCTTTGTGTTTATATAGAAATAGCCTAGTTCATCTTCATTTCTATCATTGTGATCAGGATGGTCAGAAAAAACCCTTTCCCCAATAATAAAGTCACCTCTTATTTCTGTATATACGACATCAGAATTTATCACCATGCCAAATCCCTTTGTAATATAAGTGTTACTCGCATTTGTAGATGACAGGTAATAATCATTCAGCAACTCCTGAGGAACAGGATCTCCACACCCCGACAAATTAATAAAGACAAATAAGTAAAAAGCTCTCTTCATTTACATTTAACCTCTCGACTAAAACCATATCGCACCTCATATTTACTTGAAAATGGCACGCCCCTTGGAGCGGCCAATATATACTGTGATTAAAACTAATTATACCTTCAAAATAATCTAAATATGAGAAGCTAAAGTTACATGCCCCTCCACTACAGGTGCCAGTTGATTTCATCCACTGGCTCCCAAAACCATACAATGAGTAACTTCTGTTTTGCTCGTCCATTACGTTACAAACTGTTGCTGACAGACAACAGTTCACCAAGGTAAGCTGTTGTATCCGCTTAGTTTAGAGAGGTGCCCATGTAACTCTTCCTTCGAAGTAGCTCAGTTTTCTTACCTTGACATCGCAGAAGCTTTCATACAATTCATTGTTGCTCAAAATAAAAGTAAACAGGATCTGCACATATGATGACACTTATTGTTCTGCCTTTTCCAAAAATACGCAGTCGGACCTCGAAAATTTCAGATTTATATAATGCAAAGCTTAAACAATTTATGTTTCTATAGAGTTCATCTATATTCATATGATATGTAAATTGATTTTTTATGACTTTTTCTTTAGCAATAGACTTTAAACCCAGACTATCTTTACTGGCAAGCTCAACACTCTCAGACTCATCAATCAGGAACTTACTTTTTGCAAGATTAAATGCTTTCTGAAATCCATTCTTAAATCCACTTTCGTGTTCCTGCTCTCCTACATTTCTCAGCTCATCGAATTCTATAGAAAGAGAATATAGATGCTCATTTATTTCCATCTCTACGCCGTTCTGCTCTTAAGCTATTGCTTATAAATTAAATTTCCTTACTGTGAAGAGGGTATCTTGGCCCGACATGCCGGCCAGGAATATATCGCTCCAGCAGTGTCACGTTAAATAAGTTTTCGGTAACTACATCACCCATGTAACTTCATTACTCAATTGCAATTCAAAACAGCATTGTATTCAAAGCCAATGGAGTAATATTCCTTATTGAGGTTATCACCTGTCAAACCATAGAAATCTAACAACTTGCTCCTTTTCACTAAATACATTCTTCCGTCTCCAACAGAATCATAGCCAGGAAACGACGTTATTTCGCATCCATACATCGAAAAAAATGATTTCAAGCCAACAAACCAGGAGAAATGTGACAAATCCCCTAAAAACACCTCTTTATATAGGGAGTTATAAAGTAAAACTTTACCAGAAAGCGCCTTAACTCTTTCCTGTTCTTTTAGGTATTTCAGCAAATTTTCATTAACCTGTTTATTTTTAGATTGATGAAAGCTATGAAAACCAACCATTATGTAGGTTAAATAAAGTTCTCTATCAAATAAACTTTCGTCAAACTTTTTATGAAGCTCATCAAATAAGGAAGCGCTTTCACATCTAGTGTTAACAGTAATCCTGGCACTCCCAAAATCGCTCCTCGACACATCAACACCACAGCTTTTTAATACGCCTCCATTAATCTCCTTCGTTATTGCTGGCAGGCTTAACGAAAGAAGTGCCAGAATACATAAAAAACCTTTAATCATTTGACCTCCCTGAAGCCAACAACCTTGATTGTATAGTCAGATTAACCGTAAATTCCGTATTACCAACCAAAACTTTCCCGCCCCATAAACCCACAGGGTAGCTTTCACAATATATCCAGCCAACTTCACCCTTAACATTATAACAGCCTATTATTACAAAACCCTGGATCATATAATTTGACTGGCCTATTTTAAAACTTCCTGGCTCCGTAAAAATAGTTCCCGTTGTCAGAAACGAAAATTAGTATGTCACTTCTATCATCACTAGAATGGTTGGGCTAGGTATACCTGAATATCAGGAAAAAGCTGAAATTAAAGTGTTGCCTAATCTATCTGGATTTGTTCAACAAGACCATAGAATAGACGTGCATATCGAATCATTTCTTCAATTAAGTTTACAGCTCGATATATCTGTAAAGAAACCACCCAATGCTCGATATACCAACAAAAAGGCCTTCAAAAGATAGAAGGCCCTTAAGAATGAGAGGGCCTAAAAGGCCCGCAGTAAAAAACGTGATAGATTACTGTGCTGCCGGTGCCAGCTCCCAAGGCCCAGTGCCGTTTGGCTCATCACCGCGAGTCCACCACTTCGCAACATACACTTTGCCGTTGAAGCTGGCTTTATCACCTTTCAGGTAAACCTTATTCGCTTCCCATGCAGCAACATTATCAACCGGAGGTTTGTCATCTGGCGGCGGCAAGTTATCAACCACTGTGACAACCGGCCATCCTGTGTGTGACCCATAGAAGTTGGTCACGCATTTTTCATAATCGCCTTCGACAAGCGCAGAGTAAGCCGTTTGATAACCCACCAGCTTACATTCAAACGAAAAACCACCGGGACGATCGGCATAATATTCCCAGTTTGCTTCCCAGTTGGTGTAAAGCACTTCACCGGCACCATCCAGATTCAGACTACCAAATGGCGTTTGCTGCCAGCAGGTATTTTCTTCATCGCTTTCTAGCGGAATATTGTAATAGTGAGACAGGCCCTCCCAGTAACGAATACGATTGACTGGCTGGCCTTTATTTTTGTTGTGCTCGCCACATTCAATACCGCCATTAATCACGTTAATGGTGGTACCAAAACCGTAGCCAATACCGGCATTCAGCTCAGTCTGAGACGGCACCCAGGTACGGTCAATCACATGTAGCATTGCCGGCTTTGGTGCCTGCGGTGTCAGGAAGAACCAGATTGCAGAGGCCAGGTTGAGCCAGGAATCAGCAACCAGGGCCGGATTATTCAGCAGCACAGTCGCATCACCATCAAACATGGCTTCAGAGAACATGCCATAGTTAAAATGGTAAGACAGCTGTTTAGCGCCGCGACCAAAATACCCTTGCCCGTCTGCACAAGGCCAGCGCCGGTTTTGCCAGTCATTCTGACCACACCCTGTAGTATAGCCAGGTTGCCCTTCAGACCAGCCCATTTCACGCACATGGACCAGCGCCTGCTGCCACTCTTCTAATCTCAGCGGGTTATCAGAGACATTATCTTTCGCAATGTGACCACCGGTTTCCTGCGCAAAATGAGCAAACGCGGTGACGATAGACTTTTTACAAATGGCGTCCGCATTGCGACCATCTGTATAGTCACCACAAAACGCCGGAAACTTGCCTATAGCACGCAAAAAGCGCGTATAAGTGTATTCAGGTGCAGCCATTTGGGTCAGAAAATCCCACTCACTCTGGCCAAATACCCGCTCTACGCGCTTGACGTTTTCGGGGTTAGAGGCAGCACCAGGCACAATGGCGTCAACCACAGTATTGCTGCGGGTTTTTAGTGCCTGTGCCCACACGCTATACATTGGGTTTGAGGTCAGGGCAGCTTCGGCTGCCTGAAGCCCGGTTCGATCCAGTAGATAAGCACCAGAGTTGTTCGGATCTGGCTGAACATTGAGTGCCAGTGCGGGCGTGCTGATACACGCCATAACCGCCAGGCAAACGGAGTTTAGTTTTTTCATAGGACATCCTTTACATGTTGTTGTGGCTCAGGGTGCGAAAGTCATATCGCGCCCTGAATTATGTTGTTATCGTTCTGTTTAACAGTACGACATCACGGATAATTGCAGCGTACGCAACCATCATTCAGACACACCATTGTCACAATTATTACCAAGATGACATCGCTGTCAACGGCAAATGAACATAAAACACACTAATTTTGTACCTATTATGTACAGTTTTTTTTGAACGCCTTTGTTTTCAATTAATAAATGCTGCAAAATGACAACTCAGTAAATGACACTAGGCAGTAGCGCATGATTTCTATCCTTCCTCTCGATACCTCCCATTATCAGGCAGTCATCGACCTCGGCAATCTGGTCCACGGGGACAATTACCTCGATATGGCGGGTATAAAAATGATGCACCAACGGGGCACAAAAGATGATTTGAATGCCTCATTTGTGGCGCTCGACGAGTCGCAACAAGTAGTTGGGTTCCGAACTTCCTACAGCGCAGGTCAGTGGCCTGTCGACAAGTGGTGCTCACCTGCACTGTGGCCAGTTGATGAGGAGCACATGGCATACTTTAAGTGTATTGCCATTCGCCCCGAGGCGCAGGGACAAGGGATTGGACCTAAGTTACTCAACGCATCTGTCGAGGTATTGAAACAACAAGGCGCACAAGCCGGGGTCTCCCATCTGTGGATGCAAAGCCCGGGCAACGGAGCCGTGAAATACTTCACTAAAGCGGGTGGCAAGCTCGTTAAAGTTCACGATGATCGCTGGTTAGATCTGACCTTATACGAGGGATATCGCTGCACGCTTTGCGACACTGAATGCCATTGCCAGGCTGCTGAAATGGTATTGGAGTTCTGATGCAAACTTTCGATCCCCTAAGTGCAGCCCATTGTCAGGGTCAGGATTTCGCGCCAAGTTACTGGGCCGCAACACAGTCCCTGCCAACAGCAAACCCCGCACCCGAAACATCAGAACATTTTGATGTGGCTGTCATTGGTGGCGGATTTAGTGGGTTATTAAGTGCTTACTATCTGGCCAAAAACTATCAGCAAAAAGTGTGTGTACTGGAAGCCAACCAGGTTGGTTTTGGCGCCAGTGCGCGTAATGCAGGGTTTGCACTGCCCGGCTCGGGACGGCTTGGTTATGGCGATTATGCAAAACGTTGGGGGCTAGACGTTAGCCGTGGCATTTACGATGAGTTTCAGGGTGGCGTCAACCGAGTCAGATCACTCATTGATGAACACAAAATCGACTGTGACGCACAGGCATCGGGTTATCTGAAAATAGCGCATAATGCTCAGGCTTATGCCAACTTGCAAAGTGCTGCGCGATTTATCTCAGATAATTTTGGCGGTGAAAGTAGTCAACTGCTCAGCAAGGCAGAACTTGACGCGCAGTTTATGCTGAATCACCACGCTCATGGTGCCATGCGCTATGAGAATGGCTTTGGTTTGCACCCGCTCAAGCTCCTGCTTGGCTACCGTGACATGGCTATTAAAGCTGGTGTTACCTTGTTTGAACAGAGCCTGGTCAGCCAGGTTAAACACGGTCAGCGCCACACGCTGAGTGTAAACGACCAGGTAATAAGTGCAGATAAACTGCTATATACAGGCAATGCTTACAATAATAAACACAGCCATCCGTTTATCGATAACCGCTATTTGCCCATTCTCAGCAGCATTTTCGTAACTCGCCCTCTGAGCGAGCAAGAGCTGATGCAAAGTGGTCTGAAAACACACCAGGTAGTAATGGATACGCGCAGGCTGAAATACTATTACAGGCTGCTACCTGACAACCGCCTGCTCTTTGGCGGCAGAGGTGCAGTGTTTGCAAAAGATCAGAACAAAGCCAAATACCTGAACCACCTCAAAACCGCACTTTCGGCATGCTTTCCCTGTTTATCGGGAATTAAACATGACTACTACTGGCATGGTTATATTGCAGCAGCGCTGGACGATATGCCGCATGTCTTTTTTGAGGATAATGTCGGATTTATTTTGGGGTACTGTGGCTCAGGTGTTTCGTTTAGCTCACAGGCAGCATACAGGCTGGCACAACTAGCAATGAACGATACCGTGCCTGATTTACCCCTGTTCCAGCGGCCTTTGCCCAGGATCCCCTTTCCTCAGCTTCGCCGCCTTGGTCAGCTGGGTTACTATCATTTGGCGCAAGTGCAGGATAAGTTTTCATAACAATTATTGACCACGCATCAATATAAGGTTAATGTGAATTGCGAAGTTTTTTCGCTAAGGAAAACACAAAAACCATTTGGAGGTGAAATAACAATGTTAAAACTAAACAAAAAACCACTAAAAAGCTTATCTCATAAACAGCTGCAGCATGCAGAGAAGAACACACCACATGTTGCAGGTGGTACGGGCACGACAAGCTGGACTTGCCCCGGCTCACGCCCGTGTCAGGATAAATATGAGTAATATTATCTAGCGTCGGTAGCTGGCTGCTCGCAAAGCCCAGCTACTTTAAATTCATGTTAAAAAAAGGTCCATCTGCGAGACCAATTCAAACATCGCAGCATTACTCCAATTCTATGCCTAGGAATTAAACCAGAGGTATTTGCTACCAAGGTATTGCTAACCCCTGATAGTCATAAAAGCCACCACTTTGCGCTTCGTGTAATTCATCCAGCACCTGTTTCAGGCCTTTTGCAGATTCTTCGGCAGAGATCAATGCATTAGGGCCACCCATATCGGTTTTAACCCAACCCGGATGCAGCGCCACGGTTTTTATTCCTTCAGGTAACAGGTCATTGGAAAGGCTCTTGATCACCGAGTTTAACGCCGCCTTTGAGCTGCGATAGATATACCCGCCCCCTTTAGTGTTGTTGGTCATGCTGCCAACTTTCGATGAGAGTACAGCAAACGTCTTTAACTTACCCAGTCTTAGTTGCGGGGTGAATGCCTCCGCCAATTTAAGCGGTGCAATCACATTGACTTCCATAACACGTTGCCATTGCTCTACATCACAGTCGCCAAACGCATAGCCTTTGGGTCCATAAATGCCTGCATTGTTAATCACCAAGTCTATCTGTACGTCATGCAATGTACCAGACAACTTAGCCATCTGTGCATAGTTGGTAATGTCCAGAGCAAGTATTTGTAAGTGACTAAACTGCTGTTCCAGCTGCCACAATGCTTCGGCAGCTTGTGGGGCTCTGCAGGTTGCCAGCACCCGCCAACCTTGTTCGAGATATAACTTGACGAGTGCCAGCCCAATACCACGATTTGCACCTGTGATGAAAAGTGTATTCATAACTTTATGTCAGCCTTAACATTACCACTATATGTTTCATTATATACGTTTTACTTGGCAGCGCAGCCCACTCAGTCTAGCAACCAGGATAGGGCTTGCCCTTTTTCCTCAAAGTACCGGGACTCCCCTTCTACAAACCAATTACCGACCATGGCTGCAAGCTTTTGCCAACGGCTATTGCCAAGCACCGCAATCTTATAGAAGTCATGACTATGACGCTGGGCCAATGCTACGTCGTCCCAGGCAGCATGCAACTCCCACCCTTCAAACTCAGTCACATCAACCAGTACTCTGATCTTTTGCCCTACAGCCGCTCTTAACGCACTGTCGATTACAGCCTTAATGGCCATATAATCAGCATGGTTTACCCTGCCCAACGCTGTAAAGCTCATGAGCAGGTCACCATTTACTCGCTCCGTATCAACAGAGATTGAATGAAAGCACGCCATCACTCCCTCAGCTAAGAATTTGCGTCGTAGTGATCCAAATTAGCAGAGAGGTTAACAAAAAGGCAAAAAACAAACGTAAAATACGCAGCTGTTCGGGAGTTTTTATGAATCGATGCAGTACACCGCCAAGTACCAGCCACAGACTATCCACCAGAATAGCAATGACAAAACACGTTATTGCTGCAAGTAAAGCGCCGATAAACGGGCTGGTATCGGGCACACTGTTGTTAGCAAATATGGCAATACAAGCTGCGTAGGCTTTGGGGTTGAGCAGGTTCAAAATAAAGCCATCCCGAAACCCAACCTCACCGCCTTCTACATGAGATAATCCACTGCGATTGGTCGCAATTTTATACGCGACATAAAACAAATAGGCGATGGCTGCAATCTGACATCCGGTGCTCAAGCTCGGGTAGCTTAAGAGTAATGCACCCAGGCCCGTCGCCGCAGCCATAATTGCCACTAATAATCCGAGTAAGATACCAGATAGAAAAGGGACTCCCTGCCGCACACCTGAGCTGGCACCAACAGCGGCCAATGCTAAGGGTGCAGGACCCGGCGAGCCAAGCAGCAGCGCAGTGGTCAGGGCAATAGAAAGTAACGCTTCATACATCTTTTTCGTTCCTTAAAAAACAAGGCCCGGACTAACCGGGCCAATTTTCATCACTAAATTTGCTCTTGCGGGACTCGCACATGTCCCTCCATCACCACTCGAGCGCTGCGGCTCATCACCGCTTTTTTTGCCAGCCAGCGGCCATTTGCCAGTTCGGCTTCTGCGCCCACTTTCAAAGTGCCCGAAGGGTGGCCGAAAGTAACGCTGTTACGCTCACCACCACCTGCCGCCAGGTTCACCAATGTACCAGGGATAGCAGCAGCCGTGGCAATCGCCACTGCGGCCGTACCCATCATGGCATGGTGCAGCTTACCCATTGACAGAGCCCGAACTGACAGATCAATATCCTGCTGCGAGATGGCTTTACCACTGGATGCAGTATAAGCCTTAGGTCCGCATACAAAGGCAATTTTAGGGGTGTGCTGACGTACCTTAGCCTCGTCAATGTGGTCAATCAGACCCATTTTTACGGCACCGTAGGCGCGGATCTGCTCAAATCGCGCCAAAGCCGCGTCGTCACCATTGATCGCTTCTTGCAGCTCCACACCGGTGTAACCCAAGTCCTCGGCACGGAAAAACAAGGTTGGGATCCCAGCATTGATCATAGTCACATCAAATGTGCCAATCTCCGGTACTTCCAGTTGGTCGACCAAATTACCGCTTGGGAACATATCTGCATCGCCGTCGGCTGGGTCTATAAATTCCACCACCACTTCGGCAGCAGGAAAAGTCACGCCATCAAGCTCAAAGTCGCCACATTCCTGCACTTCACCATTTGCCATAGGCACATGAGCAATAATGGTTTTTTCTATATTGGCCTGCCAGATCCGTACTACGGCAATGCCGTTTTCAGGTATTCTGCTGGCATCTACCAGACCATTGCTAATGGCAAACGCACCCACCGCTGCGGTCAGATTGCCACAGTTGCCACTCCAGTCGATAAAAGGTTTGTCTATCGCGACCTGGCCAAATAAATAGTCGACATCATGGCCCGCTTTATCACTTTTCGACAGGATCACGGTTTTGCTGGTGCTGGAGGTCGCGCCACCCATACCATCGGTTTGCTTGGCATAAGGGTCCGGGCTGCCAATCACTCGCAGCAGCAGTCTGTCGCGCGCTTCACCCGGCACTTGTGCCGCCTCGGGCAGGGAGCTGAGATTAAAGAACACGCCTTTGGAGGTACCACCGCGCATATAGGTCGCTGGCACACGTAGTTGAGGTTTGAAAGTCATAGTTTTCATCCTAAATAGCAGAGTAGACACCCTTTGCGGGTGCACTCTGCTCAGACAGGCTCCACATTTAGTGCGGAGCAAGAATGCAGTGGTTAAGCGTTTGCTTCCAAAAAGTCTTTGGCAAAACGCTGAAGCACGCCACCGGCTTCGTAAATTGACACTTCTTCTTCCGTATCTAGGCGACACAACACCGGCACTTCAAGCTGAACGCCATTGCTGCGATGGATGATCAGGTTCAGTGTAGCGCCTGGAGTACGTGTGCCTTCGACATCGTAGGTTTCAGTACCATCCAGCTCCAGCGTTTTGCGCGTTGTACCATTTTGGAACTCCAGCGGTAACACGCCCATTCCGATTAGATTGGTACGGTGAATACGCTCAAAGCCTTCAGCCACAATGACTTCTACACCGGCTAAACGCACGCCTTTGGCTGCCCAGTCGCGAGACGACCCCTGGCCATAATCAGCACCGGCTACGATGATCAGCGGCTGCTTGCGCTCCATATAAGTTTCGATGGCTTCCCACATGCGAGTGACTTTGCCTTCGGGCTCAAGACGCGCCAGAGAGCCCTGCTTCACTTCACCGTTTTCCAACACCATTTCATTAAGGAGTTTAGGGTTAGCGAAGGTAGCACGTTGGGCCGTTAAATGGTCACCTCGGTGGGTTGCATACGAGTTAAAGTCTTCTTCAGGCAAGCCCATTTTCGCCAGATATTCACCGGCGGCACTGGAGGCAAGAATCGCATTCGATGGAGACAAGTGATCTGTGGTGATGTTGTCACCCAGAATCGCCAGCGGTCGCATACCTTTCATGGTGCGCTCACCTGCTAACGCACCTTCCCAGTATGGCGGACGGCGGATATAGGTACTCATCTCACGCCACTGATAGAGCGGGTCATTGTCTTCACCATAGTCGACGCTCAGGTCAAACATAGGTTCGTAAACGGCACGGAATTGCTCCGGTTTCACGCTCTGTGCGATTACTGCATCAATCTCTTCATCGCTTGGCCAGATGTCTTTTAACGTAACCGGGTTGCCAGCCTGGTCATGACCCAGCACGCCATTTTCGATATCAAAACGCACTGAACCGGCAATGGCATATGCTACAACCAGAGGCGGTGATGCCAGGAAAGCCTGCTTGGCGTATGGGTGAATACGACCATCAAAGTTGCGGTTGCCCGATAGTACGGCAGTGGCATAGAGGTCGCGGTCGATCACTTCTTGCTGAATTTTTGGATCCAGTGCCCCACTCATGCCGTTACAGGTGGTACAGGCAAATGCCACGATACCAAAGCCCAGTTGCTCAAGCTCAGGCAACAACTGCGCTTCTTCCATATAAGATCGCACCGCTTTAGAACCCGGCGCAAATGAGGTTTTTACCCACGGCTTGCGGCTCAGGCCCAGTTTGTTGGCATTACGTGCCAGCAAACCGGCTGCCACCACGTTTCGCGGGTTACTGGTGTTGGTACAGCTGGTAATGGCTGCGATGATCACCGCACCGTCTGGCATTTCGCCCTCTCGCTGCTCATAATCAGCCACAATGCCTTGCTTGGCCAGGTCTGCCGTTGCAACACGGCGATGCGGGTTTGACGGGCCGGCCAGGTTACGGCCAACCGAAGATAAATCGAATTTCAGCACACGCTCGTACTGCGCACCTGTCATGGCATCGGCCCATAAACCAGTGTGCTTGGCATATTGCTCAACCAGCTTGATTTGCTCGTCATCACGACCGGTCAGGCGCAGATAATCAATGGTTTGCTGATCAATATAGAACATGGCAGCCGTCGCGCCATACTCAGGTGTCATGTTCGAAATAGTTGCCCGGTCACCCAAAGACAAGCCCTCGCAGCCTTCGCCGAAGAACTCAAGGTACGAAGAAACCACGCGCTCCTGACGTAAAAACTCCGTGATGGCCAGCACGATGTCTGTGGCGGTGATCCCCGGTTGACGTTTGCCGACCAGCTCTACACCCACGATATCTGGCAGGCGCATATATGAAGCACGACCCAGCATCACGCTTTCGGCTTCAAGACCACCGACACCCACAGCAATTACACCCAGTGCATCAACGTGCGGGGTATGGCTGTCGGTACCGACCAGGGTATCCGGGAATGCCACGCCATCACGCGCTTGGATTACCGGTGACATTTTCTCCAGATTGATCTGGTGCAAAATACCATTGCCCGGCGGGATCACATCAACGTTTTTAAACGCTGTTTTGGTCCAGTTGATAAAGTGGAAGCGATCGTCGTTACGACGGTCTTCAATCGCCCGGTTTTTCTCAAAGGCATTTTCTTCATAGCCGGCGTGCTCGACAGCCAGGCTGTGATCAACGATCAGCTGAGTTGGCACCACCGGATTTACTTTGGCCGGATCGCCGCCTTTTTCAGCAATAGCATCACGCAGACCCGCAAGGTCTACCAGGGCCGTCTGGCCTAAAATATCATGACAGACGACACGCGCCGGAAACCAGGGGAAGTCCAAATCGCGACGACGCTCAATAATTTGGCTCAGATAGTCGTTGAGTTTTTCAGGCTCGGCGCGGCGCACCAGGTTTTCTGCCAGTACTTTAGAGGTATAAGGTAAGCCATCATACGCACCGGGCTTGATGGCTTCGACCGCTTCGCGCGTGTCGTAATAACACAGCGAAGAGTCAGGTAATTTTTTACGAAATTGGCTGTTCATAACTACTTCCAGGATTGCTCATTGGCTCAACGGCACAGATCTTTATGATTATTGTCGGTGATCGGTGCCATACTGTGACGGTGTGAACGTTCAGGTATTAACGCTCAGACATAGCAGGAACCGGACGCAGTTCCTCGCCTGTATATTCCGCTGACGGACGGATGATGCGGTTGTCTGCTCTTTGCTCCATCACGTGACCTGCCCAGCCTGTCAGACGCGACATCACGAAGATAGGCGTGAACAACTTAGTTGGGATCTTCATAAAGTGATAAGCCGATGCATGGAAGAAATCTGCATTACAGAACAGCTTCTTCTCGCGCCACATAACCGCTTCACAACGCTCAGAAACCGGATAAAGTACGGTATCGCCAACATCAGCTGCCAGCTTTTCAGACCAGCCTTTAATGATTTCGTTACGGGGATCAGACTCAGAGTAGATAGCGTGACCAAAGCCCATGATCTTTTCTTTACGCTCCAGCATACCCATCATTTCCTGCTCAGCGTGATCGGCCGACTCGAAGCGCTCGATCATTTCCATTGCCGCTTCATTGGCACCACCGTGCAGAGGACCACGTAGCGAGCCGATAGCACCTGTGATACAAGAATGCATGTCTGACAGGGTAGACGCACAAACACGAGCCGTGAAAGTAGACGCATTGAACTCATGCTCTGCATACAGAATAAGTGAAACGTGCATTACACGCTCATGCAACTCACTTGGCTTTTCGCCGTGCAGCATATGCAGGAAGTGTGCACCGATTGAATCGTCATCGGTTTCAACATCAACACGTACACCATCATGGCTAAAGCGATACCAGTAACAGATAATGCTTGGGAAACACGCCAACATACGATCTGTGATGGCCTGCTGTTGTTCAAAGCTGTGCTCACCTTCCAGGTTACCCAACATAGAACAACCGGTACGTAACACGTCCATTGGGTGTGCATCGGCCGGAATGCGCTCCAGCACCTCTTTTAGTGCCTGTGGCAGGCCGCGCTGAGATTTTAGCAGTGCCTTGTAGCTATCCAGCTCCTGCTGGTTAGGCAACTTACCTTTTAGGATCAGATATGCGACTTCCTCAAACTGACAGTTTTCAGCCAGGTCTTTTACGTCGTATCCACGATAAGTCAGGCCTGAGCCCGATACACCGACGGTTGAAAGTGCCGTTTTACCTGCAACCTGACCGCGAAGGCCTGCACCGCTCAATACTTTAGCCATTTTGTTGTCTCCTGAATTTTACCTGCTGGTTAATTTCATTGTGATAAAAGCCGCAGAAACGCGGCTTCATCTTTAGCTTTTAAACTGTTTATTTGTTCTTACCTTGCGCAAACAATGCGTCGAGCTTTTGCTCATACTCGTGGTAGCCAAGATAATCATACAAGTCCATACGTGTTTGCATGCTGTCGATGACGGCTTTCTGATCGCCGTTTTCTAAAATTGATTGATACACCATTTCTGCTGCTTTGTTCATTGCGCGGAACGCACTCAGCGGGTAGAGCACCATATCGACACCCCACTCGCCCAGCTCTTTTTTGTTCCACAGCTCTGTTTTACCGAATTCGGTGATATTCGCCAGAATAGGCACATCCAGCGCTTCGGCAAATGCACGATAATGTTCTTCTGTCTGAACAGCTTCTGCGAAAATACCGTCTGCACCGGCTGCAACATAGGCTTTGGCACGCTCAATAGCCGCTTCAAGGCCTTCCTGTGCGAATGCGTCGGTACGAGCCATAATAAAGAAGTCTGGATCGGTACGCGCATCTACGGCCGCTTTGATGCGGTCGACCATTTCGTCTGTCGACACAATCTCTTTGTTAGGACGGTGACCACAACGCTTTTGCGCTACCTGATCTTCCATATGCACGGCAGCGGCCCCCGCTTTTTGCATCTCCTGAATGGTTTTAGCAATGTTAAATGCACCGCCCCAGCCTGTGTCGATATCGACCATCAGGGGCAAGTCACAGGCAGACGTAATACGCTGAACATCTGCAATTACATCGTTTAAAGAGGTGATGCCTAAGTCCGGCAGACCATAAGAGGCATTCGCAACGCCGCCGCCAGACAGGTAGATAGCCTGGTGACCGATTTTTTTCGCCATGATGGCACTGTAGGCATTAATGGTGCCCACGATCTGTAGTGGCTGATTGGCTTTTAGCGCGTCACGAAATCTTTTACCTGCGCTGATGATCCCTGTACTCATAAGTGTGTCTCCCCGATTATGACTGATGCTGTTTGGTTAACTTGGTGGCAATATTATTTTTAGAATATTGAATATGGCGGCGCATCAGCATTTCTGCCAGTTCGGCATCCCGATTTGCGATGGCACGCACTATGTGTTTGTGTTCGTCGTAGGCCGTTGTAACGCGTGGCCCGGCCATGCCGAGTTGCACACGATACATTCGCGCCAGGTGATAAATACCATTGCTCAGCATAGCAATAAGCTGCTGGTTTTGGCTGCCGACAATAATGCGGTAATGAAAGTCCAGGTCGCCTGCTTCCTGATAATAAGATTCGCCGCCTTTGACTTCGTCGAACTGCTCGTTCAACAGGCTGTTGAGTTTGGCGACCTCTTCATCTGGCATGTGTTGCGCTGCCAGACGTGCAGCCATGCCTTCGAGGGCTTCGCGCACCTGATACAACTCCATCAGGCCTTCTTCGCTCAGCGAGACCACTCTGGCCCCCACATTCGGACGACGTTCAACCAGATGGCAGGCCTCAAGGCGATTTATTGCCTCACGAACAACCGCTCGGCTTACCTCATACTTTGTCGACAATTCCATTTCGCTCAACTTAGAGCCAGCCGGAATATCACCTTCAACAATCTCTTTTCTAAGCCGGAAAAATGCTTTATCAGAAGCAGTTACGGCACTTTCATGCATAAAGCTCATTATGTCTTTGCCTTCCGGTCTTGTTAAAAGTTGTAGACAATATAGTGCTGCTTTACGTGTACGTCAACCTGATCCGCAGTAGATTGTCGACAATTTAGAATATAGAGGGTATTCATGAAATTTATGGTTAATGAGTGTAAATCTTAGCCATCGCATTTGATAATCGGTTTAAATAACCGGAAACAGTCACACTCTTAGTCGCGCACACCCCGCAGGAAAAACGCTCTTTGTATGGTGCAAGAGATCCCTCAATGACTGTTACGGGCTCAATATCGATAGTTAACAGATAGAAATGCACCAAATCCTTCTCGGGCAGGTAAAGTATTGAGGGGATAAAATACGGGCGTGTCATTAGGTTGATAGACTTGTTCATCCAACAGGTTTTTGAGTTCGAGTGACACTTGGAGATTACGGTTTTGTTTCAAGGTGAACTTACGACTTACCTTTAAAGTAAGCCAATCGTACCCGTCTGCGGGCGGATTAATTAGCTGCCGATTAGGATCAAACACAATATTGTCATGGTATCTTGAGTAGCTTAGCAGGTAGGTGCCGACTTGCCACTGAGAATCATGATACGCCAGCCCTATCTTAAAGCTGTTATTCGGGGATAGATTGATATTATCTATACCCGCATTATCTTCATTCCGTTGGTGAATGGCCGACCATTCTGTATACCAGTTTGAAGTGAGCTGGTGCTTGTACTCAAACTCAATACCGTAGGAAGTAATTTCGCCACTGTTTTTATTTTCTAGCGCGAAATTGGGGTCATCAGACGGTCTCACTAAAATCAGGTCATGTTCTTTACTTCTGTATACTGTCGCACTAATCAATTGTGCTGCGGTTTGATAGAACAGCTGAGCCTCGGTAGTGTTAATTGTTTCCGAATTTAAGTCCGGCGTGCCTTTTTGTATACCGGGGGTTTCTATCGTGCGCTCTCCGGAAGAGGGGTGCCGAAACGCTTTTGCGTGGCGCAGTTTAATACTCCAAACATCATTCAGGTGATAAGTGACACCAAGGCGAGGGATAAAGTTCGATTGATTATCAATGCCATCAATCAGCCGAATGGAGGTGACATACTGTCCGCCAAGTTCAACCTGTAAATTGTCCGTCACTAAATGTTTTACTTGCCCATAAATACTGGCATATCTTTCTTTCGCATCAGGGATTGTACTTGCACCAAACACCCTACGGTGTTCATGGTTGGCACCAATGAGCAAAGTCGTTTTATCCGTTAAATTACCCGTTAGATTAAATTCTAGTAACCTGATATTTAGCGGGGAACGTATGCGGATTATGCTATCAGCGATACCTTCGCTGCTCCATTCCATAATTTTATTAATGTTGGTGTAGTGACTGCTAAGTTGCCATTGCTCACTCAAAGAATAGTCATAACTTAAATTGGTTAATGTGGATGGATGACGCTTGGACCAGGGAATATATCTCTCTTGCGGCGCATCCCAAAAATTCGCAAACCTATCCTGCAAATTTCTGAAGTGAGAAAAAGACAACCCCTGATAGTCCATTTTAAAGTGCATGGTTTTATCAGTTTGAAATGCCTGCCTGCTATAGGTGTTTTGAGTTATCGGGTCAAATGTTTTGGCATGCCATCCATCTACATCTGTATACAGTAAACTCAAACTACTCGTAAGCTCTCCTCGTTTGTAGAGATAACTGGCATCGTATATTTGCGTGCCAAAACTCCCCAAAGTCAAGCCGTGATCAACTTCCCAACCTTCAGCTGACGCACTGCGAGTGATGATGTTAAAAACGCCTTGATAGGCATTTGTGCCATATAGTACCGAGCCAGGCCCGCGGATATATTCAATGCGCTCAATTGAAGATAATGGTACAGATGTATATAGGCTATGAGCGCCAGACAAGTTCCCAAACGGCCTGCCATTCAACAACCCTAAATGCTGCAATAAGCCAGTCCAGGGCTTACTTCCCCGAGTTGTAATAGCAGTAAGTACGCCAAAATTACTGTTAACTGAAACAATACGTTCAAGCACTTCAAAAAGGTTATGTGCACCAAATTGTTCAATCTGTTGGCGCGAGATTACGCTAATACTGGCGTTGGTATCTCGGAGTGTTTCTGCCCGCTTAGAGGCAGTCGTGATTTGCATACTTAACAACTCTTCCAGCGACATGTCAAAAATCACAGGATCATCATCATTTGCCATCGCGTCAGTACACATCAGGGCAGAAAGTATCACTAAATAAGATGACAAAGCGTCTAACTTGAGCATGAAATTCTTCTAAAAATAAGGTACTTAGAAAATATAGCAGAGATCACGCAAAGCAATGCTTAATTTTGGCAATAATGCGAGGAGACCTGAGCCGCATTGCTGAGGAAGTTTAATAATCAGGCAAGAAAACCGGACCCTGCTACACTTTTATCCGTATGTTGATTAAAAGGTATGTTTTTGATGGTAAAAACAGTCGTTACCCTGATGCTAGTCACTCTACTGAGTAGTTTTCACTGTTGGGCTAAATTCACCGTAGTCACTGAGTTATCCCCGCCCAATCAAACCTGGCTCAACGACCAGGTCGCCGGAGTAAGCACCGAACTGGTAAAAGCTATTCTGGAGACAGCTGCACTTGAGGGGGAGTTTTATATGTATCCCTGGGCACGCGCGCTGAACAGTGCCAAAAGCAAACCCAATATGCTCATCTATAGCATGGCAAAAACCCCACAACGAGAGACATCGTTTCACTGGATTGGCCCCGTAGCGCTGTTTCACCTCGGTTTTGTAACAAACCAATCGCCCCAAAAAATCCAAATTGAAACACTGGAAGACGCCAAGCAATATCGGCTTGCCGTACAAAGAGAGGATGTGGCAGCCCAGGTATTGCATAAGCTGGGGTTTGAATTCATCGAGACCGCAGATATTCAACAATCCTACCACTTACTGGCGGCTCACAAAGTGGACCTGGTGGTGGATGACCCGCGCTATATCAGCGCTATGGCGCAGGCAATGAAGTTGCCCGACGATCACTTTCGCTATGTGCTGGATATTGAACCGCTCAGTATCAAAGGCTACCTGGCAGCCAGTTTAGCCACAGATCCGGAGCTGGTTGCTCGGCTTCGCACCGCCTACCAACAGTTGGTTGATACGCCCTTATATCGTAAAGCGCTTTTTGAGTAGGAGAAGCTCATCAGGACATAGATGGTTTAAATTTAGCCCATTTAGTGTGATTTTTCAGTATTGCTTCCTGGACAGGTTTAATCTGTGTTTCACCTGATATTCTGCGAATTCCAATGCGCCTAAGTCACACAACCCTCTTCACTAATCCCACACAAATATTGTATTTCAGGCAAATGTTGGCTCTTCCTGCCATCGCTTAGATCATTTTTATATGTGGGTATTGGCATGCCATCAGTGCGTGTAATGCCACTTTTTCTTGCTCGCTAGCATAGCCTATTACTTCAAGCTGTGTCACACCATTCGCTATCGAAAAACTTATAAATTCAATATACTTACCGGAAAAATCAGATAAAGTTAAACACTGAGGTTTGAAGTCCAAAATTAACGTTTTAATCTCTTGTTCTAGCTTTTGTGCGTGCTCAGAGCACCCAAAGCTAAAGCCCTCGAGAGAGATTGAATTATGCTGGCGAAGATTGTCAATAACACTGTGATATGGACAAATCAGAAGATCACTATTGTCAGCTACCAGCGTGAAATTACCTCCAACTGAGAAATAGCGTAGGCTCCGATCTTCATTCACGGCAAATGAAATATTGCCTGATTCAGCTTCGTCCTCGGAGTTTTGAAATGCGACTTCCCATGCTATTACTTGACCCTCAGAATCCCATTCGTAGTATTCACTTACAAGTAGGCGATCTTCAAATTTTGATTTCAGATAAAGCTCATATCGTATGTTTGAATCATAGTGATAATTGACTCCCTCATATTCCACCCCTTCAACAAATACGTTTTCCCCTGATATCCGGCCATTAAGGGAAACCGTGTAAATGATGCCAGAGTATGGTTGGCCATTCACATGAACAGGCTCGAGTGCGTCTTCCACAATAGTGTCGAGAATTGCCTGATCCGTTTGTTTTAAATATGGCGGAGTATAATCATCAACCTGCTTACCTTTCTCAAAAATAAGCCTGCCAACCACAACCCCATTATTGTGTTGGATTGCGATCCCAGTAAAAAGCTGGTCGTTATAAAAATAACCCGCTTCTTTGTGGGTCAGCGCCTCAAAAAGGACCATCCAATGACTCTGTGCATTCATGTTTTTCCCAGTTTTATAATTTATAAGTGCGCTTAGCGCTTCAATGCTTCGAGGCGCAAATCAATATTGGCCAGATACTCCAGACCATAATGGGGATGATCAAACTGAGCAATTAATGCCTGAGGCAGATCTTTTTCGACCTCGTCATAGCAACTTGCTATACCACAACTGATTGCCGCTACACTATCTGTGTCGCCGCCTAATTTTACTGATAGTTCAAGTATGTGACTCAAACTACGCGACTGGCTCAGCACCATTAAAACCGCGCTCAGCGTATCTTCTGAAATAGCGCGCACTGGCCCTTCCCAGTGAGCATCAAACACACAACCGAAATCAGTAAGATAATCTGGCAAAGTATTCAGCGTTGCCTTTTTATATAAGCCCGCATGAGTGGCCAGAGCAATACACTTGGCCGCGTTAACCGCAATATCGTGGTCGTGTGTTACTCGGGCCTGCTGCTCAGCTCTGCTCATAATTTTTTGCTCGTCAACCAGATAACCCAAAGGCAGAGCACGCATCATAGCGCCATTACCAAAGCTATCGGTCTTAACCAGTCTGGCAAACGCTTGTGCATTAGGCGCCTCGGCAAAAGCCTGCTGCAATCGCTTGGCATAGCCATGAACCGGATCCCTGTGGTACGTATCGTAAAAGGCAGCGGCAATCATTTCGCTGTCCCAGGGTTTGTCACTTAACATCAGCTCAGCCAAAGCCAAAGACATCTGCGTGTCGTCAGTGTAGCAGGCAGACTCACCCGATAATGCATGTGCCCGATAGCCACTGAGATCATTGTGTGTCCGGATAATATCTTGTGCCACAAACTCAAACCCGGCACCGTATGCATCAGCAATTGCCATTTCAACCAACACCTGGCTTCCTTAAATATGTTAAACAGCCCTAATGAGCTGTTGTTATAATTGTCTATTTTAGTTCAGTCAGCCACTTAAATAATAGTTACCCTTTCTATTGGCTCAACCTTCTCTTGATAACCTTCATCATACCGTGTATGCCCATTTATGGTACACCCCCCTATGAATAATGAGTAAAGGTACGTTAAAATTGCAGAGCAATACAAAGAATAAGGCGTTAACATGCAAATAGAGCATCCCAACTCTGAAACAGAAGCTCAAGCACTGCAAGAAGCACTCGCAGCGCAGGTTGTCAGTGAAGATCAATTTGACTCCATCACCACCATTGCTGGCACTGATGTGGCTTATGACGACGCGACAAACCAACTGGTTGGTGCCACTGTGGTGTTAGATGCCAGCACACTGGAGATCATAGAAACACAAGTCGTTACCGAAAGTGTGCGTTTCCCATACATTCCCGGTTTGTTCTCATTCAGGGAGCTGCCGCCATTGCTGTCCGCGTTTGAACGACTCACCCACAAACCAGACATGATAGTGTGTGATGGTCAGGGCCTGGCTCATCCAAGGCGCTTTGGTCTGGCCTGTCATCTTGGTGTCGTACTGAATATTCCCACCATAGGGTGTGGTAAAACACGACTCACAGGCACGCATGAAACGCCACTTGAAACTCGCGGCGCCAGCGTGCCGCTGATAGATGATGGACAAGTAATCGGTGAGGTTTTGCGGACTCAGGACAACATTAAACCTGTGTATGTCTCTGTCGGCCATAAGGTTAGTCTGAGCACTGCAAAAGAGTGGATCCTCAAACTCACCCCGAAATATCGCCTGCCTGAAACGACCCGTCAGGCCGATCAACAAGTGAACAAAGCGCTTAAAGCGCTGCAAGTACAGGGCTAAAAAATACGCCCTACACAATCGGGATTGGCAGGACGCGGATTGGGTACTTTGAAAATAGCAGAGCCTGATAACACAGGCTCTGCCAGCATTTAGACCATTTTGATATGCGGGTATTGCTGAGCCATCAGTGTGTGAAGCTCTGACTCTTCTTGCTCATTGACGAAAGTAACCACTTCAATCTGTGTTACACCATTCGCGATCGCAAAATGTATAAATTCCGTGTATCTACCTGAGAAATCATATAGCTTAAGGCTATTAGGCTTAAATTCCACAATTAACGTCTTGATCTCTTGCTTTAGCTTTTGTGCGTGATCAGAGCACCCAAAGCTAAAGCTCTCGAGAGAGTGTGAATTGTGCTGGCGAAGATTGCCAATAACATGGTGATATGGACAAACCAAACGGTCACTATTGTCAGCTACCAGCGTGAAATTACCTCCAACGGAGAAATAACGTAGGCTCTGATCTTCATTCACAGCAAATGAAATATTGCCTGACTCAGCTTCGTCCCTCGCGTTTTCAAATACTACTGCCCACGCGATTACTCGACCCTCGGTATCCCATTCATAGTATTCATCAATAGACAGGTTGTCTCCTAGCTTTGATTTCAAAGACAGTTCATAACGCATATTAGAATGATAATGGTAATTTGCCCCCTCATCCTCAAGCCCTTCCACAAATACGTTTTCCCCTGATATCCAGCCATTAGATGAAACCGTATATATGATGCCAGTGTAAGGCACTCCATTAAAAACAACGGGTTCACCCACACAATCAAGGATACTGTCTAATATCGCATGCTCTGTTTTTATCAGATAAGGAGGTTCGTACTGTCCTGTCTTTTTCCCATTTTTAAACAAAGATCTGGCAACTACCAGGCCATCAGCATGAGTAATTGCCACCCCCGAAAAGGGAAGGTTATTAAAGTAATAACCTTCTTCCTTACATTCTAATGCTTCAAACAGCACCATTGCTAAACCATGTGCGTTCATTCACTTACCGCTAAAACCTCTGTACCCGTGAAAATACCACTACAATTTTGATAAACTTATACGGATATAAATGGAACCTCAACAATATACAGCCGCTAAGCTGAGTTGGAGGATGATAAGCCAGACACTTAATTAACAAAAAAGCCAGCTAGTAAGCAGGCTTTCGAATCGCAAAATAGCTATTTAAGCAGTGTAGTCAAATGACGATGTATCTGCTGATGTAGGCACTATATAACCGGGCAAGGTTTCTCCCGGGAATAAGACATCCCAGACACAGCACTTGACCAGCAACTTGAGCATCTCAGGATGGTACTTATCAGAGTACTCATCAAGCTTATCTTGATCCATGAACTCCTTACCCAAACCAAAATATTCAACCCAGAAAAAAACACAAGCCCCTTGCACGCCTTGATCATCCTCTTCTTGAGCTTCATGAAGTGGAGGCTTCGCATTGAAATTACAACAATTAAAACGCCACCACAGTTCAATATCTGACTGATAAGCACAAAGCAATACCTCCTTTAAATCTGCGACTCGATGTCGGCCCCCCTGAATATCAAACCCCTGAAGATAATCGTCGATGCCCTCCTGCATCATGCCCATTGGGGTTTCTTCACATTCTCCAGGCACATAATAATCTCTGAATGCTAATATAACCCAATAAATAATTTCTAACTGTTTGGAATCGAGCATACACTTAACCTCTCGGTACAGGGCTTACGCCTTTATTACTTAGATACATGGTATTGATGCACCATGTACCATTGTTATCTTATCTGTAATGAACAACCACTTTAGTCAGGTTACTGACCTTTTTCATTTGGCCATTTACCTTTTTATAGCCCTAACCCATGCTCTTGCCTGCATCAAATGAAACCTTGATAGATCTCGTTGAAGCTTCTACGCCATTGTCACTAGACACCAAGGACATCCAGTCTAATTTTGGCGTATGGGTAATAGGCTATCCTGTACGCCAGTTTGAGGTGGGTGCCCTCGCAACCCTAGCAATAATTAATCATCATAATCTGTTGCCCTCAATTCATTGAGTATTAGCTAACGGTAGACGGCATACATTCTGTACGACAGTTTGGAGTATTTATACACAGCCCAACAACAAAAAAGCCAGCAAATAAGCTGGCTTTCGAATCGCGAAATAGCTACTTAAGCAGTGTAGTCAAAGGACGATGTATCTGCGGATGTAGGCACCGTATAACCGGGCAAGGTTTCTCCAGGAAACAAAACATCCCAGACACAGCACTTGACCAGCAACTTGAGCATTTCAGGGTGGTACTTGTCCCTGTACTCAGCAAGCTTTTCACGGTCCAAAAATTCCTTACCCAATCCAAAATATTCAACCCAGAAAAAAACACTGGCACGCTGCACGCTTTCTTCATCTTCTTCTTGAGCTTTATGAAGTGGAGGCTGCGCATTGAAAGTATAACAATTAAAACGCCACCACAGTTCAATATCTGACTGATAAGCACAAACTAATGCTTCCTTTAAATCTGCGACTCGATATCGGCCCCCCTGAATATCAAATCCCTGAAGATAATCGTCGATGCCCTCCTGCATCATGCCCATTGGGGTTTCCTCGCACTCACCAGGCACATAATAATCTCTGAATGCTAATATAACCCAATAAATAATTTCTAACTGTTTGGAATCGAGCATACACTTAACCTCTCGGTACAGGGCTTACGCCTTTATTACTTAGATACATGGTATTGATGCACCATGTTCCATTGTTATCTTGTCTGTAATGAACAACCACTTTAGTCAGGTTACTGACCTTTTTCATTTGGCCATTTACCTTTTTATAGCCATAGCGCAAAATTTGAGCGACACTCACCCATAACATATGCCAGCTCGAAGGCCGTGTTCTAAATTGAAGTGCACCACTATAGTTTAAGTTAGCGCTATGTACGCCAGTTTGGGGGGCTGTCCATGTAACTTCTAGCTTGGGGTGTGTGCCTACACATCGACACACAATTCTAAATAAATGTATCTGGCTAGTTTGAGGCTAATTTATCTCAGACAAGAGCACCGGCTTCAAAATGGAAAAGTCGAATACAGTCACGGTTTTCAACTGGGTCTTTGATACCATACTTTTCTATACTTTTAGTGCGTTTTTCCAGCATATCTGAAATAGAGTCGAACTTTTTGTAGAGTTCGTCTGCATTACTGTTCAAGTAATAAACACCATCATCGTGCTGCGTATAAAATAAGAAGCTATCAAGTTCTTCATCAAAATCGAAGGCAAATACAGCTTCGGCCAAGTCAGGCCTATCGAATTCTTCCAGCCACTCTCTCAACTCTGTCATTGCATCCAAGTATGAAGACATATTATTGTGTATGGCTGGTATTGGAGGTAGCGCTCCCCCTTGATTTATACCCATTGTATAGAGAAAAAGAAGAAGCTCATCTTTCACTTCAATATTATATACCGCCTCCATTCTGGCTATCTCTTGCATACTGTACCCTTTCAGGTTGGCTATGCCTGGAAAGACCTGTGTATGATTCATCAAATTCAGAAAGTCTGAGACTTGCTTCTCAGTAGGCGCTTTTTTTATGGCTGGCAGTTGCTCAGGAAGAACCTCCCGATAGCGGGTGCAACGTTTAGCGTGATGAAGTTTGGATTTATCTACAGCACAACGTGTATTCAGATATGTGAAGAAATCCCAGCCGGAATCACGAATACTTCGATTTTTATCATCATATACATATACATATACATATACATGCTGATTTTCCTTATCAAAATCAAAGTAAAAATACTCTCCATCAGAGATTTCCAGCAAATAGAAGCCAGCTCTAGGGAGTGAACCAATACAACGTATTTTTTCGTAAAAGTTACGAAACACAGGCATTAAATTAAGAAAACTGTGCCTTGGGTGAAAATGCAAAAAAGTTTCTGAATCCAGTAACCCGCCATCAGCTACCCCCATCTCTGATAGAAACGTAATAAATTGTGTGTACTGTTTCATCGCTGGGGGAATATACGTGAGAACTTCATCGATATCTTGCATTGAAAAGCCGATGCAATTCACCTTAGCCGGGTCCCGAGGACCCAGCAGTTTATTCACTAACACTTTGGACTCACCTATATACTATGTTTCCTTTCAATACAACCCATTAGCCAGAAAGGCGATGTTATTTTTCTTCTACTCCATTAAACTCATCGCTTCAAGTCTTCAAGACGTAAATCAATATTGGCCAGGTATTCAAGGCCGTAATGAGGATGATCAAACTGAGCAATTAATCCCTGGGGCAGATCTTTTTCGACCTCGTCATAGCAACTTGCTATACCACAACTGATTGCCGCTACACTATCTGTGTCGCCGCCTAAGTTTACTGATAGTTCAAGTATGTGACTCAAACTGCGCGACTGGCTCAGCACCATCAAAACCGCGCTCAGTGTATCTTCTGAAATAGCGCGCACAGGTCCTTCCCAGTGAGCATCAAACACACAACCGAAATCAGTAAGATAATCTGGCAAAGTATTCAGCGTTGCCTTTTTATATAAGCCCGCATGAGTGGCCAGAGCAATACACTTGGCGGCGTTAACCGCAATATCGTGGTCGTGTGTTACTCGGGCCTGCTGCTCAGCTCTGCTCATAATTTTTTGCTCGTCAACCAGATAACCCAAAGGCAGAGCACGCATCATAGCGCCATTACCAAAGCTATCGGTCTTAACCAGTCTGGCAAACGCTTGTGCATTAGGCGCCTCGGCAAAAGCCTGCTGCAATCGCTTGGCATAGCCATGAACCGGATCCCTGTGGTATGTATCGTAAAAGGCAGCGGCAATCATTTCGCTGTCCCAGGGTTTGTCACTTAACATCAGCTCAGCCAAAGCCAAAGACATCTGCGTGTCGTCAGTGTAGCAGGCAGACTCACCCGACAATGCATGTGCCCGATAGCCACTGAGATCATTGTGTGTCCGGATAATATCTTGTGCAACAAACTCAAACCCGGCACCGTATGCATCAGCAATTGCCATTTCAACCAACATCTGGCTTCCTTAAATATGTTAAACAGCCCTAATGAGCTGTTGTTATAATTGTCTATTTTAGTTCAGTCAGCCACTTAACCTGTTTTCTGAACTAATTAATCAGAGCAAGACCTGCCAATACGCGGGCTTTCAAATACCTGACCCGCTATCTAGCCGGTGTAGTCAAATGACGATGTATCTGCTGATGTAGGCACAGTATAACCGGGCAAGGTTTCTCCCGGGAATAAGACATCCCAAACACAGCACTTGACCAGCAACTTGAGCATCTCAGGGTGGTACTTATCAAAGTATTCATCAAACTTATCTTGATCCATGAACTCCTTACCTAAACCAAAATATTCAACCCAGAAAAGGACACTGGCGGATTGCACGCCCAAATCAGGCTCGCGTTGTGCTTCATGTGGGACGCGGTCAGTATTAAAGCTATAACAATTCAGGCGCCACCAAAACTCAGTACTCTCCTGATAAGCATTAACCAACGTCTCCTTCGCATCGACAACTCTAAAACGACCTCCTTGAATATCAAACGCCTGAAGATGGTCATTAATCGCCTCCTGCATCATGCCAATTGGTGTTTCTTCACAATCGCCTGGTACGTAGTAATCTATAAAAGCCGAGAGCACCCACTCCAGAATTTCGTGTTGCTTCGATCCAAGCATTTTCTTAACCTTTATCAACTGGGCTGACGCCTGTATTACTTGAATACATGGTATCGGTGTTCCAAACACTACCACAGGACAGCTATAAGCCAATGTATATGTATGCCTCCGTCGGAGAAAAAGTTAGTCTGAGCACTGCAAAAGAGTGGCTCCTCACACTCACTCCAAAATACCGTCTGCCTGAAACAACCCGTCAGGCCGATCAACAAGTGAACAAAGCGCTTAAAGCGCTGCAAGCACAGGGCTAACAATACGCCCTGCGCAATCGGGGTTGGCAGGGCGTTGGATTAGGAATTCAAAGAGTTGCAGAGTCTGAAGGCATAGACTCTGCCACCACTTAGACCATTTTAATATGTGGGTATTGGCTTGCCATCAGTGTATGTAAGGCAGCTATTTCTGGTTCGCTGCATGCGGACACAACCTCGAGCTCAGACATCCCCTCTTTCGCGGCAAAAGCAATCAACCCATTCCACTTGCATTCATAACGACTCATCGCTAGTCGTACTGGCTTCAATGCTGATATCAATGCCTGCAACGCTTTTTGCTGAGCGTAAATAAGTTGGCTACACACTACATGTAACTCAGAGATTGAACCTGTATTAAAACCGATAAGCTCCTCTACCACCTTGTTATATGGACAAACCAATTTTTCGCTGTTGTCGATAATTAAGCAAAACTCTCCGGTAACAGTAAAATGAGATATCTCATTCGATTGACCAACTTTAAATGCAATACTACCTTCAGACTCATTGAGTTTATTTGTTAACGCCACATCCCAAGACAGAATTTCCCCCGATTCATCCCACTCATACATCTCTTTAAGTAAATCCCCTTCACCCAGCATAGAATCAAGTGCAAGTTCACGACGAATATTGCTATCGCCATGGTAATTCGTGCCCTGGCCTTCCCACCCATCAACAAATACATTCTCACCACATACATGGCCATTCTCTGAGACGCAATATACAATCCCGGAATAGGGTTCACCATTAACGCAGATGGGCTCAAGTACACTTTCCAGCATTGTGTCCAGAATCGCGTGTTCTGGTTGATTCAGGTAAGGCGGTACATAATCACCTAGCAGCTCTCCCTCTCGATAAACCAAGCGGCCAACGACCAGGCCCTGCTCATGCTTAATCGCGACCCCGCTGAAAAGCTGGTCGTTATAAAAACAACCAGCTTCGTTGTGAATCAGCGCCTCAAAAAGCACCATCAAATGACTAGCTGCATTCATATTATCAATCTACCCAAAATAACAAAGGCAAATACCTATGATGAAAATGCCTATTTACCATAAAACAAGATTGAGCTAGTAAAATAGAAGAATATACAGTGAAAATGACAAGACCAGCTAAAAGGCTTGCCTTGTCAAAATACAAGATGGATCCAGTATTATTTCATTATGCTGTAATCCAGTAGGGATAAATCACCGGATGTGGGCTCCGTATAGCCGGGTAGGATCTCACCGGGAAATAGTACATCCCACATGCAGCGTTTCACCATGAGTTTTAGCATGTCGATATGAAACTCTTCTTCTGGGTCAATACTGTATAATTGAACTTCTTCTGAAAATGTTTCTTCCCAAATACAAATGGCACTCGGCTGGATTCCGTAGTCAATATCCTCTAGCTTTTTGTCACCAATTCGTGTTGATTCTGAACACATGCCAAACCAGTCAGCTTCTTCTGCGTTAAAAAGGCTAAAGAACTCCTGACGTAAGCGCTCGAAGTCCTCCCCTGTACCATAAAGCTCATTAAACATACTCTGCATATCATAGATGCAAAGTGTTAATTCTCCATAGTAAGCCCGATCAGGAAACTCTCTCTCAAACTCATCTTTTCGACAAATTCCAGGACCCCACCCACCTCTAAAGGGTTTAGAAATATGTGTAATAACAGGATAGTGTTGAGAAAAATACTTCATAACAAAATTTGCAATCCTTAATCCTGCTTTGTTGGAGTCATTGTATCAATGTACAATGATTTAGTTGAACTATCATAGGCATAGTTGACCTGTACTTTATCCATATAATGTCGGTTTTCCGGTGTAACGGCTGGTGCAGGTTTAGTTTGACCAGCTAAAAAGCTGGCATTGTAGAAATGCAAGATGGATCCAGTATTATTTCATCACACTGTAATCCAGTAGCGATAAATCACCCGATGTGGGTTCCGTATAGCTCGGTAAGGTCTCACCGGGAAATAGTACATCCCACATGCAACGCTTCACCATGAGTTTTAGCATATCGATGTGGTACTCTTCTTCCGAGTCAATACTATTGTTTTCAATTTCATCGAAAAATGCTTCTTCCCAAACACTTACTGCGTATGGTTGGATGCCATTGTAGTCCGGATCTTCCTGCTTTTTATCTCCAATCAACCCAGAGTCAGAATTCATCCCCAGCCAATGTACCTTATCCGCATTAAACAGCTTAATAAGCTCCTGTCTAAGACGTCCTCTATCTTCATCACTGCGATAGTTTTGGTAGCATAATTCCTGCATTTCATAGATACACAAAGACAGCTCACCTAAGAAAGCCTTAGATGGGAATTGGCTTTTAAATTCATCTTCATAGCATATTCCAGGACCCCACTCACCTCTAAACGGTTTGGAGATGTGTTTTGTAATAGGGTAAACCTCTGAAAAGTATAGATTCATACTAAAACCTAAACTACTTAGTCTGTCTTTGTTGAAAACATAGTGTCTATCGTAGCAAGATTTGCCTAAACTATCATAGGCATAGTTGACCTGTACTTTATCCATATAATGTCGGTTTGCCGGTGTAACGGCTGGTGCAGGTTTAGCTTGGCCAGCTAACGGTGCAAGTCCTTTCCCAATACGTTTCATCAATATCTTTTACTGGAAAACAGACGCAATACACCTGTGCCAAGTCTCTGGGACCCAGCAGCTTATTCACAAATGCTTTGGGCTCACCCATTTACTATGTTTCCTTTCAACACAATCCAGTAGCGATGTTATTTTTCTTCTACTCCAATAGATTTATCGCTTCAAGGCTTCAAGACGCAAATCAATATTGGCCAGGGATTCAAGGCCGTAATGAGGATGATCAAACTGAGTAATTAATACCTGAGGCAGATCTTTTTCGACCTCGTCATAGCAACTTGCTATACCACAACTAATTGCCGCTACACTGTCTGTGTCGCCACCTAAGTTGACTGATAGTTCGAGTAGGTGACTCAAACTGCGCGACTGGCTCAGCACCATCAAAACCGCGCTCAGTGTATCTTCTGAAATAGCGCGCACAGGCCCTTCCCAGTGAGCATCAAACACACAACCGAAACCAGTAAGATAATCAGCCAAAGTATTCAGCATTGCCTTTTTATATAAGCCAGCATGAGTGGCCAGAGCAATACACTTGGCGGCGTTAACCGCAATATCGTGGTCGTGTGTTACTCGGGCCTGCTGCTCAGCCCTAATCATAATTTTTTGCTCATCAGCCAGACAACCCAAAGGCAGAGCACGCATCATAGCGCCATTACCAAAGCTGTTGGTTTTTACTAGCCGAGCAAAGTCTTGTGCCGTTTTTGCCGCGCGGAAGACCTGTTGCAACCGCTTAGCGTAACCGTGGACGGGGTCTCGGTGAAAAGTATTAAAAAATGCCGCTGCAATGCTTGTATCCTGCCAAGGCTCATCGCTGAGCAACAACTCAGCCAGTGCTAGGGACATTTGTGTATCGTCGGTATAGCAGCCAGAAATACCTGATAAACCATGAGGCTGATAGCCTGATAAATCATTATATTTCCTGATAGTCTCAGGTTCAGTAAACTCAAATCCGGCACCATACGCATCGGCAATGGCCATTTCAACCAACATAGTAAACACTCTTCATTTTTATTTAGGTGTAATAGTAAGCCAATTTCAGTTGTCTTCAAATGGCTTACAGCAAGAAGGCGTGCTGTAAAGCACGCCTTCTTAGTTCGGCTCATTTTAGTGATTAGCTTCTATACATAGCTCAGGTTTTGATATTCGATAACATCCCGTGAAAAATCTCGTCTGCTGTGTCGTTACCATGTCGATGAAACGGATCCGCAGCAATTTCCCGCAGTAATGGAACAAAATCAGGGTCGACTTTTAAGCAATCATATACCTCTTGTGTCAAAAACGCATATAACTCTCCCAACCCGGTTTCACCAACTGCTCTGTAATGCTGGCGAAAACTCGTCACCAGCAATTGCTTCTTAGTGTTGTAATCAGCACTCAGGTATTGTTGAGAAAATATCTCAAATTCAGGAGCTGTGTTTAGGCTTTCTCTGATAGCGTTGACATCAGACTGGATCTCCTCTCTAGCTCCATCATAATCAAACTTAAAGTGATTTTGTGATAAGCCCATTGAACCTATTTCAATACCATTTAGGTCCAACACCCGACATTGCACTGTTTCATATCCATTTGGTTCATTAAGATGCACATAACATTCAACCATTTCGCTATCAAAGTCATAGTTGTACTGGGTATGCATTAGCATTCGTTTTCTTTCTTCGACAGAGATGTGCCTTCCAGTGGCTGATTCAAAACAGTACCAGTTGGAAATGTAGCCACCTTCGCTAAGGCTTACTTTTTCCTGGACGACGTATACGGCCCCATTATCTATGTAATAAACGTTTTCAACATGACTGTTCTCTTTATCCGAATCAAAATCATCAGCTTTTAGTGGATGCTCTAAAGCACTGACTCTATCATTTCCTTTGATCATACTTAATCCACCTGCTTCATATAGATGTGTGTATTCTCACCAACTTTACGTACATTTGTCACCTCAAACATCTATATTAGCGAGGCTAAAAAGGCGAGCTAATGAGTTGAGGTGTAGTTATTTTAAACAAGAGTTATTAGCACAGCTATCGCCAGGTTTAGTTCCTTCAGTTGGATATGTATTAATGCGGTTGGATGTTAGGAGGGCTTGGATAATTCATGTCCAGATCATGTACCAGGTGAGCTTGCAGGCAGCCTTCGCTGCCATGCATAGTGCAAACTGCGGCGGCTAAAAACGTTCAGCTCACCTTATTGCCAAAAAGTTTGCGGCGTAAGAATGTACCAGCCATCAAGCAAACCAAGAAACTCAGACTACCACCTGAGCCACCACCTTGAGTATTGCCGTTATCAGTACCTGGTGATTTATTGCCATTATCGCTGTTGCCATCACCGTTTCCGGGCTTTTCATTGTTGTTATCAGCTTCTACAACTTGCAACTGAACGCTTGCACTGGAAACCGTGGTTTGCTGCCACATTGCATCAACTGATAACTCAACGTTTCCCAGCTCAGCAAACTGGGTTGTTAACTTGCCAGTATCTGCCTGCGATGTTATCGGCTCACCGGCAACATGCCATTGATAGTGTAAGTCTAGCGGCTCACTGGATGTGAGATTTGCCAGAAACTCTACATTCTGACCTAGCACGACTGCATCAGGTTGCAAAATAACCAGCCCAACAATTTTTGGAGAAATAAGATCAACTTGCTTTTGGGAAGATTCCAACAGTTTTCCGTCCTGATACACTTCTCGGGTCACTGTATAAATGCCGGGTTGCGCGTACTCATGTTCGGGCTCTGCCTCGTGAGATACCGAACCATCACCAAACCGCCAGAAGTACTGAGCATCACTCGCAGATACAGTGCAAGTTATTAGAAATAAAAGGCCAGTCATTACTTTGTACATAGTCACTCCCTGATAGTGATATTGAGCCATACGTAACATCAAAACTTCATTGATGAGCCTGCGTATGACGGCGTTCATTGTAACATAATCGTTAAAAAATAAAATATAACACGCTAACTTATCCATCCAATAGTACTACTTACGATGTGTAAATGTATTCACTTGTATTAGGTCTAAGTTCAGTGCCCGACGGTAACTTTGCCTAAAAGCGTATACCTGAAATCAGGCATACGCTTTTGTCCTACTACTGAAATGCAACACCATAGGTACTTAAAGCGGCCTCACACAACCGCCAGTTCAAGATCCCTCGCGCTGGCGCACTGACGTCTATGAAGGTAGGTGCCCACCTCATATTTCTATATCTTACGCTGTCCTCTCCAGAAACAACGCCAGCACGAACGGCCTCTTGCCGGGCAAGCTCACACTGCTTCCAATCCTGGCCGTCACTAGTGGGTAACTGTAAATCCGTTATATCGTAGCTGGCGGGGCAAGATTTACCTCGTTGAACACAGGCGTTTTTCATTTCCTGTACCTTATTTTCACAGGCATAACCGAAGGGGTTATCCCGGCAATATTTGGCAGCATGGAAAGAAAACCAGGCATTGTCATAGGCAAGTACTTTGATACGCTCCACTGCCAGGCGCTGTGCCTCAGGCAAATAAGCATAATAGCTGTTGAGCAGGTTAGTTGCTCTTTGCTCATCCAGAATGGCTTGCTTAAAGTCATCTTCAAGCTCAGTGATCAGCCATTTAGTTGCATTTCTGACTATCTGGTAGTCTGGCACCAATGCGCGCAATGCCAGTGATGATTTGTCGTAGCGAGTTGTATAATAGCGAACGACATTGTAATCACTGAGTGAGGTCAGTTGGCTCGTGAATCCAGATTTTGCATATTTAACCGCTTCATAAAACATATCAAAACACGGCTTTGGATTGTCCAAAGAGCAGGTAATGATATTGTTAGGTATAACTGTGAGCAGTTGTTTTGGGTCGCCCCCTTGTTGTACCGCTCTTACCGTTATTTTTACCGACGATTTTATGTCATGCTGCAAATATCTGAGCTGCCCGCCTACATTGAATACACCACCATACAAGTCAACATCCAGATAGCCGCCTATGTCTGACTTGTCTTTGTTACTACCGAAATCAATCTTTAAGTTAACCAGCACATTTGCACCATACTCAATACCAGTGACAAACTCATCGCCTGCCAATGTTTGTAATTTGCTCTGGTAGTTGTTCGCAATACTCTGCCCAGCTTGTGACAGGGTATATCCTGTATTCTGGTTCACAGGCAAAAACAAACGTTTCTTTGGCGTGCTGGACGCACTAAATGTGTAAGAGCTTGAATAAGTGCTGGATGCCATTTCTTTGGCAAGCGAAGCCCCCGCAGAGACACGCACCACAGGAAAGTTCACGTTGGTGTCAACACTGCCATTGAGAATACTCAGCATATCGTCATAACCCATGTCGATGCCGGTTTTGAACTGCAGCTCAGTATTACCAAAACTCTCATCGACAACACCACTGACTGGCCGCACGTTTAAAAAACGCTTCTTTTGGCTGTCGTATGCCGTGCCCACTTCGATGTGATCATTTATGAGCCCTGAAATGACAGAGCCTGTCAAAGCACTATTCGTCATTTGAGTATCGGCACTCAGTGAATAGCAACTCGCTGCCGCCAGCATTATCGCCAGCAATGTAGAGTAAATTGGATTCATATCATCTTCCTTAACGAATTGTTACCAGATAGTCTTCAACTTCACCGTAATGCACACGAGTACACGCGTTATCCGATCCCCCTCCGGCATCAATAGCAACGCGCATCAGTGTTAAACCTTCAGGCACTTGTGCCTGCACGTCTAGCGAAAATTCAAACACACCTGTTGACGCAGACCGGTAAACCATTTCCGAAGGTTCAAACTGACCGTTATGATCCCAGTCCAGCCATACTCTGGCTGCGACATAAGATGGAAATTCAGGCTCTTTGTGCCCAGGTTTAATGGTGACTTTTGATACCTGATTAGCGCGCAATCCAAGCACTTTACCCGAAACCTGGCTATATCCATGCTTTTCAGACTGGTGAGTAACATCATCCACGGTTACTTCGGAGATCCATTCCCATTCATGTTCATAACTACGGTTGTCACAGTACGATCTTGGCAGTACCGTGGCCTTAAGTGCCACGGGCTTATACTCCGGAGGCATTATAGAACAGGCTTCATCTGCACTGGTGCCTGCATACCACTGATAGGGGTTCGTAAAATCAGTGTTCGCAAACGTCACGTATTGCGCTTTGCCAGCTGCTACAGCGGCGCCAGAGAGCCATAGCTCTCTTAGCTGGCGAAGCTTTTCCTCTTTTGGGACTATTGTGGTCGATTCATACATCTGCTCCCATAGTTCAACCAGCAGCCCGTCATAACACTTGCTCAGCCACGCAAACCGGCCTTGTGCCTGTTCAACCGTAAGTAAATCTCCTAATTCACTGTATCTGGCTTGTTGGTGTGTATCATTATTTTGCTCTGATACTGAAGCGAAGGCTGGACCACCAAAAGCCACAATCAGTACCAGTAACACTAACAAAAATCTGAGTATATTCATGAGATATCCTTATCTTAGTACGTCGCTGATGGCGCTATAATCACGCACATACACGAGATTATCGGCCTCGTAATTAATACAGTGATTACCTTCTGGGTTGCGTTCGCAGTAATCCACTAAATCAGCAAACAAGTTGGCGTTGGCACGGCTTTTAGTCTCAATATCCTGTAACTGTATCAATTGCTCCGCTGAATATTGCGCTGCGTAGTAACGTTGCAGGTTTTTAGCACGGCGATACACCAATAGCTCATCTATCCAGCGAGCCGTCAGCTCTTTGATAATGAGTTGAGTCAGATAGTTAGCTGGCATATAGCCATTATCAGGGATGAGTTGTTGAAGGCCGGCACCAGAATCTAAATACCTGGCTGTATAAGCGTCGCTGATATTGTAATCATCCAGTGAATTAAACTGATTGATGTAGTCGGTTTTCAGGTAGTGTACCGCCGCTTCAAACAAATTAAAGCAAGGCTCGGGGTTGAGCAATGTACAGTGCATGATACCGTTAGGTATTACTTGCAATAACCTGTTTGGATCTCCCCCGCTTTGAATACCACTAATCGTAATTTTGACTGATTTTCGTTTATCTTCGGCGATTTTCTGCAGATCTCCATCGACTTTTACTTTACCTATCCAGTCAACGCTAAGGTACCCGCCAATTGTGCGCTTATCCGTCTCATTTCGATACTCAATTTTCATGTTAATGACAACATTCGAGCCGTAAGCAAAGCCCTGAACAAACCCGTCCCCCAAATTGCGAGCCTTGTTTCCGGGGTACGCCATTGCCAATTCCTTCGCGGCAACTGTAGGCTGAAAGCCTGTGTCATCGTTTGGAATCAATATTCTTGATTTGGGCTTAATTGAGGAGTAGACAGTATATGTACCTGTGTACCTATCCGCACTGATATCCTTAGCATAGTTTGAGCCTGCATCCACTCTAACCGCAGGCAACTCGAAACCTGCATCTACCTTTCCATCGACGAGTTTAAGTGCTTGCTGATAGCTCAGGTCAACACCTACTCTAAAATCTATATGCGTGTTACCCAAGTGATCAACTTGCCTGCCAAGCACAGATTGCAACCCCAAAAACTGCTTTCCTTTGCTCTGATAAGCCGTGCCAAGTGGCACAAGGTCATTACTCTGACCAATGGCCGTTCGTTCTTCTACTTCATGGACAGCTATAGTGTGAGCGTGTGCCTTTACCAACAACAAGGCGGCTCCCAATAACAACATAATCGAAACCACATTACGTATTTTCATTATCATATCTCCATGAAAGGCCCATCGGGCCTTGGTATTTGTCAATCCATGACTACTGCTTCAGGCTGTTCAGATAGTCCTGATGCCAAACCTGTGGCAGACGATTAAGCACATCTTCTGTTGTTTCCACCTCATTACTAAATTCATGCTCGCTTTGCATCGCCAAATCACCCACTTGCAGGCCATTAGCAAACATACTGAAAGACTCACCTTGCTGATAATTGGGATCATCCTTACCACGGCCCAGACGAAGGTTATACACCTTGTCGGCAAACTCAACCTCTTCTATCTGAGTGATCATTTCCAATCCATTTTCGGTCAGAATCTTTGCGCCTTGCTCAATTTTACTGGCCCACACAGCCTTACCAGACTGCATTACAATAGGGTGAGATTCTGTCAACAGCAGCGTTTTACCCGACTTGGTTTTCAGCTGGACCATGGGAATGGTTTCAACACCAACAGAAATATCTTCTATCGTCAGAGCTAAGTGATGATCAGGTGAAAACTCGCTGGCACCAAGCACTTGATCTCCCACGTCAAGCTGCTCTATGGGAAGTTGCTTGCCATTTGGCAGAGTAATTAAGGTGCCTTTAGCCAGGCAACTGTAAACAATTTGCATCTGAGGGTAGCCTATATCCTGCCATCCACTCTCCATCTCAGTGGAACCAATAACAAATGAAGCCGTTAGCGGATCTCTTCCGGGGCGAAGTACGTGATCAAGCGCAAAGTGCATTATCCAGTGAGTATCCTGATATCTGCTAAACAGAGTGGCATCCCCAAAAACCCCTTCACTTTGTGGAATATCCCATGATAGGGTGGTTCGATCTATACCGAGCCATTTATCGTAGCTAACCGTCAGTTGCTTCGCAAAAAAATCACTAATGCTCTGAAAATCAGAACCACCAATCGGCACAGCTCCTCCGCCTTCTTTCGTTTGAATAAAGATATTTGAGCCATGATTAACAAAGGAAGGCTTATCAACCACAGGGTTCTCAACTAAAGTTATTGTGCCGTTTTCCTCTTTTACTTCCAGCGTAGTAAAGTCCGGCTGATAGATACGTGTCACCTTTCCCATGACATTTAAGCTGCCTTTAAAAGGCACCTTAAGCTTGGTTTGGCTAGTAGGTGTATCTCTTGGGTAGATATTCTCATAATCACAATCACCATAATTCCGATTAAGACACATGACTATCCTACCGTCTGGCACCCCCTCTCCGGCTTCGGAGCGATTGTCAATTGGCTTTGTAATGTTACTTCCAAAGCCACTTTGATCGGTCGCTGGAAACATAGAGACACCTGTTTCGCTAGATGCACCCGCTCCTTGATGACTGAGATACCCCAGCTTGGCAAGCAAGGTATCTTTCGAGTATTCCACTACGATATTTCGATCTTCGACTACCTGTTTATTGCTCGTATCCATGTATACGACGGTGACCCAGCCATCAGCAAAGATACGCTCAGAGGTCGCAAGTTTGGAGAGCATGTTTTGCGCTTTGGCATATGAGTAAACAACTTTTCGCTTGGCTTCCTGGCCATCACCAAAGTACTCCTTGTATACGGGCATAGTGAGTTGCTCGCCTTTTTCATTGATCAAGCGAAGGTCTATCAAAGTATAATTCGTTGAAACAGTTTTACTGTATAATGCAGACAACACAACAAATGACTCGCCAGTTGTATTGCTAGTTGCTACTTCAACCCCCATATGCTTGAAAAAAGAACACAGCTCAGGCCTGCCGCTCGCACAGTTTTGTAATGAGCTGAAGCTCGAATGACTTGAACCAGGAGCTTCCTTGACCCTTCTTTGCTCAACCAACGAGAATAAATGAGGTCGATTTTTTTTACTCAGGCCATGCTGCGCCAGTCGCGCTTTTAAGCGCTCATTTTTAATCTGCATACCTTGCTGGAAAACGACATCATGGCCTGCTTCGAATGAGCCAGCGAAAGATTCAGGCGTCACAGATGCCGTCCCCAGTGCAAGTGCAATGGATAAATAGAGAGGTTTCATATTTTATTCCCTTAATATGGAGAGTTATTTGAGCAAACGCTCAGGTCACGCCAGCAATATGCCGACGAAACCCTACAGCAATTTATTCAATTAAGTCGGATGGAATACTTTAGGAGTTTTTTGCGGTGTGGCTATTTTTATTTGACAGGCTAATAAATTTGAAATCTCACTGTGCGTATACATGCGCGAGCTCATGTCAGACCCCTGCTCAATGCAAGTCTTAGCACTGATGGAATACGAAGTTGCATTTGAGAGGGGAATATCCACTGAACCATTTGTATTCACAGGCTGTTCAATGTCACCCGAAGGTTGAGCCGTATTTTGCACGAAGCTGTTGGTAAACTTAACTTTGTTACTGCTGTTAATTTCGAAACTAAAATTTGTAGGCGACCTCGCGCCAGTGCTTGAGAAGCCGATTTTTACATCAAAGATTTGACCCTCATCTACACTTCCACATGAAAAGAAAAAACTATATCCGTGACCAACCACCACACGCATCATTGTTTTACCCGGCAGAAAACTTTCGGGCAAAGTAAAAGCAACCAGCCCCGTATCCATTACCTCTTTTACGAGATAAACTTCCTGCTCTTCATACGAACCATTACGGTTGGTATCCAGCAATACAGTCACTTTTTGACCTATGGCACCTAGCCCCAGGTCAATGATGTTCTGCTGTTTCAAATATAAACGCAGTGGCTGGTCCAATATCTCCTGATAGCTCTGTGGCACTAAGGACAAATTATCACCATTAATCAGAACACGACTCATCAGGTCTGGATTTTCGTCTCCAAATAATGGAGGGCAAACTACTCCCAGAGGGCGTGAATAATAATCCCGGAAGGCAAACAACTCCTTGCCATCTGTTTTGACCACTTTGAGTTGAAACCGAGTAAGCAATTCGGGCTCGACAACGTTCGCCCTCTGTAAGAACGGATAAATCGCATCACCAGACGTACGCACCCAACGTTCAGTGACCTCATTACCCCAGTCCACAGTGATACGTTCTATTTCATCAATAGGTAGTGATTCAATCAAATATCTAAACTCATCATACTGTGGTACTGCCGTGACCGGCAGGCTGGAAATCCCAGATGAGTGCGCCACCAGCCCCACCTGATGCAAAACCGTATCGACATTACTTTGTGCTTCGTGTACTGGCTTATTCACAACATCAGAATCTGCAACAAGTATCAAGCAGGCCGCTGCATCGTCGAAACTGGCATTGGCTGGCAGGCAGGATACATTTGCTTTCAGAAATAGCTTAAACGCTTCTTTAATTGTCCAGCCATAGGTTTTCACTAATTCATAAAACGCTTTTCTGAACATTCCCCCTACGTCGTAAGTTGACATGTTCGCACGATACATGCTCATGTGGTCAATACCACGGCCATCCATAGACGGGAGGG
Organism: Pseudoalteromonas sp. AWH4_217; assembly: GCF_056161105.1. Lineage (NCBI taxonomy): Bacteria > Pseudomonadati > Pseudomonadota > Gammaproteobacteria > Alteromonadales > Pseudoalteromonadaceae > Pseudoalteromonas > Pseudoalteromonas sp. AWH4_217. Next base: position 89,365 of record NZ_JBSWYM010000006.1, on the reverse strand, counting down.
CAAAATAGCGATGCCCTATGTCCTGGATTTTAACATCCCAGCCGAGCCACCACTTTTTATCGTCTTGCGGGCGCCCTGTGCTATCCAATGTTTGCGTTAAAAATGGCTCTGAGGTGCTAAAGCTGCCAGACACTCTGCGCTGTAAGTAATCCAATACGGCAAGGCTAGAAATATCTGAAAACGCTTGATAGAAAGCGCCTGCGTCCCCCTGACTTTTCAGCTGACTATTCCAGTATGTCAAAGCATACGCAGCCTCGTGGGCGACTACGCTCAACACAGTTAGCGAATAATTAGAATAGCTGTCGCCACTACCAAAATTAGTATAGGTACCATCCCAATACGCATTGTTCATGCCAAAAAAATTCTTGTGCACTCTCTGTTTTAGTTTGTGGAGACAATAACCGTTTTCTGCGCAATGAGCGCCTTGTTCTGGAAATAGCTCACCCAGCTGCTTGTGAAAAAACTGCATTGTCAGCCCACCATAAAAGTGGGCTTCATTCACAGAGCTGTAACTAAACCGTTGATAATAAAGTTGATCAACCATGGTCCGGTCAAAATTTTCAAGTTTATCATTGCAGTCAAATTCACTAGGCTCTGTTGTATGAATTGGATAGTTCATTGTCTGCACATAGGGGTTTTCTAAAAAACAGCGTCCCCCCTCTTTTCTGACAATAAAAGGGTAGCCATCAAACTCAGCAAAAATGAGCGGACGATCTATGTCGCTAACATCATTGAACAGTAGTTCAGTTGAAGGGCTGGTTGTTTCATCATACTGATATCTGAGGCAAGCCTCCATGGTCGAAGGCTGTGGAGAATAACAAATTGCCCCCATTTTCTCGTTACCACCTATGCCTCCAGCAGCAACGTATTGTTCGTCGATAGAAAGCTGTTCAACGTCTTGCTCATCACTGGAAACGTGAACGACCCCTTGCTCAGATTTAAGTACACTCAGGGTGTCCGCATCGATGGTGAGTGTGCGTATGCCCTCTTTCGAAGTGGCGATGACCTGAAAAACGCCTATTAGACGGCCTTGCCAAGTCAAATACGCGCGATTGAGATGTTTTAGTTTCGTCTCGGAAGTTATGCCGGCTCCTTCCGCCAGCCGCTGTTCGATATCAGTCAAGGACATGTGGAAGTAACGCCCATCAGTGGCACTCGTTAACTCTTGTGCTCTCAATGTCACACCCAGACCCTGCACGACTTTATCAGTGCCGTCTTTGACGAGGACAAACTGAGCTCCTATCACCGGTATGTCACGATAAAAAACCTGATAATGCTCAAAGCGCTTGGTACTTCCTATCGTTTTTATCCGTTGATAACTCAATCCTTTTTTCGCTTTGTCCGCATTCGTTGAAAGGGCAAAGGTTGGAATCTGCTTGTGCAGTTCATGTTCAATTTCATGCCACAAGTGTTGCTGATTCAATAATGAGTGTGTATCGAACCACTGCGCCTCAGCGTAGCTAACACAACTGAACCAACATAGAAAGGCCGCCAAAAAGGCTTTAATAATAGGCATTCACTCTCTCCCTGAATACGTACTGTTTATAAACTAGATGTTTTCCTTTTAAGCTTGAAACGGGCTTGTCGCTAGCACCATAAGGTCATTGCGACTTTTAATTGAGTATTCAAGCCTATTGCGTTACGTCATAAAAGCGTAATGTACAAACACTCACAATGAAACAAAAAACAAACAACCTGTTAAAATTTCATGTTCACTTCCGCACTTTGAACACGCTCAGTTGCCGCAAATAAAAACAATGCTGAAGCACTATTTAAAACAGTATTTTACCGACTCGATGGAGATTGCTGCCGTTATTTTAATAATAAGGCTCAAAGAATTAATAAGTTAGTAGATATTTCAAATGGCTGAGAAACATACACTAGGGTTTTCATAAGAGAATTATTAGTATTTACAGTACTCAAGCACCGAGCAGAAATACGTCTGTGGTGTACAAAGTCTAATTTGAGCATACGCCTTGTCACCCCTCGATGCCTAAACACAAGGAATATAATGTTTGTACCTGCATTTTGTATCGTGCACTCCGTGGCGTATCACTGAAAACGAAGAAAGCACTGTCAGACCCTCGATGGTACTGGCGGAGCTCACCCCTGCCAGTACTTAGCAAACAACTGTGGGTAGGTTTGCTTTAACACTTTGGGCTTATTTTTAAACTGTTTGCCCTGTGGCGCATAATTCACCGTGTTGTGATAGGGCAGCTCATGCTCCGTTTTTTGCTCGTAGAGCAAGCCTGCTGTCAGGTCCAGTTCGTCGCAGTAAGGGTAAGGCAGGTTATCGCGCAGGGGCATGTCTTCAATGCTTGCCAGGGTATCTGGCTGGGTCAGCACTTGCTCTACCCTTGCTTCGCCCTGGGTTAGTAGCCAATTACAGAAATCCAGAAAGTCATATTCACTGTTACAGCCGCAGGTCACATAAGCTGCCCCCCAAACATCCCAGTGCCATAAGCGTCTGAGCTGCTTGCTGTAGTGAGTGTCAAAATCGGCAATTTCTGTGTCAGACAGCGTTTCCAGCCTGGTTTTTAGTTGTGCCGCTTTATCTTTAGTTTGGTTGTCGATGGCAATGAGCTGCCAGAATTGGGTCAGATCCATAGAATAAAACACATCAGGAAGTAATGATGCGATCTTACCACAGCCTGCTAACTGAAAGGTATGGTGTGACGGTTTACAGGTACAAAAAAAGCAAGCCTTAGCTTGCTTTTTCTCTTAGGCATCAAGCGTCAATTAAAGCTTAACGATTTCTTCTGCCTGAGGACCTTTCTGGCCTTGAGTCAGTTTAAACTCAACACGCTCGCCTTCAGCAAGGGTACGGAAACCGTCACCTTTGATTGCACTGAAGTGTGCGAATACATCTGGGCCATTTTCCTGAGCGATGAAACCAAAACCTTTTGATTCGTTAAACCACTTTACGGTACCTGTTAAAGTATTAGACATAATAGTAAATCCTGAATATTAAAATGATGCCAATCCCTAAAAGCTAACCTCTGCCCTGTTGCAAAGGATCCTTCTATACAAAAAACTGGCAAACCTATGCCCATGTGGGCGCATAGACCTAAATTTTGCCGGTGATAAAACTTCAGGACGGTACTACTACAAGCAAAAACTTATACAACAACGTAATGGAGATTTATAAACACTGACCCAAATTCTGTCTACGTTCATCTTATCGGGCTGCCCCTCTAAGTCAACTAATTTTTAATCATATTTGTTAATTCTTGATGACACAAACAAGTCGCTTTAAAGGCAGAGGAGACAAGGGTGTACCTTTTTTATTTTACCTATTTGACAGGACTATGATCGAGGGCAAATTGTGGTTAATTTAACCGGGTATAACACCTTTGGAGACTACGCTTTGCAACTAAACTGGGTATAATCCTGCGCAGGTTCACTAAGGCGCTTTTTATGCTCAAAGAAATGTTTCTGCTAATAACCAGAGTTATTGTGTTGTGCGCTATCAGTGCACCAATTTGTGCTACACCATTAACAATATCCTACCTGCAACACCCTAGTGTCCGAGATCAGGCCTTGCCATTAATTCAGGCTGCGTATGCTCAGGCAGGCATTAAAGCCAACTTTATTGCCATGCCCGCGCACCGTGTGCTGCACGAAATTACGGCTGAGCATACCGATGGCGACGTCATTCTGGCACAGGAGATATTCGCCCCATTCAAAGATGTTATCTCTGTGGGTCCGGCGTTGACGGAAGTCGACTTTGTGCTCTTGTGCGTCGCAAATGTGCCTTGCGACAACTCTGTGTTAGTAGCAACACCAAGTACCATAGTCGCTACCGACCAATCCAAGCGTGTGCTGCTCACCAAGTACCCGCAAGCGCAAAGGAATCAGTTCTATCAGATTAACAATTTAGGCAAACTGCCTGAGCTGCTAAACCTGCACCGCTTTGACTACGCTGTTTTTGTGGTATCAACGCAGTGGCCGCTTCCCGACTCACTCGCACATTTAAATGTGCACCACTTGTTTAGCTCAAAAGCCTATCACGTACTGCATAAAAAGCATGCGGCAATAGCGGCACAACTGTCATTGGCGATTGCAACCGTCAAGGCACAAAAAGGTCTGTAGCAAAGTCTCTTTGACTGTCAGCTTACGGTTGCGCGATTGGCCCGGACACAGGAAATCGCAGTACTATGCTCAAGCCATCTTGATAACAACTGACGTACACAGTACCCGCCAGATCATTCAAAGCTATACGCTTAACATGTGCCAGGCCTAGCCCTGACCCTGCAACTTGTTTTTTAGTTGAATAAAATGGAGCAAAAATATCTTCCGGGTGAATCAGGTTCACACCCGCACCATTGTCACTCACTTTAAGCTTGAGCTCCTGATTTTTAACCTTGGCGCCAATTCTGACCGTTGGTTTCTCAACGCCATCAAATGCATGTTCAATTGCATTGGTAATCAGATGGTTGAGCGCTTCAATTAAACTGGCTGGCTTGAGGTGTAATAATACGTCTGCGCTTGGATCGATGTCGATTTGAAGCGTGATCTCTTTCTCTGCTAACGAAGGCGCCCATACATCTGCGAGTGAATTAAAAACATCTGTAATACGACATACTGTCGAAACCCCATTGTGGCACTGCACAATAGACTGTTTAAGCCGGTCAATTTTATCGTCAATCTGATAAAGGTTGCGTGCCAGCAGGGCCGCAGCCTGACCAATGCAGTCCGCCTGTTTACGGACTTCATCCATGGACTCGGGTCCATCCTCTAATGCTTGCAAAAGCCGACTGGCCGACTCGACCAGCATAGATGCAGATGTCACACTCACGCCCAATGGCGTATTGAGTTCATGAGCCAGCCCCATGGTCATTAATGTCTGCTCTTTAAATGCCTCTTTATGATCGTGCTCCTTTTGCTCCGCCAGCATTCTCAATTGCAGTTCAAACAAATGTTTCAGTGAGCTGAGCATAGCTCTGGTTTTGCCATCAAAGGTATTTTCTTTGTCGTCGAGTACACACACGGTGCCAAAAACTGAGTCATCAACATTCTTAATTGGCAAGCCCAGGTAAGCTATCATGCCCAGTTTGATATCCGGATTATGATCCCAGTCAGCATCTTTAAGGGCGTTGGGAACAAACAACTCATGTTGTGTCTTTATCACTGTTTCACAATAGAGCCCAGACTGTTCCCAACACTCACTATCACCAATCTCGTAAGGGTTTTTACTGTTGAGGCTCTTATTGAAAACACTCAGGTGGGGACCGTTGAGTTTCATGATCAATGCAACAGGCACCTCCAGTAGCTCAGCCACCCGAGTTAATAACTCATTCCATTGTACAACCAGTTCGTCTGATAAAGTGTTGGTGTTCACGCGCCTGCTCCTGACAAGCCCTTTTCTGGCCGCATGCCCCTCAGACTTGTCCTTTGAGTATAGCCTGAACACACCAATTTAAGTTAAAATTCGAACTCCAGTGCCAGCCTGAAGCTGTGGTCTTTGCTTACCTGGCTCAGCTCAGTAACAAAACCAATTTCCCACTTCAGCTGTTTCTGCCCCTGAAAGCGATGCAACCCTATCACTGCGGGACCTACGCCAAAAAAGTCCTCTCCGGTGTAGATTTCAATTGCAGGCTGAAAAGCGCTTACCCAACGATAGCGATATTGAGCTCGAAACTCAGTTTCCCATTCGTTGCTCACCATTTTTCCCCACTCCCTGGCAATAAAAGCATTGAATGTCAGACTGTTGCGACCAAACTCTTTCTCAAACAACAGACCCACTGTTGCCTCATAAGCAGACTCTTTATGACGTTTCTCGTATTCAAACAGAAGCCCCCAGTCAGCCCAATATCGCCCTTGTTCAACGAGCTGCCAACGTACTTCCGCCTCATATCCTGCCATGTCAAAGTTATCATCCTGATCCCGCTCACCAATGGCATAACCTTCAACTGTCATGGTCTCGGTCAGGCTCCACCCCAGCCCCAGACGCTGCGCCAGCACATTACCGGCATCATTTTGTCGTGACAGCAAACGCCATTCGACTTCCCTTTCCAATGGCAATACGTAAGGGTGGTACACTTTGTCAACCACCATACCATCAGCCAGAACATCGCTCGACTTGGTCACAACCCCGGCAAAGCACCCAATCACGACAGCGTTAAATACTAAATTATGCTTCACGGCCCTGCCTCCAGTTGTAAACAGCCCAAAAAACCCCTATTCCCATTGTCAGAGCCAATATAGACCACATACCTGGCGTCGCCTCATAACCAAATAAAACTTTCAGGATTCGCCCTCCTACGCTGTACTCATCTACCCAACTACGCATATCCAGAAGCGCTGTATACGCAGGAATAACGTCGATTTGGGCGGCCAAATCGCTGGCAAAAACCAATTTGCTGGCACTATGTAAAGCGACAAACATTGTCACTAGAGACAGTTTTATCCGCGTTGCCCAGAGTAAGGAGAAGTACAATAAAACTGCAAAACTGGCGCAGATACTGACACCCAATGCACCTCCCAGAGTCAACGCAAAAACAGCTTCCGTTTGCCAGTACCCACTGAAATAGGTAAGAAAGTTACTAAGATATAAAGTCAGTGTCGCAGCCAAACTGATAACTCGCGCTTCAGTCAACCCGAAAATATAATGACCTGATAGCCCTAAAAATAGTGTGATAAGCAAACAAATCTGAACCAATTCCAGGCCTCGGTAGTCCCACCACACTGAAATGTCAGCGGCAAAAATCAGCAAGGTCATGCATCCCAAACTACCCAATATTGTACCTAGTGCAGCCTGCTTCATCGTTAAAACACTGTTTCCTGTTGCGCTCAGCAAGACACAGACCACTGCGACAGGCAAACATTGATTCAAGGTAATTACGACAGAATTAAGGAGCATTGATATCCTCCTTCGCGATTACCATGCCACGTGCGGTATTAGGAGAAAACTCGCCGAAAAAGCTATACTCATCGGGCTCAAGAGGGCCAATATAAATCACACTTTTACGTCCGGGGAACAACACCTTTTCACGATTTAAATCAAAACTATCAAACTCCTCAGCGGCAGAGTCCTGATTTTCAATAACCAGACGGATCTTCTTGCCCGCAGGTACGACGATTGACTGTGGACTAAACAAATGATTCTTAAGTACAATACTTCGTGTCTCTAGTGCTAACGCTGGTGCGCACATCATGCAAAGGGCCAACGCCAAATGCGAGTTATACATTCTGTGCTCCTTTAAATACCAAGCTGACCTTCAGCCCTCCCAGCTCGGATGGTGACAACGAGAGAGAAGCGCCATATATGTCACAGATCTGCCGTACAATAGCCATTCCTAACCCGGCCCCCTTTTCCCCACTGGGATGAGAGTCGCCGCCAACTCGGTAAAAACGATCAAACACACGCTCTATTTGTGCTTCCGACATACCTGGTCCTGAGTCTTGAATTTGCCACAGTACCTGATGCGTATTGCGAGTGATATCAATACGGATTTCGCCATTTTTCGGGGTATATTTAATCGCATTACTCAACAGGTTTCCCAGTAAGGTCGACAGGGTAAATTGACACCCCAAAATAGACAGGGGCTCAGAGTGCAGGCTTATCTGCTGGGTCTTATCAGCAATTTTGTCATACATTTGTGCAACCAGTTGCTGAGTGATGGCTTCGGTATCAATTGGATGAAACTGTCTGCGCCATACCTGAGGCTCAGTGCGAGCCAAAGTCAGCATCTGCTCAACAATATGATTGAGCTGCTCCGCACTTTTCTCTATGCCTGTCAGGCAGCTTTCTGTTGGATCCGATTTAAGGTTATGTAAATGGATTTTGAGTGCAGCGATGGGTGTCTTTAGCTCATGAGCAGCGTCCGATGCAAAATATCGCTCTCGCAAATAAGCGGCTTCGACCTTGGCAAACAAAGCATTCATCATTGCTATCACCGGAGCCACTTCCTGATCCTGACTGAAGGTTTTCAACGCCGTAAAATCATCAGCTCGTCGTACCTTTAGCTCTGTCGAAAGCTGGGTTAAAGGGCGCAATGCACGATAGATATACCAGGTAATAAATACAGCTAGTAAAGGCATAATAATCACCAACGGCATCATGGCAGACAATACTAAGTTTTCAGCAAGAGAAAAACGTTTGTTCACTGACTCTGCCACCAACACCAGACGTTCGCCTTGCTCAGCGGTATAAGTGCGCAGTCGCATCGCTGCAATATTCTGCGTTCGCCAACCTGGAGAAAGGTCGACTTTAAACTCTGGACTTCCGAGCCGCTCACTGGCGGCAAGTAGCACATTATTTTGCCAAATCTGGAAATAGATTTCCCGGGTGGGGATAGTCTGTCCTAATTCAGTTTCCATGAGCAATACAGCCACTTCTCTAAGCTGTTCATCAAGCTGTTGCTCTGCTTTTTCCATACTGGCGCGATAACCGCTCAAAAGCGCCCAAAAAGTAGACAAAATAAGGCACGAGACCAATATCAACGTCAGTTTTCGATTAATCGAAATCGGTCGATGAGCGGGATGAATCGACACTCAGCTACCCACTACGTAACCAATACCGCGTAGCGTTTTGATAAACCCATTCGGTAACTTTTTACGCAGGTGATGTATATGTACTTCGATGGCATTCGACCCCAACTCTTCACCCCAATGATAAAGCTTGTCTTCAAGCTGACTCTTAGATAAAACACGCCCTTTATTTTCCATTAACGCTTTGAGTAACATGTACTCTTTTCGTGGTAGCAGTAAGGAGTGTTGATCAATCTCCACCTGGTGACTAACAAGATCCAAAGTGACCTGCTCACAACTCAGGCGGCTATCCTGCTGCTTTCCAAAACGTCGTGCCACAACCCGCAAGCGAGCAAACAACTCAAGTGGCTCAAACGGCTTTGCCAGATAATCGTCTGCGCCATGGTCTAACCCGGCAACTTTATCATCCAGCTCATCTCGTGCGGTCAGAATCAACACCCCAACCTGTGCTTTGTGTTGCTTGAGTGCTTTGAGTACATTCAACCCGTCCCCATCAGGCAGCCCTAAATCGAGCACAACCAGCTCTGGTAGCGTCACCTCAATTGACGTTAATGCTCTGGCACAGGTATCAACATGCTCGACCACATACCCTTCTTTTTTCAGTGACTGGACAAGGCCCTGTGCAAGCAGGGCGTCATCTTCTACTAGTAATAATCTCATTTCTTACGTTTTAGTTTCTTCTCTACGAGCGCTAATAACTTAGTCACTTCGGCCTGGCGGTACTGATCTGCTTTTTCGCGGCCAGGGCGTTTTGGCGCAATCTGTGCTTTCTGTAAGTGTATCAGAGCAGTACCATATTCGCGCTCATCATATAGGAATTGAGCATAAAAGTAATTGATATCCAGCCCTTGCGGGTTAATGTCCAATGACTGCTCAAACAGCTCTCGCGCTTTATTGTCATTGCCAAAGCCAATGGGCCACCCCGGTACCTGACTGTATAGAGTACCCAGACTGGTTAATGCAGAGCCATTGAGTGCCTCACGGTCAATGGCTATCGCTTGTTCAAACTCTGCTTTAGCCTGTTTGGCCAGGCCCAAAGCACCCAGCCCACCTTTCGCTCCCGCATAACTGGACTGAATAATACCATGCCAGATATGGCTCTCAGCCTTTTCCGGATACTGCTTCACAACCCTTTGACTGTCTTTTATCAATGCCTTAAAGGCTTTGTCCTGAGCATCGTCTTTCAATTCATAATTGACCTTTGCCCAAGACTGCTGCAACAAAGTTATATCGTCATCCAACGCAGCATAACTCACGCCACTGCAAAACAGACTAATAGATGCACTTAGTGCAATAAATGCGGATTTCATAGTGAGTCCTCCAATCGCGAAGAAAATTTTGCAGATTGTGCTGCGAAATGCGCTCGTATGGTCGACCGCTGCTTAATAATGCTGCCATCAACAAGCTCCGGCAGAGCGCCATTAAGTCGGGCAAAAAACTTCTCAGGGAATCCAAGCCCCTTACGTTTGGCTTTGCCTTTTAACAAAGCCATGAATTCATCTGCTACAACCTGAGGACAATCCATTCTATTCCCCAGTTTTTTGTTAAGCAGACGAACAGATTCATCATTGATGGCTGTATCAGCGGCCCTGGGTGAGAGGTATTTCACTGCAACTCGTCCATCCAGCTCTCGAGATAAAGCCTCACTGAAGCCACGTAAACCAAACTTACTGGCGCAATAAACACTTTGGTATGGAAATCCTATAGCCCCGAGCGCCGAACCAATGTTAACAACCGTTCCCTGATTAGCCTCAAGCTGATTTAACATAGCGTGGGTTAAACAGGCCGGTGAGACAAGATTTACCTGTAGTTGCTGTGTCAGTTCCGCCTGCGTCATATCTTCAAATGCGACCATCCGATTAACTCCAGCATTATTGACAAGCAAACTCGCGCCCCCCATCATCGCGGCTTGGTGTGTAATCTGAGCAGCTGCTTTTTCATCACTTAAATCCACTGCAATAGCCTGATGTTCAGCTCCAAATTGCGCCACCATTGCTTGTAGAGCATTTCGTTGACGCGCTACCAGGAGTAAACGCCAGCCATCTTTTAGCAAACGGTGTGCAAACACTCGCCCAAGCCCACCTGTTGCACCCGTTAACACCGCTAGTTTTTGAGTGCTCATCAGCTCGCCTCCCGTGTAAATGACCCAAGTTGAACGTCCATATCATGAAAAATGGCGCCATAGAGGCGATAAAAGCGTTTGGCGGCGTGAATGATGACCCGCTGCTCTCGCGGGTCTTCAATGCGATTCATTAACCCGGCAAAGAAGTTAATATGCTCAAGGTCCAGAGCGCCATGTGATGTCAGGTAACTGAAGGCACTTTTAGGTAACCCCAACTTAGTGCGGATCTGCGTTGCAGCTTTATCAGCCAGCATGATTGACGTGCCCTCCAGCACATTCACCATGCCAAAGAAACTCAAGGGTGACACACGTTGAATGCTGTCATAGGCATAGCTGACCATCATTTCTGTCGCAAAGCCCGGCTGGCTGTGACGTACCGTTTCTTTATCGAAACCGCACGCAGCTATATCATTGAGGATCCATTCCTGATGCCCTAGTTCCTCTTCAATGTAATGTGCAATCGCCTCACGTAGCCATTCTTTTTCTTCGTTTAATTGGCTGCCACATGCCATCAATAGTGGAACCGTGTGCTTAACGTGATGAAAAGCCTGTGTTAAGAAACCCACATACTGCTCAATGCAGATCTCATCTTCAAATACCGCCTTGAAGATAGGCGCACTTAACAGGTACTCTCGTTCAGCCTGAGTCGCGTCCTGTAATGTTTCATAGAAATTCTTCATATGCTTTTCTCCAATCGTATTTGTTGCTGCGAAGTCTGCTCCTCGGTGTAAGTTTGATAGAGGGCAGTTAATTCAGTTTGGTAGTGGTGGGCAATGGCATCACGCCTGGGCCGACCGTTTGATGTTAGTAATTCGGCTTGTACCGACAAGGGATGTTCCAGCCGATGCCAGGAATCAACTCTGGCGTAATCTGGTAACAGGCTATTGGTCTGAGTGACAAGCTTGGTTAGCTGGCCATCACTGAGTTGCGAAGAGGCATAGATTAATGCAACCAGATGCGCCCTGGCCTCCCCAAAGACAACTGCCTGTAAAACACCACAATGGCTAAGTAATAAAGCTTCGGGCCACTCTGGCGACACATTACGCCCATTGCTCAGGATCAGTTGGTTTTTGAGCCTTCCATGGATAACCAGGCCCGTGGTCTCTTGCCTGGCTAAATCTTCGGTTGCCAGCCAACTCTCAGGGTTGTGCTGCGCTCCATTGAGATAGCCAAGATAAAGTGGCCCGCGAAGGTAAAGCTGTCCATGTTCAATTTTGTACTCCAGATGGGGTAACACCTCTCCGACACCTGTGAGCTTTCCGTCAGCTGTGTTCAGTGCCACCACGGAGCCGGCTTCCGATAGCCCATAGCCCTGAAAAACGGGCAATCCAAACGCGATGGCTTGAGCAAGTAGATAGCTATCAACCCGGGCGCCACCAACGGCGATAAAACGTAAACTGCTAGGTGGTTGCCAGCCCCGTGAGCAGGCATGCACCAACAGCTGCAATAGCTCCGGGACCAGGATCAGCGTATTAGGCTCGAAATCACTGATACAGGCCAATAGTTTGTCGGGGGCTTGTAACTGGCTGCCCTGATACCCCAGGCTATGCAAAGAAGGTGCAAAAATCTGACCGCAGCTCAGTAACGGGGCATACACTCCTGCGATATTTTCAAGCAAGACAGCCAGAGGCAACAAACACAGATGTCTGGGCTTTTCCAGGTTCAAGCGCTGACTGAGACTCTGTGCCACTTGCATCACAGTGGTTTGCGACAAACACACACCTTTGGGAGAGCCGGTCGAGCCTGAAGTAAAAGTGATCTTGCGTGTACCTGCAAAATAGCCTGTTGCTTGACCATTAAGCCGGTAAACATGGAGTTGACGCCCACATACGGAAATGGTTTTACTATGCGGATAGACCTGAAGCACCGCTTCACTAATTAACCAGGTCGCACCTGACTGACATAATGCGTGCTCGCACTGTGCCTGAGTGAAAAACAAAGGCAGGGGCAGCGCAATTTTATTGCACTCTAACAATGCTAGGTCAAGCGCAATCCAGGCTGGTGAATTATCCATATGAAAAGCAATACACGCTCCATCAAGTGTGCTCAGATATTCCATCAAGACCTCACATTGCTGCTGAAAGTCATGCTTGGTCCAGCTTTGATGCTCATCTGCAACAACAACCTCTTGGCTGTGATGTGATGTACCATTCAAGAAATCATGCATAGCGCAGTCCCTCCAGCAAATATTCCGTTTCATCGCGATATTGATTCACATATCGCCGCAATAGCGCTGTTTCTCGGATCACCTGAGTCGCATCGGATAACTCAACCACACACACTTTAGGCTGTTGCTGATAGTAAGAACCATAATCTGCAGCGCCCTCTATATTATCTGTAGCGTCTGCAAGGATATGCACCGGTACCTGCAGCAAAGACAATAGCGCTCTTACCTGAGTGGTTGCAGCAAAGGTTAAATAGCGAATGCCGTAAGCGATAAGTGCCTGAGCAACTATGACAAAATGCAACAAACTGGCTTTGCGATGCGTCGATACCAAGTTTCCCAGCTCGGCAATCTCAAAGCGCGCATGTTGACTTAATGCACTCTGGCCAATTTGATGTGCACCGATAGCCCGCTCAATACTGTGTTGCAGGTACTGCTCGACAAACAACTCGTGCTTGCCAGCGAGCCTCAACCCCAAACTACACTGGCCACAAGTCAGCTTCAGCGTACTCAGTAACGGATAAAAATGTTTGATCTCAGCATCAAATGCTTTACGAAACCCACTGCGAATGTCTTGCTCCAGTGTGGCACGTAAAACACAATGCTCAGCTGCCCAGCTTAATAGCCGAGTAGGGGTCGCAGTTCCAAGTGTTTGAACGAGGGCGGTCATACGCTGCTCCGTGATGTTAACTTAGGTGCAGAATAGAACTGGAAAATTAAGACAACCTTAAGGTTTCAAAATGAGTGAATCATTGGAGCCTAAGAAGTACTTTTCAGTGCTAGGTGCGCAGCAACATCCTCTGCGCTGAGCGGCTCACCCAAATGATAACCCTGCAGCAGAGGGCAACCCATCTCGGTGAGTAATCTGGCTTGTTCAGAGGTTTCTACTCCTTCTGCGCAGCAAATAACACCGAGATTGTTGGCCAGGGTCAGTATCGAACTCACCACGCCCGAAGCCTCACCTGTGATCAGTCCCTTTGTTAGCTCGGGGTCCAGTTTAAGGACATCAAAGTGGAATGCATGAAGTTCTCTAATGCTGGTATGGCAAGCGTCAAAGTCGTCAATTGCCAGAGTAAACCCTGCCTGACGCCATGTGCTAACCACCGAGCTAAGTTCTGCTCCAAGCAACGACAATTGCTTTTCAGCAATCTCAATTTCTATATGCTGAGGCAGTAAGCCATGTGAGGATATGCAGCGTTTAAGCGTTTGCAATGCGTCATCGTGTTGTAGTGTTTTTACTGCAAGGTTGATGCTTAACCTGAGCTTGGGGTACAGAGCCTGCCATTTCACAAAACAGCTCAGCGCCTGCTCCCAAAGCCTGATCTGTAAAGTCATCAAGGCGCCCAGATCTGCTATCTCACCGATAAAATGATTCGCTTCGACTAATACACCTTCTTTGTGCCAACGTGCTAACATCTCCAACTGAACAACCCGGCCATCCGCGGCACTCACAACGGGCTGAAAATGAGGCACAAACTTATCCTGAGATATCGCCTCCAAAATGGCCTGCTCCAGAGCCTGGTTTTGTTCGGCTTCGTCATCCAGTTGTGAGCAGTAAAACTGCATACCACCTTTGCCAGATTTCTTCGCCCGATACATGGCGCTGTCTGCATGTTTCATTAACACTTCGGCGTTGTCACCGTCATCAGGGTATAAAGCCACACCAGCGCTCAAAGTTGCCTGCACTTCAACGCCTTTGATCTCGTATTGGCCACACACTTTATCGAGCACTTTTTTGATAACACTGCCAACGTGCCGTTTATCTTCAATGGCATCAAGCAACAGTACGAACTCATCGCCCCCCATACGAGACACCGTATCACATGCCCTGATAGCATCGGTCAACCGGTGTGCGATCTGCTTCAGGAGCAGATCACCAAAGTCGTGCCCTAATGAATCGTTAATTTTTTTAAACTTATTGAGGTCCATAAACACAACGGCAAACTGATGACGGTTGCGTAATGCACGTTTACAGGCCTGAATCAGCCTGTCTTGCAGCAATAGTCGATTCGGCAAACCGGTCAATGCATCATGGTGAGCCAGGTGATTCATTTTACGTTTAAGCGCCCGCGATTCAGTCACATCCTGGAAAATCATCACGGCCCCAATCACTTTACCTGCGTTGTTGTAGACCGGAGAGCAGGAATCATCAATCGCAAATTCCAGCCCGAGATGATTTCGAAAACAGGTAGAATCCGGCAAGCTGATCGTTTGCTGGTTGCGCATGCAAACCGCCATCTGATCTTCAATAAGCCTGTCACTGCCCTCGTGATAAAGCGGCATGACCTCAGTGATAGGCAGCCCTTTAACTTCTTCGGTCAGTAAGGCTAAGACGGCCTCGGCGACCGGATTCATAAAGATCACTCGGCTCTCTACATCGCAGCAAATTACGCCGTCGCCTATGGAGCTCAGTGTCACGGCTAACAGCTCGCTGTCTGTGTCAGCCTGACCAAGATGAGGAGAAAGATGTAAATAGCGAGCCAGATGAAGGTTACGTTGCTCAGAGCTCTGAAACTCAAACAACCCCGTCACACGTTCGCTCTGGGCACTAACCAGCGTCAATTTAATCACCTGGCCATTTTTTGGCTGTTCCAGCCATGCTGCGAGCCTTGCCCAGCTATCTGGTTCAAGCAATTCGTGGAGGTTGTAAGCAAATAATGCTTTATGGGTTTTATTCAGCGCTGTAGTTAAGCCATCACTCATACTGACTAAGCTCGCATCCGAGCTAAACACAAACTGATATCCCGGGTTCGCCTGAAATGCCTCCAGATAAAAATGATGGGCCTCATGGTGTTCACTACTGCTGATAACTCCCCGTTGGCGATTTAACCCCCACACCACCAACCCCGCCATCAAAGCAAACACGCCCCCTATGACCAACGCAAACACCATTGGGTTGGCCAATAAAATAGCGGGTGATGGAGTTGCTGCGCTTGCCTGCCACCCCATGGCAGAGAAACACAGACAAACTATTGATTGCAACGCAGCGGGTTTCACTCAAGCTCCGATCTTTTTTTATGTCGCACCTGTCAAGCTTAGTCGCAATCTCGTCACTTTGGTAATGCTTAAGAGTACTTTTGAAGCCTTTGTTAATGAAAGGGTTTAAGGTTGTGGAGAACATTTTCACTGGGTGTGCGATTATGCCGATTTCTGGAATTTCAGCGAATTTTATCCTAGTGTCTTGAAAGCAGCCCGTTGCCAGTGGAGTTTCGCATTGAGCGATAAAAATATAGTAGACAGCTTTATTCGCGTTGCGCGTATTATCGCCAACCTGGATGCCATTCTGGCTGAAGCCAAAAACTTATCATTAACCGCTAAAAATGCACGCGTTGTGGCACTTCGGGCGGGAGATTCTGCATCCGGTTTTAAGCCTATCACTAATTTTATTGATGAATTCTCAGAACAAACCATTAAAACCACAACACACATCTCCACATTATCCAACCAGCTGTTCAAAATCGCGCTCGAGGCCGTACGCAGTACACAGTTTGATTTACATGTTGATCAGGCTGCGACGCTGGCTACCACAGTGCAACTCGCAGCCTTACAGCACAAAGCGAAGTCAGAACGACAGCAACAGACTAAGAAGCTCGAAATCGCCCTGCATGAACTGGAGAGTTTTTTTGAAGAAATTAACAAGCAAATGCGCAGTGCTGAATACATTGCAGTAACCAGTAGAGTTGAAGCATCGAATGCAGGAGAATTTAGTGACAGCTTGCAATCCGTCTCCGACTTTATTGCCAGTGCAGCCAGAACAATCAAGCAATCTGTCACCGTAAACTTAAATGAAATTCATACACTAAGAGGCACCTTGCATTGAAAGCGACACAACTGTTTCAGGCTCCCAGCCATACCTGGTTGATGTTTGGCCGGGATGAAGGAAAACCAGAAAAAATCATAGATACCAACCAGTACTTGGTAAAAGGCAAAGGCCAGGCGGTGCTGCTAGACCCGGGCGGCACGGAGCTCTTTTCACCTATGTTAGCCGCAATATTGCAGCATATTGAACTCGAAGAATTGACAACGTTATTCGCTTCTCATCAGGACCCAGACATCATTTCATCACTTGGGTTGTGGGATAAGGCCCTGCCGAATGCAACTCTACACGCTCCCTGGCTGTGGGAAGGGTTTATTCGTCACTTTGGCATGAACAATATCAGATATCAGGGGATCAAGGACGAAGGCGGGGAGATCCGTCTGAATGACATTAGCCTAAAGCTGGTACCAGCACATTATCTTCACTCATCCGGAAATTTTCATGTCTATGACCCCCACGCCAAAATTCTGATGAGCGGTGATGTAGGCGCAGCACTGGAAAAAACGGATGCGCCCATATTTGTTGAAGACTTTGGCACTCATGTGAAACACATGGAGTATTTTCATCGTCGCTGGATGCCCTCTAACCGCGCAAAATCAAACTGGATAGCCCGCGTTAAGGAGCTGGATATCGACATTATGGCACCACAACATGGCCGTTTGTTTAAAGGAGACGCCGTCACCGAATTCCTTGAATGGTTTGCCAAGCTGGATGTCGGGATTGCAAGTTAACGGGGTACTGGTTTTTTGAGTTACTTGTCGCTCCACACCGCTAATTCGTTACCACTTGGTTCAATGAAATGAAACCGTCTGCCACCCGGAAAGCTAAAAATCGCTTTATTGATAGTGGCCCCTGCTTGCTCTACAGCTTGCTGTGTTTGCTCGAGGTCCTGACTGTAGAGCACCAGTAACGGTGCCCCCTGATCCTGACGTGCAGACAACTCACTTTGAAAAAAGCCCCCCTCCAAGCCAGACTCACTAAAAGCAACGTACTCTGGGCCATATGACTGAAACTGCCAGCCAAATACCGATTCAAAAAATGCCTGTGTCGCAGCCAGATCCGACGCTGCAAACTCTACATAATTTAAGGCATGGTGTGTCATGGTCTTTCCCTCTTAATTTTATAATCTTACCTTAATGTTCAAAGCTCGTTCACTGGCACCGGCTTAAGATAGCGCACCGAGCTGAATTTGCTCCATCTTAGCGCCATGGCATGATAGAGTGCCAGAAAAAATAGCATATTAACGATGAATACTTTGCTTCGCTTACTTTTTATAGGTTTGCTCATGACCCTGACAACCCAAAGCCACAGTGCCACGGTATCACCTGAATTACGCCCTCTGATTGGCCAAAAACTGATGCTCGATTTGAGATACTTTTGTGAACAAGGCAAAGGAGCGCAGTGCAGAGCGCCTATGACGTCTCTGCCACCGCAGCTAAGAGACATCCTCCGGGAATATCATATCGGTGGGGTGATCCTGTTTGCCGAAAACGTACAGGAAATTGACCAGATTGTCGCGCTAACAAGTCAGCTGAATGACGCTACTGAAGTCCCTCCCTTTATCGCCATTGATCAGGAGGGTGGCAGGGTCGCCAGAATCAACCGTGCCGAGGCAACCTCATTCACAGGCAATATGAGTATTGGTGCCAGCTATGCGAAACATGGCACCCACTATGCGCATGCAGTCGCCACTGCGATAGGTAAAGAACTGGCTGCGCTTGGGATCAATGTTAACTTCGCCCCCACTGTTGACGTCAATGCCAACCCGGACAACCCAGTCATCAATGTACGTTCATTTGGCGAGAGCCCCGACATAGTCGCAAAACTAGGAGCCGCGCAGGTTAAGGCATTTGAGCAACAAGGGGTTATTTCAGCCATTAAACATTTCCCAGGCCATGGTGATACCAATGTAGACAGCCACACAGGTTTGCCCCGGGTCAATCACACTCCTGATCAAATTTACCAGCAGGACATCGCACCATTTGCGACCATCATCAAGCAACACGCTCCGGGTATGCTGATGACAGCACATATTCAATATCCGGCTTTAGATGATACGCAAATCCTCAACAAACGTGGCGAGAAAATGCTGCGTCCAGCCACCATGTCACGCAAGATAATGCACGATTTACTGCGGGGTCAACTGGGGTATCAGGGTGTCACCATCACGGATGCGCTCGACATGGCCGGGATCAGTGACTTCTTTGCTCCTGAGCAGGCTGTCATAGAAACCTTTGCTGCCGGCGTAGATATCGCACTTATGCCTTTTGCGATACGGAGCACAGAAGATATCAGTGCATTCAGGCAATTTATGGACAAGCTTTATCAAACAGCCTCTACCCAGCTAGCGATCTCTGAGCTCACATTATCAGCCAACCGGATCCGTGCGCTCAAAGCACGCTTTTTACCCGAAAAACGTCGCTTATCAACCGCCATAGCTGAATCCGTCTTGGGTAACCCCCAACATCGAAAAGTAGAGGCCGAACTTGCGCTGGCGGCCATTACCGAAGTGAAAAATGATAATCTATTGCCACTGGCAATTCGCGCTAATCAACACATTCACCTCATCATGCCTGACAAACAAAAAGCCACGGCGCTTAAACAAGCTTTACAGGCTCACTCCGCACACCCATTCACTGTGACAGTGTCCAGTTTGCAAGGGTTTGATCCACAGCAAGCAAAGTCAGATATCCAGCGTGCTGATTGGGTGATTGCCGGGCACGCCTCCCCAGCACAAAGTGCTGCCGAAATTGGCGGGATGGACGACCTGGCAACATTAGCCAAATTTGCGGTAAACGCAAAAGCCCAGCCAGAGGCATTAGAAGAGCTAATGATATTCGCCCAAGCGCAGAATACACCGACGGTTTTCATCAGCTTACGCGCACCCTATGAAATCACTCGCTTTGCTCCATACAGCCAGGCTGTACTGGCAAGCTATGCGTATAACGTAGATGTTGAAACCGAGCACCGGGTGAGTGGCCCCGCTTACACAGCCCTTGCACAAGTGATTATGGGCAAGGCCAAAGCCAATGGTACGCTCCCGGTCAGCATAGACAAACAGGCAGATTAATCGTATCGGCCTATAATATTGGGGAGATGTTGTTAAATCAGCCTGTTATCTGATGAGGACAAATATGGACCCTAAGGCATCACTCACTGCACCTAACGCTATTCGTGCCATGATCCGGGCCGGAGATTACTCCGGCCCCACCAATGGTTTTGTACCTGGTTTTGCCCAATGCAATATTTTAATCCTGCCTGAAGCCAATGCGTTTGAATTTCAGACCTACTGCCAGCACAATGCTGATTGCTGTCCATTGTTGGCAAGCAGTATTTCGCCAGGCTGTTATCACCTGGATCAACTGGGTCAGGACATTGATATAAGAACAGATATTCCACGTTATCGTATACTAAAGCAAGGGCAGCTAACCGAAGAAGTCTCTGATATTACACATCTATGGCGGGATGATTTTGTTGCCTTTGCACTGGCCAGTTATCTGGCATTTGACACTGTTTTACACTCTTTTGGCATTGCCAGCCCACTTGCTAATCCGACTCACTCTTTACCAATGTACATCAGCAATATCGAAAGCCATCAGGTTGGGCCGTTTGGGGGACCAAAGGTGGTCTGCATGCGCCCTATGAATAAGCCGACATTGATCCGTGCAATTCAGGCCGGCTCTGTGAGTCGGGTACCTCACGGTATCCCGGTTCATTTTGGTGACTCCGGCGAAATAGGAGTAACCAACCTGAGTAAACCAAACTTTGGCGAGCCGCTCTGCATTAGCTCGGGTGATATACCCGTATTCTGGACTACCAGTTTAACTGCGCATCTTGCCATCACTCGGGCAGCACCAGAGTGGTGTATTATCAACAGTCCACAACATCTGCTGGTGACCGATAAGGCAGATCTCAGCCTTGTGATCAGCTGAACTTAGCTTGAGAACCCTGCTCATTTCTGTCTGTTGATGCCTAACCTTCAACCCTGATCCGTGTTAAGGTTCAGTAAAAACCAAACAAAAGAGCAACTCATGCTATTAAATTGCGATTTAGGCGAAAGCTATGGCGCCTGGAAAATGGGTCTGGACGATCAGGTTATGCCTCACATTGATCTGGCGAACATCGCCTGCGGATTTCATGCGGGCGATCCCAGTGTTATGGCAGCTACTTTGGCACTTGCCAAAACGCATAAAGTCGCTATTGGCGCTCACCCCAGCTACCCGGACCTGCAAGGGTTTGGACGCCGCTCTATGACCCTCAATGAGCATGAGCTGATCAATATCCTGCATTATCAAATTGCAGCACTAGAAGGTATGGCCCGCGTGCACGACATGACGCTGCAATACGTTAAACCACACGGTGCCCTGTACAACGACATGATGCGCGACGAAGGTATACTTGTTCAGGTGCTCAAGGCAATCTCATTGTACCCTGCGCAACTCAAACTGATGATTCTGGCGACGGCAAAGCAAGAACATCACCTGGGTCTTGCGTCACAATTTGGTGTAGAGCTGCTGTTTGAGGCCTTTGCAGACAGACTATACACAGACGAAGGACTGCTAAGTCCGCGCGCGCAGCCCAATGCAGTCCATAATGAAGCCCAACTTCTGGCGCAGGTGAAACAGCTGGTAACCCAGGGCACAGTTACGACAGCCAGCGGCCGTTCATTGCCGCTCAAAGCAGATACACTTTGTGTTCACGGTGATAATCCTGACAGCATTGCGCAAATTGTCGCCATCAAAGCACTACTTTTTCACACCTAAATAATAATTCATAAGGACAATGTTGTGATAGAAACCCCAAGACTCTTACTCAGGCCTTTGACCAATGAAGACTGGTCATTTTTCCTCTACCTGCACCAGCAGCCTCAGGTGATGCGATTTATTAAAGACCTGCCAGGGCAAGATTTTATTCGCGGCCAATTTAACCGTCGTCTGCCTCGCTGGCGAAAACAACAAAACCACTGGCTAACATTGATGATTGAAGACCGCCAATCAGGGACACCTATTGGCTTACATGGCTTTCTGTGCAACTGGGTCCCCTTCCAACAGGCAGAGCTTGGGTTTATGCTTGACCCCACACATCAGGGTAAAGGGTACGCCAAAGAGTCAACCAAAGCAGTCATTGAATTTGCTTTCAACGAGTGTGGTTACCACAAATTAACGGCAACCGTAACCGAAGGCAATGAGCCCTCTTTTAACTTACTGACCAAGTTAGGTTTTGAGCATGAAGGCACGCTTAAAGATAACTATATGCTCGGTGGAAAGTGGTGTAATGACCAAAAGCTTGGCTTGATCACGCCAAACTAAACGCAAATGACGCAGCCGGAAAAAGATGCCGGTTGCGTCGTTTTGCCAAGTTACATTAGAATGGTCCTGTCGTTACCTGTGGCGTTTGCCACAGACTTGACCAGACAAAATTGCCATGCACGTAGTAAATATGATCGTCATGTATCACGCTACGATCATCTCCTGACCAAACATAACCCTGAAGCTCTATGTCGGATTGCGGTTCAATAACACTACTGCCCATATACTGTAGCTTGGGCGTTTCACCACTGTGCACTTCGAATGCGGCTAACTCACTGCGTATATACCAAGACACGCTATTATCGCCCTCATCCTGAGTGAGCCAGCTTTCTACAGGTAATGTCATTCTGAATACGTCTTCGCTGTGTTTTACGTAGCTAAATGCATGATAGTCAAACTCCACGGGGCTATATCCGCCGGGAAATACTTTTTCCTGCAGCAAAGCCGGCGCGCCAATGTCACTGACATCGAAAAGGCTTACCTTTGCGCCTATCTGGTCATCGTTCAGCGCAACAGGGTCGATAAACCAATCCTGCACATTCTGACCAACCCCAACCAGCAGGGTGTCTGAAACCGGGTGAAGGTATGCAGAGTACCCGGGGATTTCCAATGCACCGGTTATTTTAGGATCATTTCGATCGCTGAGATCGAGCACATACAGAGGATCAACCTGGCGAAATGTCACGATATAGGCTTTATCACCAAAAAAACGCACCGCGTAGATATCTTCCTCCACCAAACCATTGTCAGAGACTTTTCCGATTGGCGTGGGTCGAGTGTCGTTGGGCAACTGGCTGATCAGTGCCAGATTATCGCCTAGCCTTTGCAGTATGTGCAGTTTGTGCACCATGCCATTTTCTTCAGTGAAGCGTGACGTTACTACACGCAGTAAATCATTGTGTTCACTAAAGCGAAGGTTTGTATTTCCACTTCCTAATCGGCCGGCAACTCTGCCTGATGCACTGTAAGTCACGGCATTTTCTGTCAGACTAAATTGATGCATAACTGTCTGGGTTGTGTCATCAAAAGTCACGTCCTCTGGATCGTAATAATAGCCGTAGAGGTAGAGATTTTTCTGTGACATATAGATCCCCTGTGTTCTACTCGCAACACAGGTTGAAGTCAGAGAGTTGGGATCGCTTAATGACACACGCGTTACAGAGGTAATTTGATGATAACCATTGAGCTCTGAAGCTTGCTCCGGCACGTAGCAGGTTGCGGGGTCTACCATTAGCCTTTGTGTTCCGGTCTTGATGTCGGTCACTTTGGGTAACAACTCGGAGATATCCGTCGCTATTATTTTCTGGTAGTTGGTCAGGTTAAGATCTTCTCCTTGTCGCTCAAAACCTTCAAAACGCGCAGTAAATTTACTAACCAAATAAAGCGAGTCACCTATAACGCGCGAGTCCACCAGCTCACCATCAAAGCGTAGCTGATGCGTAATATTACTCTGTGTGGGATCTTTAACATCAACACGTACCAGCGTAATACCTAGCTCTGCCGGATAAGGCATCACGGCTATGGAAAGGGCTCCATCAATGCCAGGCTCTACCCCGAACATGCCCCCCTCGTTACTGAGTACGACGGCGAGGTTATCTTCCTTTAAATAAAGACGTTGATTAAAATAGTAATCCCTACTGGTTATCAAGCTGGAAAGTGGCGTAAGCTCTCCCGCTTCTGTGCGTTTCAGAATGCGTACAGACTGCTGGTGCTCTCCTTCTGCCGCCTGAAAATCCGTCGTGTTGGCAATATACAAGTATTCTCCGTCATACTTGATCCGGTCACCTTCATCTACTGCTGATTCCTGTACATTGGTGGTGGAAAAAGTAGGAGATTCTCCAGAAGTTGGAGATGTGCCTGCTTCGGAGCCGTCTGCTATATTTGACGCATCTGATGTCCCCTGAGATAGATAAACACCATTTTTAAGATAAGTAGCAAAGTCCTGTGCACTGGCTTTTCGCAACTTCTTCGCACTGGCTTCACCAGTAGACAAGTCAGGCACTTTATCGGCTGGAGTTTGACCCCCCCCATTGCCCGGACCCTGGCCGGAAGAATTACCGTCGCTCCCCGAACCACAAGCACTGAGCAACGCTAACGAGAGCGCGGCTGCTGTGACTTTTAACTGATTAGAATTTAACATTGGTTATCTCCTTGGGATTAAGTATGTGCATAACCATACCTGTTTGCAAAAGAGTTGCTGTTACTCCAGCCAGTGTAAATGTTATTTAATGTAACTCTTTCTGGTAATTGGTAATTTAATTGGTAAAGTACCTCTGTGTAAAATAGGGAGCGGTGGAAAAGTGAAACGTCTGACAGGTGTGATTGGCTTAGTGTTGTTTAGTAGTATGGCTTTTGCTAACTGCGACACACAGCCTGAAAACTGTGTTGAGGTGTCACAGTGGGAAGTTTCAGTGGCAGTGGGCGCCGGTGTCGCAACAAACCCACTTAAGGACGGAGAACACTCCCCATTGATCGTATTACCTTATGTCAGCTACTACGGCGATCGCTTCTTCCTTGATAATACTGCAGTTGGTTATACATTTATCAATCAGCAATCATTCGACGTCAGTTGGATTGCAGAACTCAATTCGGAACAGGCATTTTTTTCCCGTTCCCGGCCTGGAACCCTGTTACGCTCAAATACACTTTCTCCGGACATCAGTGAGCGGGTAGACTTTCCGGAGTCCCGGATCCCTTCGAGCAATGGAGACGTATCCCCTGATGACGGTGGAAATATTAGCCTGCCTAATGAAATCAGTGGCTATATCCCAGTCATTAACAGTGACCAGACTCCAGTAAAAACCAAGCCACCGTCCTTAACCTTTGAAGATCTGGCTAAGCGAAAATGGGCAATAGACAGCGGTATACTGGCACATTGGTACATCTCTGAACAACATAAGCTGACAATACGTTTACTGCACGATATTAGAGGGATTTATAAAGGGTTTAATGGTTCCCTTGGCTATAGTTACAAATTGCCCTTTGGCCACCCCAAATATGCGCAGTTACAGCTTAAACTGGGTATAGACTACAAAGATGCCAAGTTGGGTAGCTATTACTACGGCATCACTGACAAAGATACCGATCTCACGCATTTCCACTATCACGTAGACAGTACCTTTAACCCCTACATAGGTATCGCTTATAATCATAAACTAACTGATAGCTGGCAGTTTAAATTTACCGCAAAACACCAATGGCTTGGTTCTAGCATCGCTAACAGTCCAATTATTGAGGAAGGCTATACTACGTCAGTCTTCATCGGAGGCCTTTATGCGTTCTAGTCGTCCTCCGTACGGCCTGCCTGTTGGGGTGCTTTTATGGTGCGCCGGCGCTGTACAAGCCAGTGCTGAACCGCAACCATTATTTGAGATTAAACCCATGGTATGTATGGTTAAGACACAAGGCCAAACCTGCCAAATGACCATTCGGGTAAACTGGCATCATTCTGTGCCAGAAGACCTATGCTTGTACCAGGAAAATAAGCAATTGCATTGCTGGGAAAGCAGCAATCAGGGAACCGCTAAACTGGCAGTTAAACTTGCACAAAATATGGAGTTTAGCCTGAGGGATGCAAAGCAGCATACCCTTGCCAAGAAGACAGTGAAGGTCAATGCTGTGGTAAGTACTAAGTATCGCAGGAAACTGAAAACCGATTGGAGTTTATTTTGATGACTAAAGTCATTCTGGTAGAAGACGATGAAAGACTCGCTCAACTCACTGGGCAGTTTTTACAAAGCAACAATTACGATGTCACCCTGATCCATGATGGCGCTTTAGCGCCGGAAAAAATCGTGCAAGAGCAGCCCGATGTGGTGATTCTCGACATCATGTTGCCCAACCTTGATGGCTTTGAAATATGCCGTAGGATCCGACCAGAGTACTCAGGGCCTGTCTTATTTCTAACCGCAAAGGACAGCGATTTCGATCATGTCCGAGGACTGGAGATTGGTGCGGATGACTATGTTATTAAGCCCGTTGAGCCCTATGTGCTGCTTGCTAGATTGAACGCTTTGTTGCGTCGCCAGGGAAAACAAACTGATAACACAGATACACTGACCTTAGGCCAGCTTCAAATAGATAAAGCGGCCAGAAAGACTTACCTGTGCGAACAAGAAATCGAACTGACCAGCTATGAATTTGATCTGCTTTGGGAGCTTGCCCGACACGCAGGAGAAACGCTCAGTCGCGAGCACATATACACGGAAGTGGTTGGCAGACCTTACGATGGCTTAGATCGCAGTGTCGATGTACGGATCTCCAGATTGCGTAAAAAGCTCAATGACAACCTGGAGCAACCCTACCGACTTATTACCGTTTGGGGCAAAGGCTACTTGTGTTCTAAATCTGCCTGGGAATAAAGCCAGTGCTGCGTTTGCTTGTTAGCTTGTATATTGTGGTGTTTGCCAGCATTATTGCAATTAATCAGGGCAGTGAAGCTATCTGGCGTAACTGGGTTGAGCAGGCACCTGATGACTTACGTCATGCAACGGCGGTCGCCAAGCACTATAAACAAGCATTAACACATCTAAACGAAGAAGATTTAACCTCGTTTTTCGATACTCAAACTCAGTTGGCTGTGTTTCCGTACGAAGATGTTGCCTGGTTGCCTGAGCAGCTGGCAGCACTCAAGAACGGGGAAATTATCACCTCTTTTGATGATACTGGAAACGCTCTGATTCTGTTCGTTATCAATAGTACATCGGTTGTTCAACTTGGTCCTTTTGCGCCAGCACAATCCGCGACGATAAAGCAGTACACGATTAAATTTCTGTCATTTTCCTTATTGGCACTGCTTTTGGTGCTGTGGCTCAGACCACTGTGGGTAGACTTGGTGCAATTAAAACGCACGTCGGAAAAACTCGCCTCAGGCTCTCTTGACCTTACTCCAACTCGCTCGCGGTTTTCTGCTATCTATACTCTGACCCAGCAAATTGAAAAAATGGCGCTTAAAACCGCCAGCCTGATGAATAACCAAAAGCAGCTTGTCAATGCAGTGTCTCATGAACTCAGAACGCCTCTGGCGCGGCTAAAATTTGCACTGGCCATGCTGGCACCTACAGACCCAAAGCAAGTTGCTGCCATGGAAGAGGATGTAACAGAAATGGAGGTGCTGATTGACGAGATGCTCAGTTATGCTCGGCTGGAATTTGCTAATCAACAACTACATATGCAAAAGTGCGACCTGGCCCCTCTCATCCTGGACCAACTTGACAAACTTGGGCGTACAACGGACAAACACCTTGTCACTGACATCAAGCCAGATATTCCGGTAAAATGCGATCCACATCAGTTATCCAGAGTGATACAAAACCTGCTGCAAAATGCCGACAAATATGGCCAAAGTAAAATTAAAGTCACACTGGCAATGCAACAGGGAATGGCGCAATTCACAGTTGAAGACGATGGACCGGGCATACCTGAATCAAAGCGCGAACAAGTATTTCAGCCATTTTCCAGACTGGACAAAAGCCGGAGTAAAGAAACCGGCGGATTTGGCTTGGGGCTGGCCATTGTCAGTAAAATCCTGTCCTGGCACGACACCTCCTGTCAGGTGGGCGAGTCTGATCTCGGCGGGGCCAAATTCACGCTGGCGTTGCCACTGATTGCTGACTAGCTCATTGATATTAGAATTTAACCGACCCGCGCATCGCTTTAGTCTGGCCACGTTTACTTTTACTGTCCAGACGCTTGCGCTGAGAACTGCGTGTTGGTTTAGTGGCCCTGCGCTTCTTTTCTACCTTGATGGCGGCGAGGATCAAAGTTTTCAGTCGCTCTAATGCATCCTCGCGATTCTGTTCCTGAGTGCGAAAACTCTGCGCTTTAATGATGATTACCCCCTCTTTACTGACCCTGCTGTCTTGCAAGGCCAGTAACCGCTCTTTGTAAAAAGCAGGTAAAGTTGAGCGCTTAATATCAAACCTCAAGTGAATTGCAGAGGACACCTTGTTGACATTTTGCCCACCAGCCCCCTGAGCCCGGATCGCTGTCAGTTCAATTTCCCACGCAGCCAGTTCAACATTATTTGATAGCTTTAACATAGTTACCACGATTCGCTTCTATAGCCGCTATCATAACAATTTGCGCACAGGTGAGTCTATCTCAGCTCCCCAAGGCGAGTCGTAATGGCTGGTGATACGCTGGCGGCACGACAAGCGGGTGCCAAAGTTGCAGCCTGACCGAGCAGCAGCATACACACTCCACCAATTACCAGGAATTCCACAGGTACAACGGCCAGCTCAAACCAATTACTAAATTGCACATTAAGCAGCATAGCCGCAATACATCCCAGGCCGATGCCTACTATCGTCAGAAGCGCATTCTCCAGCATAAAGTACCTGACTATGTGCTCTTTTTGTGCTCCAAGAGCTCGTCGGATACCTATTTGCCTGCGACGCCGGGTAACAGCAAAACGCGCCTGACCAAACACGCCCAATGCCGTAACCAAAGACAAGCAAACAACAACCCACAACAGTGTCATACTGGCCGAATATTCAGCCTGATAGCTTTGTTGCTTTATTTGTTCGAACGTTTGTAATTCTTCGATTTTTCTCCCATGACGACGCATAAGATAGTCAACTGTTTGTGCCATAGCCTCAGCCTGCTGGCCAGGTTCAGCACGTACCAGGTAATAAACATACTCACTGGTCTCTATTACCTGTGCAAGCACACTGTGTTCCACAACGGCCCAAAAACTCCAGGCAGCCTGCAAGGTTTTGACTACCCCTCGAACCTGTTGTGGTCGCTTGTTAATATAGATGGTCTGCCCTACAACCTGACGCCAGTCATCGGGATAAAGTGCCTGTGCGAGCGCTTGTGTGATGATGATCTCAGTTGCGACCCGAAACCCGTCTGTGTCTGCAAACAGTGGGGCCTGTGAAAAGCCTTCCCCCGCGACCAGCTCTAACCCCATCGTCTCGAGTAACGCGTTGTCGCCTCCATAATAGCCACTGAAGGTATCGTACTCACTGTCGGCCTGAGTGGCCACTTCCAGAAAACGCCCCCACCCAGTTAGTGGCACTCCCGATGTAACTGATACGGAAGTGACACTTGGTAAGTCATTTATTGCCGATAAATCTTGGTCAATATCCGCAGCCCTTGCGGTGGCTTCCGAGGGTAAATTAGTTAGCACGTAAAAGGTATGCTGTTCATCCAGCCCACTTGGACGAGATAATAAACTGTGCTTGTGCAACGCCATGTAGGCTGCATTCACTAATATCATAAACGTCAACGCGATTTGCAGCACAAATAACAGAGGAGCAGTGCGACTATAATTCCACGTTTTAATAATCGGTAACAGGTCTCTCATGATTGCCCCTTTACACACTGTTAAGCTGACTGGCGGGCTCAATACGGCTGGCACGAATAACGGGTAACAAGCCAAATAATACGCTGGCAGAAATCGCAATTAAGGGGGTTAACACCACAATAAACAGATCCATTTGCATCAAATCGCTACTCAGATGTTGATAAACCTGACTACACACCTTCAGTCCCAGCTGTGCCAGTATCAACCCTAGCGCGCCCCCAAGCGTTCCGAGCAACAGGGTTTCAATACAGAACTGATAAAACACCTGCCGTTTGCTGGCACCAACGGCGCGGCGCAAGCTTACTTCAAGCGTCTTAGTGTGAAACTTAGCCATCATCAGATTCGTACTATTCAGCAGGCAAAGTATCAAAAAACACAGTGACAGCCCCAGTGCCATATGGTTGTCCTGAGAGATGGCTTCACGCTGAGTCAGATACTCCACAGGGGTGCTCAGCTTATTGATGATTTTGCGTTGAAATCGTCCTGACGCTCGCTGTTCCTGAACATAGGAATACAGAAACTCTTCATATTCCAGGCGCTCAGAGGGCCCATTGAGCTCAACCCAAAAGTAAACCCAGACACACTCCGAGGACAAGAACGCCTCGAATGAGCTATCTTCCGGATCACGCCAACACTCAAAAGCCTGTAAATTCGATGACCATAGCTCGTTACGCACTTGCGCCTCAAAAGGAATAAACACATCTCTTGGTTTGCGAAAAGCACGCATCGCCTCGCCGTAAAACCGTGGCAGAATGGGCCAGTTGTCCAGAACAGCAACGATTCGGTACTCCAACGCTCCCAATCGAATAGATTGTCCAACTGAGTTTTGTCCGTTAAATAGTCGCTGGTTCACATCAGCACTGATAACAGCAACCAGCTCACCTTGCCTGTCCGCTTCAACTGACCAGGGACTGCCAAACCGAATTGGCGCGTTAAATGCGTTGAAAAAATCCCGACTTGTCGAACGTACCAATGCTGTTTTTGCATCAGAGTCAGCCTGCTGTGGCAACTTAAGTTGATCTCTATAACCGCTGATGGGCACATGACGTTGTGCCTGATTGGCGCGCCATAAATTTTGCATGTCCTGATAGGTAAGGTAAGGGGGAACTCGTTCTTCTTCTCCCTGGCTGTAATAGGCTTTTTGAGGGTCCCAACTATTGAGCTGAACCAGATAAAGAGAGTCGGCTTTGCCCGGCACCGGCTCTTTGTTCATCATGTAGCTGATGGTATAAGTAATCATGGTTGCGGCAATCCCCACCGCAATTGTGACCACGATTAAGGAACTTAATAGTGGAGTTTGTTTGAAGCTTATCCAGGCCAGTTTGAAATAATATCTCATCAGCATGCTTCCTCCACATATTGTTACGCTTATTAATCGCGCAGGGCTGGCGCGAACATTGTCTTATTCGCGCTCTTGATTTTACTTTTTACTGAACGACCCTCACACGTTCTGCACTATTAAACATGCGAGTGTCAGAGATAATGACGGTATCACCGACTGCCAACCCGGACAGTACCTCAACCTGACCCAGACTTTTTGAGCCAAGGCTGATTGACTTTTTCACTGCACTGCCATCATCAAGAACATAGGCATACTTACCACTGTATGCATCGACAAACTGACCACGAGGCAAATAAGTCACGCCCGATTTTTCTTCCAGTACAATTCGACTAGTCAGACGCTGATTTTGTCTGAGACCGGTAATGTCAGCTTCTTTGAAGCGTATCTTGCCTTCGACTTGTCCACGTACAATTTCAGGTGAAATGGCAGTCAATTCACCAGCATATGCCCGACCATTAAGTGTAATTTGTGCCGGCATACCCAACGCCAGGTCATCTGCATAGTTTTCAGGGATGTTGACCTCAACCTCATAGTGAGACAAATCCACGACACTCAGCAATGGCTGGTTTTTCGCAACCGAATTCTTCTGATCAACACTCAGATTGCCGACAATACCACTCACCGGAGAGCGAATTTCCAAAGATGCAACTCGTCGCTGCAGTTCATCTACCAGTACCTGCTGCGCTTGCAATTCAATTGCACGCGTCTGGATTTCAAACTTCTGACTTTCTTTTAATAAAGCCACTTCTTTGACCGCAAGGCGATGTTCTCGCTGTGCATTTTCCAGTTCATCTTTGGCTTTTTGATAGTCAATGTCGCTGACAACCTGGTTCTTTTTACCTTCTTCATTACGGCGCATTTCTCGCTTTGCTGCATTTAACGCCACCATGGCTTTGCCCAGGTAGTTTTCTTGTGCCAGGTCTTGCTTCTTCGCCTGAATTTTTTCCCGCTCTAACTGAGTGCCCAAACGCGTTAATTCAGCCTGTTCTTGTGCCAACAAGCTCTTAAGTTCAGGACTGTCTATCTGAGCCAGCGGCTGGTTAATTTCGACAGAATCTCCGGCTGTCACAAGATAAGTAACAGTCCCTTCTGCCGGGCTATATAATGTGGGCCTGCGCGCTGCAATTACCCGCCCCTGGACTGAAATATCTCTGACAAATTCACCACGGCGCACTTGTGCGACATGAATATTGTCCATTCTGACAGCGCTCTCACCACTTGCCCATGCAAGTATTTGAGGAACAATAAAATATAATGAAATAATTGCACCAGCGATGATCAGGAAATAGCGTTTATAGTTGTGTTTTTTTTCTAACTGGCTGTCCTGAGCGCTGGTATCATCGATATACTGCATCTACTACGTCCTTGAAAATAAAAAGTGTTGATCAATACCGAGTCTGAAAATAGCAAAAATCAAACTAAATGTCACCAACAATAAACATTTTATTAATATTTTCCTTGTGTGAAAATTTATTTTGGGAACATTATTTACCTTATATGGTTAATTTATACACCGAGTGTTGGACCTTAAGGTCTGGGATGTCGCAAGAAGTGCATTAGTGATGGGGTAAAGCGCGGCCTCCATGCCGCCGCAAGTGCTTGGGAATAACTGTAAATACTGCATAATCGTAATCTAACCTGGACGCCACCTCCTATTTTGCACAGTTAGGGTCAAATAATTTATCTACTTTATTAGAAATACTGTTCAGTCCTATGCGGCTCTGTTGAACTGGCGTGCTAGCAGCAGCTCACTGTCACGTAAAGCACGTTTGATCACCTGCATCATGTTCTTACCTTTGGCCCTGACAGAGACATTCGGCAATCCGGGTAACAACACTTCCACCTTACAAATCGTCAGCATACCGTGACGCTGGCAAGGCTGCTCATCCACATCTATCCGCACTTTGCGGATGTGGGCCGCATAGCGCATAAATTTGTTAGTTGCCAATCTGGAGAGTTGCGACTTAGTCGCCTCTGCAATGCGCTTTCCCGTTGCTCTGAAATTCAGTTTCATAGTGCTATCAACCTTTTGAACAAAGCCAGTCAACAAATTGAAGTTGAACTCATATTGTTGCGTCGTTGAGGTTAATCTACTAATGTATTTAAAAAGAAAAAAGCTGATAAATTCTTAGCAAAACGTCGAATATTACGAATGATTACGAACATAAATTATAACCACCTGTACTATTTCTGGCAGGTAAGCCGTCATGGCAGTATTGCTGCGGCAAGTAAGATACTGCACCTGACACCTCAGACCATCAGTGCTCAGATCACCAGTCTTGAGCAACGGCTTGGCAAACAGCTGTTTTTAAGAGAAGGACGAGGGCTGAGACTGACCGAATACGGGCAACTAACACAGCAGTATGCAGATGACATGTTCGCCATTGCCGAGGAGTGGCTGGAAACGACCAAAGGTGATCTTGCATCGATTAACCGAACGCTGAAAGTGGGTATTTCAGATGCTCTGCCAAAGTCACTGGTATCAAAGTGGCTCGCGCCTTTGATTGACAATGAACGGATTTCAAATCTCCACTGTATTGATGGGCAACAAGCCGAGTTGCTGGCGCAAATGGCCACACATAAACTGGATCTGGTGCTGGCAGACAAGCCGTTAGATGGCGATACCCCATTTAAACTCTTTTGCCATGAGATAGGGAAAAGTCAGATCGGCTTTTATGGCGCGAAACACACTCAGGCCATAAGCAGCGATAACTTTCCAGCCGCACTTGCCGAGACACCCATTATTTTACCTGCGAAGAACAGCCCGGTGACCAGTGCAATTCAGTACTGGCTCAATGAGCAAAAAATCGAGATTTCGGTTGCTGGACATGTAGATGACAGTGCACTAATGAAAGCGCTTGGCCAACAAGGTTTTGGTGTTTTCCCAGCACCTTTGTCTGTACGTGACGAAATTGAACGTCACTACGATGTGAGTTTTATCGGCGCAATCGCCAACGTTTACCAGAACTATTATGCCTTCACACCAGACAGGCTCATCAAAGATTCTATTTACTCGGAGTTTGTTCAGCATGCCCGGGGGATTGACGATAGCAAGGAATTGACGTGAATAAACCTAAAATAGCCATTCACTATTGTGTCCTGTGTCAGTGGTTGCTGCGCAGTGGCTGGCTTGCCCAGGAGCTGTTATCTACCTTCTCTGACGAGCTGGCAGAGGTCGCACTGGTTCCGGCCAGTAAGGGAGTCTTTAAAATTTATTACAATGACACCTTGATTTGGTGTCGCGAGCGCGATGGCGGATTTCCTGAAGCAAAAATATTAAAACGTCGGGTACGAGACCAGCTTGATCCTGAGCGTTCAATGGGCCACATTGATACTTAGGTTATCCTGACTCCGACGCCTTAATGGGGTGTTTAATCCGCTTACCGGCAGATTTAATTTCACGGAGTAGCGATGTTTTAATACCGCTTGATATTAAAGCTTAAAGCGTTCAACTAACTGGGTTAGCCTGGCCGCAAAGCCGCTCAGTGACTCGCTGTCTTCGGCCATAAACCCCATTTCCTGAGAGTTACGAGAAGCTGTTTCCTGCACCTCTTTCATCAGGTCTGCAATACGCTCACAGTGTTCAGCCTGATGATTTGCAGCATCCAAAACCTGCTCACTCAACACCGTCGCCTGCTCAATCGCGTCACTGACTTGTGACATATTACTTGCCAGAACTTCACTTTGCTCTGCGCACTCCTGTACATCTTGTTGTCCGCTTTGAATTAAAGTCGCAGTCGAGTGGGTATCAGCTTGTAATGTCGCAATCATTTTATTGATTTCCTGAGTCGCATTTTGTGTGCGAATGGCCAGCTGTCTCACTTCATCTGCCACCACCGCAAAGCCCCTTCCCTGCTCACCTGCTCTGGCTGCCTCAATTGCAGCATTGAGCGCCAATAAATTCGTTTGCTCAGCGATAGCGACAATGGTGTCCAGGATTTGGCCAATACTCTCGCTGTGACTTCTTAATCCGTCCATCGCACTGACCGACTCAGCCATCCTGCTATTCAGAGACATAATCTTCTGCTTGTTTTGCACGACACTTTGCGCTGTTTCATGGTTCAACGACTGGGCCCGCTTAAGCCCGGCTACGCCATGATCAGACTGTTCTGAAACATCAACGGCACTGCGGGCAATATTCGATGCAATACTGAGCGCATTGCCGGTACGCTCTACCTGGGCCGTCGCTCGACTGGTGAGTGTCTGACTGCGTTCCAAAGATGTGCCAGCGAGACCCTTTAATTCATGTACCTGAGTGTCTATCTCTTCAAGTAAGCCACTCAGATTTTGTTTTACCTGATTAATGTTGTCAGTCAGCGTGCCAAACTCATCATCCTGACGCTTAACTATTTGTCGTGAAAAATCGCCACTCGCAATGTATCTGAGCATCTTGTTTACAGCAGCCAGCGGCGTCAACATAGCGCGGCTGGTGGAAATGGCAATCCCGATTGCAAGCGCTGCAAATACTAATACTAATAGTACGGCCGCATTTTTAGCCTGCTCGATAATCAGATCGGACTCCTGCTGATATAGATCAAACTGGCTTTGTGCATGACTTTGAATGCTGTCAATCTGAGAAAACAGCGCCTGAAATGCTTGCTCTGCTTGCTGGTAGCTCTGTATCGCCATTTTTTGCCCTTCATGACGACGGGCCAGAGCCTGATACAAAATCCCCGGTGATTTTAGCTGCTGAGTTATTTTACCCCATGCTGGCTCAAACTGCTGGAACAGAGGTTCTACTGGCAACCCGGCAGACTGGCGTTTTAGATAAGTAAAGTTGTCACTGATGTTGTCTACTATAAAACCGACATCTTCACGATGAGTAGCAAGGCTGTCAGGCCCAATCTGTGCAAGCGATTGCACATTATTCTCCAGTGTAAACAACAAGTCATCTATCCTGATCCCAGTGCCAGCTACCTCATCTCTTAACCGGCTATCGGATGTTTCAACCAGTTCAATATCCAACATAGCCGAGCCTGCTATGTTCCTTTGCTTAAAGAATTCTGCCACCCCTTGCTGAATATGGGTTGTCGCCTGAAACTGACTCAGTCGTGCTGTAAATAGAGACTCTGATATTTGCTGTAACTCTAAGCGGATCCGATTTACTTCTCGCAAAGGTTGTGTCAGCCGTTGATTGTCTTCAGCACGCGCTTCTAAGTCAGCCAGTAACAATTGAGCCCTATCTTCTGCCTGACTAAATGCCGACTTTACTTGCCTGACACTACTTTCATCGTCCGCACTGTAGGTTTTTGAAACCAGGTTGCGAATTCTTAGCTGTTGTTGCTGAAATTGTTCTGCGGCATGCAAGATAGGCTGGGCGGTATCGGTTACTTTGTGATTGGCATGCTGAATTTCCAGCAGTGCCCAATATGCAAGCCCACAGGCAATGACCAGCAACATACCAATGCCCCCGAAGCCCAGGGTAATTTTGTGTTTAATGGAAAGCCGCAACGGCAACATGGCTATACCTTCCTCTGCTGCCGTCTCCTTTTTCCAGGCGGCAACGCTAAATAATCAAGTTGTTTAATAAAATGTATAACACAAACATAGGAGAAATTGTTGTATTTAGAAACAAAATAACTGATTTTCGTTGCGAAATCACACCAATTCGCGTTACCTGACTACTTGTTGGCATCTTTGCGTATTTGCTCAAGCAAGTCTTCGTCTCCAATCATGCGTTGCATCAGATTGTATACTTGACTGTCGATATCATTGTTGTAGAGCTTCAATATGTCGTTGGCCAGTTGCCGTTTTAAACCCGGATACTGTTCGTCATTGGCTTGATAGTATTGCGCCATCAGACCTTCCGCAGCCGTTGCGCGCATGTAATCGTTACTTTCCTTTTCGACAATATCAAGTAGAGAGCGGGCGATACGCCCGTCTACGACCGGTGTTTGTGCTACCACGTCTAATGCCTGAACGCGCAATTTATCGTCGTACTGACCGCGACTGATTTTGATAACTGCATCTACAGTATCGTAGCTCATAGTGTCCATTTGCGTACGATTAAGTACATACATATTCATCTGCAACTGACCCATAGCGGACAGACGATCAATCACAGGTAAACTCTCATCCAGTACCTTTTGTTGTAACTGTTTAGACAGTTTATCTGCGTACTCAGGGTCAGTCTTTAGGCGCATTTCATAATCATCAGGCAGGTCTTCGTAAAAACCATAGACGGGATTGCTTTCGCGATGTTCAGCTCTCTCTTGCTGCTCTTTCTCCTCCAGGATAGCTAATACCGATTCTTCAAGAGATTGAGCGGCCCCTGGCGCTGAAAACGCGCGATTCTCCAGCTCCAACACACGCTCCTGCAAATAGCGTACTTGTTCTTTCAACTGCTGAATGTGCTGCTGACCTTGTTCAAATGCTTCCGCTCGGTCAGCTGTCAACAGCTCGTTTTGCGGCGTAAGTTGTTCCCGTTCTCCTGATAAGGACAGCTGCGTGAGGCCTTGCTCTGGCGATTGAGTAAAGTGGCTGTAGAGCGCAATGCACAGCGCACTGATTGAAAAAGTAAACGACAGTGTGGTTTTTAATTGTGACATATATTTCCTCTCAAGCCTCGCAATCTACACAAAAAGCATTGCATTTGCATCGAGAATACTGTTAAAAGTTGTACCTCCACAAAACAGGTCGGCAAAGTAACAAGGATTCAGGATGGTAGCCCGCTGGAACACGATCAACATAAGTGCCTTAATCATCGCATTGGCAATGCTCGACCTGCTTTTAACCCTGCTCGGCGTTTGGTCTGTACAAGGAGAAACACGCGTTTGGGTTGTGAGTTTCGAGGCGCTGACTTTGCTCTTACTACTGTCCAACTGCTTAATAATAAGACAATCAATCTATCAACATCAATACGCTAGCAGTTGTCGACTATTTGCAAATATGGCCGTTTTATCCATTTTGTTTTGTCTGGCCGGCGACCTGGTTAATTTCAACCTGACACAAAGTTACTTTCAACACGGCACAGTAGTAAAACATGATTACCTGGCAGATTCTGTGTGGTTTTTTATGCCCGGCTATCTGTTCTTATTTTTGGCGTGCTGGCGTTTGTTGAACTACTCGGGTGTTCATGTGGTTTACTTTATGCTTGCAGCGCTGATCACTGCACTACTGGCATTGTGCAGTTACCTGTCTATGCACCTGCCTGGCAGTGGCTGGTATGTTACGCTCCTAACCGGTAGCTACGCCGTGTTTATTGCTCAGGCCGCCCTGCTGGGTTTTTGCCTGTTGATCCGTTCCAACCTGCCAAAAGTGCCCAGATTCAGCCTGGCGTTTGGTATGATTCTCGCTACATTGGCCGACGCACTCATCGGACAATTTTGGATTTTTGGCAACGAGGGGCAAGGTTACTATCCACAGATCAGAGCAATTAATTGGGTACTTTATATCACTTCACAGGCTATCGTTATTCATTTGCCCACCATTGCACTGGCACAGGCTCACAGTTCAAGCCGTACCTGCGCAGCAGATGCGGGTTTTGCAAAATAATAGCCCTGAATATAGTCACATTTTTGCTCCAAAAGAAAGGCCAGCTGCTGCTCTGTTTCGACCCCTTCTGCCACCACTTTTAAACGCATATTGTGAGCCAGGCTGATAATGGCCCGCACCACCATTTCGCACTTTTCATCTTCTCCCAGCTTGCGAACAAACTCGCGATCTATTTTAAGTGTGTCGATTGGCAGATGTACCAGATAACTAAACGATGAATAACCCGTGCCAAAGTCATCTATCGCTACGGCAATCCCCAGGCGTTGAAAGGCATTAAGAATTTCAATTGCCTGTTGGGGGTTTTGTATCATCATCCCTTCCGTTACCTCTACTTCGATGGCATCAGCCGGTAGCTGATACTTTTGCAGCAAATAAAATACCATTTCGGGCAACTCCTCTCGCTGCAGTTGCTCCATCGACAAATTAACCGCAATGCAGGGCGGGTTGAGCATTTCGGTTCGCCATTTTTTTGCCTGCAAGCAGGCCTGTTCAACAACCCACTCACCTACTTTATTGATCAGCCCCATTTCCTCCAGCTTGGGAATAAAAACATCCGGACCCACCCGATTGCCGTCGGCGGGAAACCAGCGTAGCAGAGCTTCTACCTTGTTGACTTTGTTATTTGCAATGTCCCACTGCGGCTGATAGTGCAACTCAAACTCCTGGTGCTCGATGGCCGCCCGTAGCTTTTGTTCCAGCTCAAGAGATTCCAAAGCTTGCAAATGCAGTTCTTCGGTGAAGAACTGAAAGTTCTGTCCTCCCTGCTTTTTAGCCCGATACATTGCCAGTTCAACGGCTCTGAGTACACTGACGCTGTCTTCACCTGCACCTGGGAAACGTGCTATACCAATGCTCGGGCCAATGTAAATTTCGTTACCCCGAATATGGTAAGCACCCGATAAATGACTGAGCAAATGCTCAGCAAGTACAGCCTCGTTTCTGACATGCTGCTCAATAAAATTCTCCAGCAGAATCACAAATTCATCGCCGCCTATCCGAGCAACAATATCACCATCACTGACCGTTTTTACAATCCGGTGGCCCACTTCCTGAAGTAAAATATCACCCACCTCATGACCAAACTGGTCGTTGATCTGCTTAAAATGGTCTAAATCGAGATGCAAAAGTGAAAATTCCCGACCATGCCTGAGGCTACGTTTAATCGCCTGCTG
Source organism: Pseudoalteromonas sp. AWH4_217 (assembly GCF_056161105.1). Classification (NCBI taxonomy): domain Bacteria; kingdom Pseudomonadati; phylum Pseudomonadota; class Gammaproteobacteria; order Alteromonadales; family Pseudoalteromonadaceae; genus Pseudoalteromonas; species Pseudoalteromonas sp. AWH4_217. The sequence goes on along the minus strand of NZ_JBSWYM010000006.1, from coordinate 50,143 downwards.
CAAGTGCTTTTCGAAAGTACTGCGATTGACCAGACCTGTCAGAGTATCAAACTGAGATAAACGACTCAGCTGCTCTTCAATACTGCGCTTTTGGCTAATATCCTGAAATGCGATAACCACACCAAACAAAGTATTGTTTTCATAGATGGGCGTGGCAATAAACTCAGCTGGAAACATGCGTTTTTCGTTATCCTTGAATAACCCGTATGAATCCCGGTAGGTATACCCCTTGGTACAGTGCTCAAATATTTTGCAATTTTCCCAGTTTGCAATCCCAGCAAGCGATGTAGATAAACAGATGAACTCCGCAATATCAGCGCCCACCAACATATTTTCATTTAAGCCCAGTATTTTTTCGGTCGCCGGATTGGTATAAGTGATACGACCCTGTGTATCGACTCCTAAGATCCCCTCACCAATCGACTTTAATAACAGACGGTTTTTGTTTTCAAGTTCCTGAATATCATGAAAAGATTGTAAAAGCTTCGTTCTTTGCTGTTCCAGTTCAAGAAAAACCTGCACTTTGCTGTATAAGGTGTGGGCATTGATGGGTTTAAACAAATAATCGACCGCCCCCACCTCATACCCCTTAAACTCCAGCGCTTCGGTATGATCTGCGGCAGTGATAAAGATAATTGGCGTATGCTTGGTCTCATCATTCATGCGCAGCAAAGCGGCCGTTTCAAATCCATCAATGCCTGGCATCATCACATCCAGCAGAATAACCGCATACTTGTGCCGTAATACCAGCGACAATACCTCATGACCCGACTCGGCAGAATGAAAATTGGCACGCATATCTGCAAGGATTTTTTTCACCACTCGATGGTTTTCGGGCCTGTCATCAACAATTAAAATCGTTGGTTTGGTGCAATCGTCTTTATGCACCTGATTTCGCTTCAGTGCTTCCATAAATCATCCTGGTTTGTTTCATTCCAGCTTCTTTAAGCTTAGTACAAAAATCGCATCTTCCAGCCCGAACCTTAGATATTACCCTAAGTCTTTAGTCCTAGTTTGGGGCCTGGTACTTTACGATAAAGCGTTGCAGCATTGTCCAGTAACTGCCACCGATCACTGGTGTCCAGATAATCGAGATTTTCAAGCCGCCCCAATCCTAAAAAGCCACTATGGTGAAGGCTTTGATCAAACAAATCGACAACCCGCATTTTTAGAGTATTATCAAAATAAATCATCACATTACGGCAAAGTATCAACTGCATTTCTCCGAACACCCCATCGCAGACCAAATTATGATTGGCAAACACGATATTTCGAGCCAGCTCCATTCGAATCTTGCTGCTGTGGTACTGAGTCGAAAAGTACTCATGAAATGGCGTATCTTGTGATATGGCCAGCTGATTATAGTTTTGTTCTCCCTGCTGCATGATTTCTTCAGTAAAAATACCTACTTTAGCTTTTTCCAAGATACGGTCATTAAAGTCGGTCGCATAGATTTTTGCCCTGTCATATAGGCCATGTGCCTTTAGCAATATAGCAAGAGAATATACTTCCTCACCCGTGGCACAGCCGGCATGCCAAATTTTAAAGTAAGGGAAAGTCTCTAATACGGGGAGTACATGTTGCTCCAAAGACTGAAAAAAGACAGGATCTCGGAAAAACTCCGTCACACTGACCGACAGCTCCTGAATCAGTTTGTGCATGTACCCTTTTTCATATAACACTTTGGGGATTAAGTGAGAAAAATAGGGCACGTCGTCCATGAGCATACAGTTTTGCAGTCGCCGGATCAGCGTACTGCGAGCATACTGTGAAAAATCGTAGCCACTGCGCTGGTATAGTACATCCAGCAGAATGTCGACTTCTAACAGTTGCTCTGGGGTTAGCCTTCTCTCAGGATCTTTGCCCTGCGTGAGGTTAATGGAGTCTGTCACTTGCATTTTGCGTTTCGTATAGCCAGATTTTCATCATAGAAATCAATACATTGATATCAACCGGCTTAGCAAGGTAATCACTGGCTCCGGCCTCAAGACATTTCTGTTTGTCCTCGCTCATCGCCTTGGCGGTTAATGCGATAATGGGGAGGTTCTGGGAAATATCTGCACGAATGTGCCGCATGGCTTCAAAGCCATCCATTACGGGCATCATAATATCCATCAGGACCAGGTCAAATTGTTCACTTTGTTGTAGCTTTTCCAGAGCCAGTTGACCATTGTCTGCCATGGTCACGGTCAGGCCTTGCTCTTTCAACAGCTTGGATAAGGCATAGGTGTTTCGCAGATCATCATCGACCAGAAGTACATGAAAACCTGATAAATCAACGGGCTGGCTGATAATATCATTTTGCTTTGAGGCTATCACACTGGGTGGCAACTGCTGCTCTACTGAGTGTAAAAAGAGCTCGACTTCATCTTGCAAGCGCACCGGCGCGTGATCGGTTTTCAGTACAATTTTATCCGTAAAGCGCAACAATTGATGGTACTCATCCCGACTTAAATCTTGTGCGGTATAGACTATAATTGGCGGCAGTGTCAGGCCCGATTCGGCATCCATTCTTTCAAGCAATTCAAAACCCGATATATCCGGCAGATTCAAATCTACAATACAGCAGTCTATCTGATGTTGTTTCAGCACCAGCATGGCTGTGCCGCCATCATTGGCAACATGTAGCTCTAATCCTTTTTGCTGCAAAACCTGCTTAATCACTTTACAGGCATCGGTATCATCTTCTACTAAGAGCAAATGCTTAATGTGTTTTTGCAACAAGACCTCGAACTTTGCAAAAACTTGTTCCATTTGCTCTAACGACACGGGCTTGGTTAAAAAGTCGATGGCACCTTTTTGCAATGCTTTTGGGTCTTTATTTTTGCCCGAAACAATATGTACCGGGATTTGGCGCGTTTTAGGCTGCGACTTTAAGGTGTCCAATAACATCATGCCATCCATATCCGGCAGTCCGATATCCAATATCACCGCGCTGGGCAGCGCTTGCTGTATCATGTTCAGTGCCTGCTCAGCTTGCGAACACACTAGCGGGTCAAACTGATGTTTGCGGGCAATATCAGATAAAATACTGGCAAATTGACTGTCATCTTCCACAATCAAAACTGTACTATTGCGTTCGGGGGCTGATGCGGGTCTGACATCTGTGGTGACCATAACATCAGCACTTAAAGATTGCCGCTCAGCCAGCAGTGCATCATCATGCGCTTTCACAAAGTCGTTTTGCTGAGCGACCTGGTTTGCTGGTAAATCCGGTTGAGACTGTGGCTCACCCTGCTCTTCATGATCGGGTTGTTTATGGCGCGGAATATACAAAGAAAAGGTACTGCCCTTATTCACCTCGCTGACCAACTGGATCTCTCCGCCCAGTAACAGGCTGAACTCTCTCGAAATGGTCAATCCCAAGCCTGTACCTCCAAAAGCCCGACTGGTTGACCCATCTGCTTGCTGGAAAGCTTCAAAAATCGCTTTTTGCATGCCTTGCTCGATTCCAATGCCCGTATCTCTCACTACAAAGCTCAGACAGTTATCCGGCGTCAATGTTGAATTATTAAACTGAACGTCGCCGGCAGCGGGTTCTATACACAGCTCCACAAAACCTTGTTCCGTAAACTTGAAGGCATTGGACAGTAGGTTTCGAAGTACCTGTTCCAGTCTCAGCTCGTCTGTTTCTATGTCCTTCGGCGACAGCGCAGAAACCGTGATTTTAAACTCAAGATTTTTTTCTTTTGCAACCGGGTCAAACTGTCTTTTTAGTCGGGCTACAAAACTGTGTAAATCAACTCGGTCCGAAATCAATTTAAGTTTACCCGCCTCGACTTTTGACAGATCCAGGATCTCATTAATTAAGGTCAGCAAAGACTGGCCACCGTTATAGATCACCTCAATGTCCTCAAGCTGATCTTGGGTTAAATTACCTTCTGAGTTCCGGGCTAAAGACTGTGACAGTAATAGTAAGCTATTGAGCGGCGTTCTCAATTCGTGAGACATGTTGGCCAGAAACTCAGATTTGTATTTGCTCGATACGGCCAGTTGTTCAGCACGATGTTGCAACTCAATTCGGGCATTTTCAATTTCAATTTTTTGCTTTTGCAAGGTGTCTGTACGCTCTGTAAGCTCAGTATTGGTTTGGGTAAGCTGGCTTCTTTGTTCTCTGAGCTCTTCTTCCGAGCGCTTGAGCTCCTGTGTTTGCTGCTCCAGCTCCTCATTGGCGGCTTTAAGGTCTTGCTGCTGAGATTCAAGCTCTTCCGCTTGTTGTTGCGACTCTTCCAGCAGCTCTTGCAATCGCCCCCGAGATTGAGCGGATGTAAGCGCCTGAGCCTGTTTATCTGCGCTTTGCTCGAGCCACTCTATATCTATAGCTTTGAAAGGTTTAGTGTTCCCGAGTAAAAGTACCCCCAAAACGGCGCCATTTTGTAATCTGTCGACCAGGGGGACCGCGACAATGAATTTAGCCGCAGAGTGACCGAGCCCGGATTCAATCTCAAGCGGTATATGATCAGCGGGTAAATCAGAAAAGCACATCACCTTGCCTTCTAACACCGCCTGACCAGCTAAACCTTCACCAGCCATAAACTCGTTGCTCGCAGAATTGCGATGTTTATATGCAAAACTACTGACAAGCTTAAAACCGCCCCCCTCTTTTGCGTACAATACGCCGACCTCAGCCCCGGTATGTTTGGTGCAAAAATCCACTGAAGCCTGATAAATATCTGTAACGGTCCGAGCGCCAGTCAACAAGTCAGAGAACTCAGATAACCCCGCTTTTAACCAACTCTGCGACTCTAGCTCCAGTTTGCTCTCTCTTAATTTCTTGGTCATCGAGTGAAGCGCTTTGCCCAGCTGGTCTTGCTCCCCTTTGGGCACAAAGTCTGCCTGGTAGTCGCCGTTTTCTATTAACTTCACATGTTGCGTGATTGCTCTGAGTGTTTCTGTCATACGTGACAAAGATTTTGACAACCGAACAATTTCAATGCTGCCTTGGAGCTGAACATTGGTGCTAAAGTCACCATCAGCGACTTGCTCTGCAACTTCAATAGACTGGCTGACTGATTGCCCTATCTGCTTATTGATTAGGTATGCGATGAAAGTTGTAATCAATGCTGCCAGCACGAGCGCAATGACAGAGAACAAAGACAACTCAGCTAAACTGTGTTGATTAGACATGAGGCTGTTGTCGGCAAGTCGTTGCTGGGCTATCTCTATTTCTATCAGCTGATTTTTGAGTGCGCGCGTTAACGGACCTAACTGCTCTTGCCAGATACTTTCAGCCTGATCCCAATTAGTGCTCCGCCTGAACTCGAACATGTCTCTTACCAACCCCCAGTATTCGACACGTAGGCGTGTAATTTTCTGAAATTGCATTATTTGTTGTTCATCCAGCAATGCCTGTTGCTGCTGAACGCTTAACCAGGCATCTTCATGCCACGAGTGATATTCCTCAAAGTCCCTGAAATAGGACTCCTGATTACTGAGTAAAAATGCTTTTGCAGCGCTCATTGCACTCGCGAAGCTGGCCCTAAAGTCGGCCAGGTGTTTAAGAAGCTGCTTGCGCTGCTCTCCTCCAGCGAGTTCTTCTTCTCGCTCTATCAACAAGGTTACCGCATTTTGGATCCGCTCAGCTCTGGGCATTGCCTGATTGAACAGAATTTGTAGCCCAGGAAAGTTCTCTTCGGTTTGAGCCACAGCTTCTATTTTCTGCTGCACTAACCTGGCTTCGCCCAGTTTTGCTTCCAGTCTTACAACCTGATCACGATTCAAAGCAGATAAAGATAGCCGCTTTATCTTGAAAAGAGATTCGTCGATGTTTTGCCAGGCCTCGCGCCTTCCTTGCAGGTGCTGCTGACCACCACCTGCCATCCAGGATTTCAGCTCGAGTTTAGAGTCCTCAAAATTCGATCTCAGCGCCTGCATATGCTTAACACTGGCCAGTTCATTGCCACTAAAGTGAGTGCTGCTGCGCTCCAGCTCAGCAAGCTGAAAAAGTGCCGCAATAACAATTGCAGCGGGGATCAAAAAGGCGAGTACAAACCCCGCACTAATGCGCGTACTTAACGTATTTAACTCCATTATTCCTTCTCTCTGTAAAGCGCCAGTCCATTTATTCTGGAAGTGTTCACTCAGAGTATAGTCATGCAGCCAAAAGTTGGGGCAATTTTCTGCCTAAAATTCACCCGATTGATGAGAGAGAAAATTCTAATTTGAGCCACTCAAATAAAGCCACCATTTCTGGCCGGAGCCATTGGCATTTGGGGGCTACCAGATGGTAAGAAAATGCCAACTTGATTGGTTCAACCGGGAGTTGCTCTAACTCTCGACGATTCAGGGCATGATGTACAATGTGGTGCCAACCCAGGGCCATACCCTGACCATGTTTGGCCGCCCCTATCGCCAGACCCACATGGCTGAAGGTGTTAACACGCGGCACCCGAGCGTCTGATGGGTTAAAGCGATTCAGCCATGCTTCCCAACCAAGATTTGCTGGCGCATCCTCGACCCCACCACGATAAGCCAGTAAGGGCACTTGCCCAATCCAGTCTCTGACCGAAGACAAATGAGGATATTGCTGGCGAAGCGTCGGTGAAATCACGGGATAGGTATACTCATCGGCCAGCCAGCGACTGTCCAAATTAGCAAACTCTCCCCGACCAAAGTGCAGATGACCATGAACCCGATTGCTGGCGAAATCGGCCAGCTGGTCCATTGCTATCAGCTCCAGTTGAATGGCGGGCAGTGCTGTGTATAAGCGACTGAGCCTGGGCAACAGCCAGTGTTCCAGTAATGAAGGGATCACCGCAAGAACGAGAGTCTGCCTGTCAGTTTGCGCCTTAAGTCTGGCCTGGCGGATCCCTGCGTTGATTTGTGCCAGTCCGTGATTGACATCCGCCTTTAGTAACTTGCCTGCAGGTGTCAATATTACGCCTTTGGATTTTCTGTAAAACAACTGCACATTGAGCTGATGCTCCAGTTGTTTCATTTGGTGGCTAATCGCGCTGGGGGTTTTGTGCAGGATCTGACCGGCTTTGGTGAAACTCAGCTCAGCTGCGACCACGGCAAAGCTTTGTAGTGCAGTCAGCGAAATATTTGCCTCAATCATGATGTGAATATACTTAACAACAGGTTGAGTTATTATCACTTTTACTCATAGCAAATCAACTCCATACTGATGTCAGTCATCAAAATCTGGAGCAATAAAATGTCCCAATATCATGCAACTATTCGTTGGCAGCTCAACCACAATGAGCGTTTTACTGAACAACAATACAGCCGCGCACACCACTGGCAATTGGGTGGCGGAGCGAAGCTCGCAGCTTCTGCATCACCACACATCGTGCCACAGCCATATTCAGTGCCTGAATATGCGGATCCGGAAGAAGCGTTTGTTGCCTCTTTATCTAGTTGTCATATGCTATTTTTCCTTCACCTGGCTGCAAAATCAGGCTTTGTGGTGGAAAGTTACGAAGATAGGGCTGTTGGCACCCTCAGTGAAGACAGCACGGGTAAAATGGCCATGACCCAGGTCATTCTGCGCCCCGAAGTAACTCTGGCCACACATAATACTCAAGACCAGATCAGCCTGAACATGTTACATCATCAGGCTCATGAGCTGTGCTTTATAGCCAACTCTGTTAAAACCGAGGTACTGGTTCAACCGGTGTAACCGGAAAAATGGATCGTCAGCGTAAATTGCTGCTCCGAATGCGAATGAGACTGTTCCCGCCAGCCAAAACATGCACATACGCGGGCAATAATTTGGGTACCTAACCCCTGACCGTGATGTGCTTGTTGTTGACCCACTCGATTGGAAAAGGTCATGCCACTATTATCCAGTGTTACAACGAGTGTGCCTTCACCATGTTGCAGTGCGTTTTTGCCCAGCTGCGTCAGGAGTAAGGTCAACAGACGCAGCTGAACTGGCTGGCTGACTGGCTCTGTTGGCAGATTCAGATCTATGCACAGACCTTGTTGCTGCCAAGTCTGTTGCCAGCGTATCAGAACCCCACCCAGTTCAGTTACTGTCAGACGTGCCTGATCGGCTCGGCACAGCAACAAAATAGCCTCACTCAGCAAAACCAGATCCTGACCTGCTTGTTCAAGCTGAGTTAATAAAGGTAAAGCATCTAAAGGCAGCTCATCCAGCTGCCCAAATCGTGCCAGCGTATTTTGGATCTGTGCCAGCGGCGTATTAAGTTCATGACTTAAAAAGGCGGAATACAGCCGCTCCTGTTGCTGGGCATAGTCTTGTGCGTAAGCATCAGTGGCAGCGAGAATAGACTGAGAAGCAAACTCCTCAAACTGGGTTAGGTTGCTATCCGGTGACTTCAAAGACGCAGTGAGTTGTTCAGACTCGCGCACAATACGTTGATGAGTAGGCCACCATATTAGGGCGGCAAGCACAAACAGCGCCAGCGTCAGGGCAATAAACACCACCAGCAGGCTGGGCGAATCCTGCCCGGCAATGCGATGCACAATGTACAGCGGTTCGGACGGCATCTCTGCATAGCGCAGAATATACACATAGTCTTCACCCAGTGTGAGCAACTGTGTGAATTCCCGAGTCTGTTCGTCAGGCCCCAACCCATGACGCTCAAAAGTACGCTGATAGTCTGTGGGTAGATCTTGCCAGAGACCCATGAACTTGCCGGTATCCTCATAAGGTAATTTTAGCTGGCCCGACAGCACCACCTCCAGATCCTGATAAAGATAATATTCTGACGTGCCATCCCAGGCATAGTGATAAACCTGACTGGCTACCCAAACCCAGATCAAAGAAAAGATGCTAAACAGCAATAACAATCGCCTGGCCAGATACCACCTGAGCGTTTTTTGCTTCATGACGCGGTTTCTCTCAATGCTACGCCCTGTCCCTTGAGCGTATGAATCACTGACACTTCATCCCCCTGGCTCAGATTATGTCTCAGCCTGGTTATCAATGACTTATACATATTGTTGTTGACTTCACTGTCCGGCCAGATATGGCGCAATATTTGGACTTTACTGACAGGAGCCGGAGCCTGCTCAGCCAGTAATGCGAGCAATTGCCATTGCTGGGGCGATAACACTATGGTGCGACTGCCTCGCCGGGCAATTTTTGCCGAAAAGTCGATATGCAGATCACCCAGCTCAAAGACCTGATTTTGTTTGCTTACTTTACCCGCTAGTAACTTGACTCGCACTGCCAGCTCCGGAAGCGCAAAGGGTTTGGTTAAATAATCGAGTGCCCCAGCCTCAAATGCAGCCAGCTTATCATCCAGTGCCGTTGCGGCAGTGCAGAATAATACCGGAGCGTCAAACCCCGCAAGTGTTTGTTGCAACAAACTCAATGCATTACCATCAGGCAATGCCATGTCCAGAACAATCGCATCGTATTTGTCAAAAGCGGCATTTTTGGCCGCAATCTCTTTTGCGCTGGCAAGCGTTGCGGCATAATCCACCTCAATCCCTTCTACGTTAAGAAAGTCGATGGTTTGCGCAGCCAGAACCGAGTCGTCTTCAACCAATAAGATCAGCATTTAACCTCTATACTGTTACCTTGTGGTTACCATGCTATTGATAGTGTATCGGCATCAACGAGGAGTCAACAATGCGAGTAACAAAGATGATCACCAGCAGCTTTCTGATAGCCGGTTTAGCCCTCAGTGGCTGTAACTCAGACAATCAAACAACGAGTCCAACTACGAAGCCGACAAGCACCCCGAATGTAGTGCAGACCAATGATATTAATAGCGCCACCATGGTCTTTACCAATGGACGAATATACACAGTGAATACTGAGCAACCATGGGCACAGGCCGTGGTGCTGCAAGACAATAAAATTGTCCTGGTTGGGAGCAATGAACAAGCTCAGCAGTATATCGGCGAAACCACACATCATATCGACTTGCAGGGCAAGATGATGCTACCCGGCTTCCATGATGTGCATATGCACCCGCTTGAGTCAGCCTCGGAGGCGACCCAGTTTACGGTGCCTGCCGCAGCAACCGCCGGTGAATACATAGACGAAGTAGCTTACGCAGCCAGCCAACATCCCACGGCTGCCTGGCTGATCGGCTATGGCCATGAGATATCAACGCTGCTGGAGATGTCTGATTCTCCGTTGGCAGTACTCGATGAAGCAGTGCCTGACCGCCCGGTGATCATTATGGAACAAACTTCTCACTCTATGTGGGTAAACAGTAAAGCACTGGCGCTTGCTGGCCTGTCTGCCAGAAGCATTGACCCTATTGGTGGGGTGCTGGGTCGCGATGAGCAAGGGGCGCTCAATGGTATTTTGTATGACAATGCGGGCAACCAGGTCATGGAGCTGGCCATGCAGTCACTTCCGGAAGCTGCACAGAGTGACTACCTGGGCCTGATTGAATACACCATGCCTGAGCTCAACAAGGCAGGCATCACCTCCATCAGTGACGCGCGCACCTACTGGCAGCGTGGTCATCTGGAAACCTGGCAGCGCGTTGCGAAGGAAGACAAATTGACACTGCGCGTCGCGCTGGGGCTATGGGCTTACCCACAAATGAACGATACCACCCAGTTGGCGAAACTTAAATCTTTGTACCAGAGTAACCCAGCCGAGCTGCTACAGGTTAACCAGGTCAAATTCTATATGGATGGTATTTTAGTCAATACCACAGCCGCGATGCATGAACCCTACCTGGAAAACTGGCTGGAACTGGATGGTAACCGGGGGCTGAATTACTTTTCTCAGGCACGACTTGAAAAGTACATCAAAGCGCTGGAACCAACGGGCTTTGACTTTAACATCCACGGTATTGGTGACCGTGGTATTCATGAAGCGTTGAACGCCATTGAAAAAGCTTCAAATGGACAAGCCCGCCACAGAATTACCCATCTGGAGGTCATTGACCCTGCTGATTTACCACGCTTTGACAAGCTGGGGGTGATTGCCGATGCACAAGTTGCCGGCGACTTTACAGATCCGAGCCACTGGCCCGACACCATCCCCTTAATTGGGGCGGAGCGGGCGCAGGATTTGGTGCCTATTCGCAGCCTGGTTGACAACAAAGCCACGCTCACCTTATCAAGCGACTGGAATGTCAGCCCGTTTAATCCGTTCATCGGATTAAGCAATGCGGTTTCTCGTCAGCCGCAGGCCATTACGCTGGCACAGGCGATAGAAGCCTACACGCTTAACAGCGCCTATGCCATGCGCCAGGAGCAACGTGTCGGTAGCATTGAAGCCGGTAAACTGGCAGATCTGGTGGTCATTGACCGGGATTTATTTGAAGCCACGGCCACACAGATCCGCAATGCCCAGGTAGTCATGACACTACTCGATGGCGAAATTGTTTATCAGCGTTAGGCCATATTGGGGCTACGGTTAGCCCCTTTTTTAATTTTCCAGGGGGCTAACTGTTGGCTCAACCGGCGCAGGTAAAGGCAATGCCCGGCCTGCTCGCGACTCATCCGCCAGGACCGCACGCACGGCATTTACGGCATCAAAGTCCAGTTTCGGGTGATAGTTTACCCAGCGGCCATTAATCAGTGCCTCCAGTTTAAACCCTGGTAATTCACTAAACAGGTTAAGTGTACCGTCATCACGCCGGTTTGCAGCCACGGTAGGAATACGGAAAAAGCGCCCCTGATGTGTCAGCTTGGGGAGTTCCCGATAGCCTAACAAGGCCACAAAACGTTGCCAGTCCTGTTCACGCAACTGCCGGTTTTTAGCCTTAAAGTAGCCACTTTTATCATCAAAAACCCGACCACTCTGATAAGGTACAGCCCAGGCAGGCTTATGCCAGGCACGTTCGGCCAGAGCCAGCAGACGCGGGTACAACATGTATTCGGCTTGTAAATCGTCCCGGATCATCTCACTCCACAGATGTCCTTGCATGCCAATATAACCGGCGCCTTGTACAAGACCTGATTCTTTGTCATCTGCACTATAAGTATGCGAAAGCACGTCACGCCAGAACTCTGCATGAATCGGCAAATTATCAGGCATAAACTCAAACACTTTACGAGTATCTAGCGCTCGGCTCGCCCAATGATTGCCGCGTTCGTGGGGGTGAGACTGGTATGGAAAATCAAAATAAGTGACATCCGACAGTGACAACACAACATCCCAACCCAGGTTAGCCTGTTGATGGGCAACCTTGTGGCCTTGCTCACTGAGCGTGCTCCAGACATTACTTTGCACACGCTTTGGCATCTTCTTGGGGTCCACATCGCTCAGACCATCACTCCAGCCCGCTACTGTGATCCCTTTTTCGGCCACCATAGCAGCGACTTTCTCTATGAAATAGCCGTTCATTGAGGTAATGGTTTGTTCCTTATTCAAGGCCTGACACGCTGGAGATTCCAGCCAGGCGCCGGCAGTTTCGTCGGCACCTATATGGTAGGTTTTCAACGGCACTCCCGCCATCTCATGCATACGCTGAAGTTCTGTCAGTACCTTGTCAATAAATCGATAGGTGGCGGGTAAACACACATTTAGCGTGTTGTCATGGTAATGCTGAATAGATGAGTACGTCGTGGTGTCGGCGTCTTCCACCAGACGATATTTATTGGCCGCTTCCGCTTTACCCTTGGCCATCAGAGAGCGGTAGCGTGCTTCCATGGATGCGATGGCGGCCCGAGAGTGACCAGGCATATCCAAAGAGGGAATAACCTCTATGTGGTGCGCCTGTGCAAAGCGCAAAATATCGCTATAATCCTGCTGAGAGTAATGCCCATTTCGCGGCGCCCCCGTGCCCGTTCCTGCGCCCAATTGTGGTAACAAACAACGCGTTTCACTGAGATCAAGGCACCGTAATCCGCCAACTTTTGTCAACTCAGGCAGACCTGCAATAGCCAGCCGCCAGCCCTCATCATCAGCCAGATGCAAGTGCAGCTTATTCAGTTTATACGCGCCCATCTGCACTATGGTATCCAGTATAAATTGCTTGGAGCGGAAATTACGAGCGCTGTCGATATGCAGCCCCCGAAACGCATAACGGGGCGAATCCTCGATGGATACACTGGGGATAGTCAGTGTTTTCAGGTCCATTAATCCTATTAACGTTTGCACGCCATAGAAGGCTCCCGCGGCACTGGACGCCCTAATGCCTATGGCGTGGGTGGAACTGTTCAGTTGGTAACCCTCTCGTTCAATTGACAATGAGGGATCGACAGTGACTCTGACCGGCAGCCCCTCTTTGGTCTGCTTAACGCCCAGTTGAGCAAGTCGTTTACCGGCCATTTCCAGCTGTGCCAGATTAACACCTGCCAATTCAAAGTGAACGCCTTTGTCCAGCATAATCCGTCCCTGAGACACCACCTTCAGCTGTCTGGGCATGGGAATGACACCCTGCGGTGCATGGGTAAACTCAGGCACCGACTGGTGCTGCGCAAGATAGGCCGAGCCCATCCAGGGAGTCTGATCTTTATCGCTCACCCGTAATTGATTATAGGAGTCGAACGGCGCAAGGTAAGGCTGCTGTTCCAGCAAAGTATGCTCATCACGAACCGGCCGCGTACTGGCAATCACTCTGGGGGTCAGATTGTGCGATTGGTCCGCCAAAATATAGTTGGGCATAAACTCAGAGCGCGTGATCTGTGAGTTTTGCGTATAAAAACGCACTATATGCTCATCACCCGATGAAAATCCACGAAACGCAGCTGTGGGTGTCAGACGATGTAGGTCACCATTTAAGTGCTCAATCTTAAACAATGCCGACTCAACCTGGTATATGGGCATCAGCTGACTGAAATAAATAGCCCAATCAGACCCCGGATAACGTACCCGTGAGCGCAATCTTAGCTCAGATAAATAACACTGTTTAGCAGGTTCCGGACAGTGTTTTGGCATCGAGTCAATGAGGTGGTAACGGACCTGGAGTGTATCCGCAATTTCATTCAACTGTCCTTGCGTCATTGCCAGAGCCGCCGGGGCACTCAACAGCGCCATAAACAGGCAAGCTAACTTCTTCATATTCCCTCCGAAAGCTGTTGCTGAAACAACTTATATGCACCACGCAGTGCTGCGTGCTCTAATGTACCGGCGGCTATTTCCAGTCGTTTAAACAACGCCGGATGTGTTTGCCTGGCCAGACTTTGCCACATAGCACGTTCAAATAAGCCATACGACTGACTAACAGAGCCACCCAGTACTATTTTGTCCGGATCAAAGGCCAACAAAGTTTGCGCCAACGCATATCCCAGGTGGCTTCCAAATTCATCAAACAGAGATTGCGCATAGCGATCTCCTTGTTGTGCAAGCAATGCCTGCTCAGCGCCATTCGTCCCGCGCTTCAGAAAAAACTGCCCACTGGTGTAATGCTCCAGTATCCCGTCTCGATATGGAAAACTGCCAAACTCCCCCGCGGCGCAATGCCTGCCGCTGTAAAGGCGACCATCAAAAACAAGCCCGGCACCGAGCCCGGTTCCCAGGCACACGCCCAACAGATTAGGAACAGGTGTATGCAAGCCAGTGCCCGACAGATAGTGATGACCATAACAATATTCACCCATAGTAAAACAGTTAACATCATTGTTAACAACTACAGGAAGAGAAAAATACGCATTTAATTGAGCAGCCAGAGGTACATCCTGCCAGGCAGGTATATTTACGGTCTCCAGCACAGTGCCACTGCTGAGATCAACCATGCCGGGAACACCAATCGCTATACCACAACACTGTGCAGTCAACTGCTCTGCAACAATTCCTGTGATAAAGTCACTGACCTGTGACTTGGTTGCTGTGGCAGGCACACTATAGCGACGGGCATCATAAACACCCTGCTCATCAACCCGGGCAACCTGTGCCTTGGTTCCACCCAGGTCAACACTGACTATCATACTCATTGGTTTGCCACTTCCTGTTGCTCAGTTGAAAGGGCTTTCTTTCGCCAGAGAGGTTTAATGGTGTGGTTTTTCACGATAGGTTTTGCCCACCATGCAATCCAGGCAATATATCCCAGTGGCAACAACAAAATAAAACATGCCAGTTGCAACGAACCACTCAGCTGAGTCAGAATACCAATCAAGGGGGAGGCCAGCGCACCACCCACTATCCCCGTGCATAACACACCAGAGACAGTGCCATGACCACTTGGCACAGAGTTCAATGCCAAAGAGAACAGTACTGACCACATCACAGACAAAAAGAATCCGGACAACGGAAATGCGAGCAATGCGGTCTGCGCACTGCCTGTCAGAGCCACAACCAGGCTCATCGCCGCCCCCAGGCAAAACAACATAAGCACCAGTTTTGCATCAAGTAGTTTCAGTAGCAGTAAACCCAGCACACACCCCAGCGTCAGCATCATCCAGAAGCGGCTGATCACTTGTGCGCTCTGAGCTGTCTCTATTTGATGATAGGTCTGCAAAAACACCGAAATAGAGTTGGCGATGCCCTGCTCCAATGCCACATACGCCACAATGGCAAAAAAGAACCGTACTACAACAGGGTCACGAAAATACACCATACAAGCCTTTACACTCAGCTTTTCCTCATCACTGCGTTCAACTGCCTGCAACCTGACCAGACTAATCCAGATCAGCATCACCACACTTAACAGTGCAAACAACCAGTACATGCTGAGCCAAGGCATGGATGAAGGGATCCAGCTGAAATCAGCAGGAGACGCCTGTATTTGAGTGGCGAGCGTGACGTACACCCAAGGCGACAGACTCGCAGCTGCACCAAACAGTAGCTGAGCCAGTACAGAGAACACAGCAAAGTGCGCGCTGCCGCCGCTGCGCCTAAGCAAGGGGTTAATAGCAACCTGCAACATTGCCATCGCGGTGCCAATCAAAAATAGCGCCAGCATAGCGACTAAAAACACGGGTGCTACTGCAAATAACAGCGCACCGGAACCGGCCAGCACAAATGCTCCAAGCATAACGCGCTTCTCTCCAAAGCGCTGAACCAGCAATCCAGCAGGAATGGACATCACCCCATAGGCGATGAAAAATGCAAAAGGAAATAAACCGGCCAGAGTCAAACCTATGTTAAAGCTGCTTATCAGCTGCGGAAATATAGGACCGAGAATATTGGTGAAAAAGGACACCATAAAGAAGGTCACCAGTACCAGGGCAACCACGACGTAATTGGGTTTCATGTGTCTTACCTTGTTATGAACTGAGAGATAAAAAGGCGGTGACTAGTTTGGAATCAGTTTGTGGGCAGACAAACTCAATGATCCAAGGGGATCCTGCTAAGGATAGCCACCGCCTTAACTCGTTGGTAAGACTAGTGTGCCGCCATTGCCAGCACTGTAGCGGCACAATTCAAACAATTGCTAATACTTTTCTAGTGCGGTTGATGACATTCAATGACGCTAAAAACGGGGTAACCATCAGTAAGCTTAGCCTTCTTATCAGACGAACCATATTGACCCATCAGAATGAAAAGCAAGACTAAACTATTATTCAACTTGCCATATGAAAAAGTTAATAAATTATACTCTTTAGGTTCTTTAATATGAGTGAAGCGCATTATCGACGTCAATCCGCGACTCATATAGTTCAGGTGTTGCCATTTTTTCATTCGACAACGATGGGGGTTGGTAAGTTTCTGAGTTTTAAAAATATATTGAGTGAGAAAAAATCATCAAGACATTGTCGTAGAAGCATGTTCACAGTGCATTTAATTGATACAGCCGGAAAGAAAAGGCCTGAACTACCTACTCAGGCCCGAGGGAGAATTACCAGCGACCGCGTACACCCAGTGTCAGACGACGCTCGTAGACATTTTGTGAAATACGGTTGTCTTTCCATTGTGCGTAGTTGGATTCGTATTCCTCTGTCAGGTTACTGCCCGACATGTAAACAGTCAGATAATCAGTCACATCATAGCTGGCTGAAACATCAATGTAGGTGGTTGGTTCAGTCCAGATGGCGGTATCGCCCATACCACCAGTGGTGGTAACCTGAGCCAGGCGCTTAGAGCGATGGTTTGCAGCTAAACGGAACTGGAAGCCATCTTTTTCATACCAAAGTACAGCATTAGAAGACTCTTTAGAGTTATCTTGTAATGGTAACGCTTCACCATAGAAATCCACCCTGCCACTTTCACTGTCTGAATAGGTATAGTTGAATGCCGCGCCGAACCCGCTCCAGAACCCTGGCAGGAAGTCAAATGCCTGTTGGTAAGTGAATTCAGCACCATTCATCGTACCACCCTGGCCATTTACCTGACCGGTGACACTCACTTCACGACGTACAACTCCATCCGCATCGGCCAATGGCATTGTCCAGGTGCTGGTTTCAATGAAGGATTTCAGCTGAATGTTGAACACACCAATGCTCACCAATGCACTTGGAGAGAAGTACCACTCTAATGCCACATCGGTATTTGTTGCTCGCCAGGGTTCAAGCTCGGGGTTACCCTGCATGGTCGCGTTCGTTGCAATCAACAAGTCTGGCGAAATACCTTCACGTGCAGCCAGATCGTCGCCAGCACGTGAGCGACTGACCTGCAATCCACCTGCAATCGCGCTCAGGTCAAGGCGTGTCATGGTTTTGCCCCAGGCAGAGCGGAAGATGACGTCATCACTCAGATTAACCGCCAGGTTTAATGACGGCAGGAAGTCACTGAATGACTTGCTGGTATTAATATCACCGGCATCTGCAGCCACAGAGCCCGGACAGTTAACACAGATAGAATCACCAATCACGTTTTGTAGTATATCCAGATCCGTTTTAATGTACTGGAAACCCACGTTTGCGGTGTAGAGGTCAGTGGAGAAATCTGCGCGCCAGTAGAGCGTTTGTGTCTCTTCTTCAACTTCATAGGTGCTGCCTGGTACGCCGCCTTTCTTGTTGCCCGGATAAAGCTGATTCTGGAACGCAAACGGATCATCCAGCTGACGGGGATCAATGAAGAAATAGCTGCCACCATTCACCGGACCAAAGTCAGAGACTTGCTGGATCCAGCCTTCAGGCAGTTTATCGAACGTATACGGAGTGTCATAACCCATGGTCAGGTCACCATCAGATGCACTTGGCACACCGCCGCTACCGTCAGTATCAAATGCCGCCAGGCCCTGGTCTTTCCACATAACATCGACACTGCCTTCACCAACTGGATTGCTAAATGGAGCCAGCAGCACATACTGCTCACGTGAAACATCACGGTTACCCAAGCGAGCACCAAAACTCATCTTGGTCAGTGAGCCCAGATCATCGAACAAGTACTCACCATCCAAACGGATGATATCCAGGCTGGCATCTTCATTGAAGTTGTTTTCGGAGTAAGTCGACACCACCGAGTAGCGATTCATATTAGAACCAAACACTTCGCCTTGCAGCTCACTGGGTGGAACCAGTACCGGATGATCGCCCTGATAATTCAGCCTGACCGGCACAGTGCCCGGACCATAACCTCCCGGGTTTACGGCAATCGGGCCGTTGCCTTCATTACGACGCAGATTATGCGCCAGACCACTGGTCATATAGCCCTGCGCAACGTTTTCAGTATGCATGCGCTCTGCATCCGCTGTAATAACACGCATCTTGCCCGAAAAGTTGCCGTCGCCTTTGTAAGTCAGCTCGAAATTGTAGTTGGTAGACTCACGCTCATTGGTATGACTTTCCGAATGCGCAACCACACGCGGTGCATGCAGGGTAATGTCCTGAGCCGTGTACAGGTTGTAACCGCCATCCGTTTTACCCCTGTCGATGGCATCATGCTGCTCTTGCCAGTCCCAGTGACCACCCCAGGCATTGTCGGCCATCAAGCCACGTTGGCGGTCTGCATCATCCATTTTTGTATAAAAAACGTCTGCGCTCAGTTCAAAGTTGTTACTGAGCTGCGCCTGGAAACTCAAACTACCACCGGTACGCTCACGCTCAGTAAACCTGTTAACCATCCCGTAACTCACATAAGTGAATTCTGCATCATCGGTATCCCCGTCACCATTGATATCACCTGCAGGACAATACCAACAACCGCCGTCCTCTTGCGGCGCATAACCCCAGCCGTGGTTGGTCGAACCAAAACGGTAGTTCGCCAGGTTCACTTCGTCTCTGGTCAGGGTTGCCAGCACCGCAAAACGATCTGCGTTATAGCCCGCTGCAATCATCGCTTTAGGGTCCGTTTCTTTTGAATAAGAGCCCCGTGATGCTTCAATCAATGCCGCACCGCTAAACCCTTGCTCCAAATCAAATGGCTTGCGCGTCTTAAGATCAACCGTACCAGAAATCCCCCCTGCGAGCGTATCTGCGGTAGGCGATTTCATTACATCCATCGCACCAACAAGGCTAGACGGAATATCCGTAAAATCAGGCTGTACTGTGGTCAGTGAGCCTGCACTTAGAAACTGCTCGCCATTAAGTAGCGTTGTAACCTGTGGCATACCCCGGACGTTAATCGTCGAGCCTTCACCAGCGCTACGACGGATCTGAATACCCGGAACCCGTTGTAGTGAATCAGCAATGGTGACGTCGGGAAGCTTACCAATGTCTTCCGCAGTGATAGAGTCGACTACTCCATCGGCAAAGCGTTTTGTGTTCAGGCTTTTTTCTGTCGAAGCGCGGATCCCTCGAACTTCAATGACTTCAACAGACTCCTCTTGCTCAGCCTGAGCTGGCATGACAAAAGCGGTGCTCGAAATCACTGCGGCGGTTACCGCAAATGAAATACGAGACAATCTGAATGCTGCATTACAATGTTTCATCTCTTTCCTCTTATTCTATATTCTTAAGATGTACGTCTGACGAAATAATCACCAGGCACTTTCCCTATTTGAACAGGCTTGTACTTTATAAGTTTGCATTTTCAAACCCATATCGGTACAAACCTATCAGATAACAGCGCTGTCATTTTGTTTCTAGTACTTAGTAACGAACTAGGTACATGCATTATGCATGCTTTCCTCTAACCTTTGTTAATAAACTGTACCTTTTTAAGCGTAATGCATAGAATAATATTACAAGATAAGTGAAATGCATCACCATTTAGAGACCAAGGCGTGAATATAACTGGATAGAGCAAATTATGACGTAAAAATATGTCTGTACAGCCATCAGTCGATTTATGTAAAGGAGTAATGCCATGAAAGCAATGTGTGAAAAAGTCATTCCGTCTCATAATTGTTCATGGCGATACTGCCTGTATCAGCTAGAAGAAATTCCTTTTAACTGGCACTATCATCCTGAATATGAAATTTGCCTGACTTTAAATAGCCAGGGAATGTGCCATATTGGCGATCATATCGCATCATATGGAGATCACGACCTGGTGTTAATGGGCCCGGAACTACCACACACCTGGCAGTCCCGTGACAATGCAGATGGCAGTAAACATATTGTGCATGTTGCGCAAATTCCGGCTCCCTGGTTACAGCAACAGCTGCAACAAAACCCTGAACTTCAGGGGTTACACACCTTGCTGGACCACGCCAAATGTGGTTTAAGTTTTGACACAGACACAGCTAAAAAAAGTGAAAAGCTGTTTCGGAAAATGCAAAATGCCACTCCGTTGGAGCGCTATATTTTACTCTTTCAACTTCTTAATCTGATGGCGGGCAGTCAATACCACACCCTTTCAACCATGGAATTCAGCTTTGCCAAGCAGCTGGACCCCGCCAAAGATAAGTTTGATCATGTGATCAATTACATCTATGACAATTACACCGAACCTCTAAGTGCCGAGCTTTTGGCCAGACAAGCCCATATGAGTACTAATCATTTTCACCGTTTCTTTAAAAAGCGCACCGAGTGCACGGTCACCGAATTCATCAACCAATTGAGGATTGCCAAAGCCTGTAAACTGCTACTCAAAACCAAAGCCCCAATCACAGTAATCAGTGATCAGTGTGGATTTAATAACTTGTCTAATTTTAACCGTCGCTTTCTGGCAATCAAGCAATGCACACCCAGTCAGTTTCGTGCACGAGTACAGCAAAAAGCACTGATATAAAAAACGGTTCAGGCTAAGGTAAGTTTGTGTTTCTATGATGAGCGCGAGCAAATAAAAATAACTAAGGATATACCTATGCCAGTTCTCTCGTCTCTTTCACTTGCCCCTTTGGTAATGGCGAGTGTCATTACTACCGAGGCAACACTGCCAGCTTGTCAGGATGGGCAAGCCTGTACAATGGCGGTTTATAGCGAGCGCACCCAACAATGGCAATTTGTAAACAAAGCGCGTGCAACTCAGGCCTACACGCCATTTTCAACCTATAAGATCCCCAACACCCTGATCTTGTTGGAAACAGATACCATCAAGCCCGGGCAAGGCTATCAGATAGATCATGCCAAGTATCCAGCCAAATCATGGTGGTTTGATGCCTGGCGCAAAGAGTCGATCACACCTGAAGAGGCATTTAAATACTCTGCATTACCCCTATATCAGACCTGGACAAACTTGCTTAGCAAACCCCTGATGCAACAGTATTTGGATGACTTTAACTATGGGAACCGCGACATCAGTGGTCCACACGATAAGTTCTGGCTGAACAGCAGTATAAAACTCAGTGCAGTAGAACAAGTCGAGTTTTTACGTCGATTGCAGTCGCATGCATTCAAACTAAAGCCCACTACCTACCAGGCGTTTAGTAAGATTTTCTTACAAGAGCAAACCGCAGACACAAAACTTTATGCCAAAACAGGGACCGGCCCGGTCACAAAAGGCAAGTATCTGGGGTGGTATGTGGGCATGATTGAAAACACTCAGGGACGTCATTACTTTGCTTTCAATATGGATGCTAAGACTTTTAAAGAAATGGCAGCAACGCGAGTCGAAATTGCTAAAGCGACGCTGCACGAGATGAAGATATTGTGAGCCCGCCGTGGCGTGTGATACTTGCACACACCACGGCATTTCGTCACAAGACGACTAGGCCACTTTACGTAACAACCCCTGGGTATTTTGCCGCATCGTATGTGCCACCATAAAATACCCTATCAGTGCCACGAAAGATGCGCCGGACAGCGGCCCTAAAAGCCAAACGTAAGGGTGCAGACGACCCTCAACATCAAACAGTTGCTGCTGAATGATCAATAAAGTGATATCGCTCACTAACGCTGCCACGAAACCCGCAAGTGCCCCCAGTAATAAAAATTCATAGAGCGTCGCAAGTTTAATCAATCTTCCTCTGGCCCCCAGCGTACGAAGAATAACCACCTCCTGCATACGTTCTGCAAGACTGGCTTGCACCTGAGAGATAAGGACCAACGCACCGCTGATCAATACAATAGATAATACAAACCCGATTGCCAGCGACACCTGAGCTATCATCGACTGCACCTGAGCGATGTTATTTTTGATGTCAATCATGCTCACGGTGGGGTACTGCAATAACATCCGGCTGACCGGACGCACATGGTTTTCTTCCAGTTTGGCCGCGGTGAAATAAGTCACCGGTAGTCGTTCAGCCATTGCCGAGTTAAAGATCATCACAAAGTTTGGCTTGAGTGTTCCCCAATCAACACTGCGAATGCTGGTTACTTTCGCCTCAAATGTCTGGGTGTTCACTAGGAAAGTTAGCGTATCTCCTAACTCAATGCCGACCCGCTCTGCTGTCCCTTCAAATACTGACACCTGCAATTCATCGGTTCGCTCAAACCACTGACCTTCCAGTATTTCGTTACCATCTGGCAGCGTGTCCGTCCAGGTCAGGTTGAGTTCACGACCCACGCCACTGCGCGCATCCTCTTGTTCCTGTTCCCCTTCTTGCTTGGATACCCGACGCGCAAACGCCTCTCCGTTTAAAGCATTGACTCGACCCCGAAAGACCGGATAAAACGCCTCATGGTGAATGTTCTGTTCAGCAAAAAACTGCTTAAACTGGTCAACATCGCGCTCACCAATATTAATCATAAAGGCATTGGGCGCATCCTCAGGTACCTGCATCTGCCAGTCAGAAATCATGTCGTTTTTCAGTACGAACAGGAACAACATAAGCTTAATCGCCAATGCAAAACTGATCAGTTGCACAGCATTTGCGTTTGCCCGCTTTTGCAAGGTCGCAATGGCTAGAGACCAGCTGTTCCCCGGGCTCAGGCCAAGTTTACGACCCGCACTGAAAAATAATCGAGACAAACCAAACAACACGGCCATCAGAGTGGCTGTGCCGGCAAACAGCAGTAAGGTGGTTTTGATATCGCCACTGAATAGCCACATCAGCATGAATATGGTACCAACCGACACAGCCATATGTATGCGGCTTACAGCCAGTTTGTCACCCAGACTTCTTCTGAGGACCCGCAAAGGAGGAATGTCAAACAGGTCCAATAGCGGTTTGAGTGAAAACATCAGCGCGCACACCACCCCGATGGCAATAGACAAAATCCACGGGCGAGGTCCGGCAGCCGGTAGCTCATTAGCGACAAAGCGTGTCAGATAGTCAACGGCGACCTCCTGCAAACCATACCCAATTGCCAATCCAATCAGTAAAGAACTCACAGTGACCAGCGACAAGTGCATCAAAAATATCCGTTTGATTGTGTCGCGGCTGCCTCCTAAGGTTTTCATCATAGCAACCGGATCATACTGACGCTCGCAGTAGCGTTTGGCAGATACCGCCATTGCCACCGCAGCCAGCATAATGCCAAATAAACCCGCCAGCAGTAAAAACCGTTCTGAGCGTTCCAGATTTTCACCTAAGGGGGATTGCCGGTCTTTAACACCCTGCCAGTTTTGGTTTTCTCTCAGTTGAGGTTTAAGCCAGTTATAATATTCTTTCAGGAGCTGCTCATCGCCTGCGAATAGTAAGCGATAAAAAACATCACTGCCGGGCTGTACAGCTTGCGTGGTTGGTATGTCGGCAATATTCAGTAGCACACGTTTATTGCCAGCTAACGAGAAAAAGGCAGAATCAGGTTCCTGTACCAGCACTTTTGTGACGGTAAACATACCCGCACCAATTTCTACCTGATCACCCACCTTAAGGCCAAGCGTGTAAAACAGGCCTTCACTAAGCCAGGCTTCTCCTTTAGCGGGCGCCGCAGCAATGTCATACTGTTCACCTTGCAACGTATCTCTGAGTGTGATCTTACCGCGCAACGGATGGCGATTACTCACCGCTTTGATCGACCCTAGCACCAATTCATCATTTACGAATAGCATGGAGTCGAAGAAAATATTTTGTGCCGTTTCGAGCCCAAAGTCTTGTGCGACCTTGAGGTAGCGCGCATCTAACTCATGGTTACTCGATAGGCGACGGTCCGCAGCAATGAAGTCGGCAGATTTCTGTTCAATGTTGAGCCGGATCCGTTCTGTGACTGAGCTCAGACTGAAGACCGTCAGTACCGCCAAGGCAATAGCGGCAAAAATGATGGTCAGCTCACCACGGCGCAGCTCGCGAAAAAACAATCTCAGCGCCAGTTTAGCCCACATGTGCAGCTACTCCTTCTCCGTCACGGATCTTTGCCAGCTGACCGCCTTCGATATGAATGATGCGGTCACACTGTTTTGCCAGATCTTCGTCGTGTGTCACTAAGATTAAAGTTGTGCCATGCTGCTTGTTTAAATCAAACAACAGGCTTTCAATTAGGTGGCCATTTTTTGAGTCCAAATTCGCGGAGGGTTCATCGGCAAACAGGATTTTTGGTGTTCCGATGAATGCACGCGCGATGGCAACACGTTGTTGCTCTCCCCCCGACAACTGAGAAGGATAGTGGCCAACCCGATGTGCCAGGCCCACTTTTTCCAACAGCGCCTGAGCTTGTTCACGGGCATTTTTTTCTCCGGCCAGTTCCGCAGGCAGCATCACATTTTCCAATGCTGTGAGGCTTTGCACCAGCATAAACGACTGAAATACAAAGCCGACTTTCTCGGCTCTGAGGCGTGCGCGCTGCTCTTCATTGAGTTGGTGAAGAGCTTCACCATCGAGATAGACTTCCCCTTTGCTGGCAATGTCCAAGCCAGCAAGCAAACTAAGCAATGTTGATTTGCCCGAGCCAGATGTGCCCACCACTGCCACTGACTCCCCTGACTTGACAGAAAAATTGATATCGCTAAGGATAGTGAGGTCACCCTCAAAGGTACTGACGGTTTTACCCAACTCCTTAACCTGAATAATATTTAACTGAGAAAGCACTGACATGATGCGATTTTTCCTACAACTGGTGGTATTGATCTTCGGCACACTTTTAGTATTAAAAGCGAACGCCAACGATACCAAAATTATGATCATTGGTGATAGCTTAAGCGCCGGTTATGGTCTCAAACAAGCACCGTCCTGGGTTAATTTGTTACAAAATAAATACGAGGCAGAGCAAAAAGCGATCACTCTGGTCAATACCAGTGTCTCGGGACAAACTACAGACAATGCACTGCTCACGATAGACAAACAACTTGAAAGCCACCAGCCCAGCCACGTACTGATAGAGCTGGGTGCCAATGACGGCCTGCGAGGGTTTCCGCCTAAACTGATCCGCAAACACCTACGCGAGCTGGTTGACAAAAGCCTGGCAGGTGGGGCCAAGGTGGCGTTAATGCAGATCCAGATCCCACCAAACTATGGTCAGCGCTACAGCACCCTGTTTGCCGATAGCTACCCACTGGTAGCAAAACAAACCGGGGCCTATCTAATGGATTACTTTATGCTGCCCATTGCAGCAGATCGCAGCTTGATGCAAAACGATAATCTGCACCCCAATGAAAAAGCTCAGCCTCTCATTCGGGATTTCATGTATGAGCGCATCGCACAATGGCTCGCAACCGCTGCAAAATAACCATCCAATAAACCCGCAAAAATGATTACTTGATCTACGCATCGCTGCAAAAGTAGATCAAGCTGCCCCTCCGCCACTGTCTTTAACAGAATTATCACATCAAAAAGATTACAAAAATAAGAAATTTTTATTCCAATGGTCGCAATCCACAATTAGCTATTCCTTAAGCTGTAGAAACAAAAACAATGACATGGGAAGACACTTTCCACCAAATTATTGCAGACTTAAAAATAAACCCAAAAGAAACACAAACTGAACATAAAATAAACATTTGCAACAATTTATTTAATTAATATACTATCCAGCACTGACATTAGAGTTTTTCACCTAATCAAGGTCATATAAGGCCATATATTGACACTCATTAAGGACAAACTGCATGAAACATTTGGGGTACTTATTTGGTTTAGGTGTTGCTGCGCTGCCCATTTCCAGTGCACTCGCTGACATCAAATCTCAGTCACTGCATAACAAACAATTTCTGTGGGACGACCTGAAACAGGTTATTTCACAAGGTCATCCTCACTCATTTTCAGCGTCAACACTTGAGGCCAGCAGACTAACCGCGGAAGAAACAGGACATAAAGTTCACTATAAATTAACAAAAAGAACCGAGGCTCCTACTGTCTATGAACACTATCGTGCTTATGTCGGAAATTATCCGGTGTTATCAAGTAACCTGGTGATAGCACGCAATAACCATGGTGAGATCCGCCAGGCGATGGGCAGTTTAATCTCAGGAGTTGTACCTCAGGGTCGAGCTCAGTTTCACGACATGGCACATACTCAGCTCAGCCAACACATTGAAGCACTGCCTGAACTAAGTGATGTTACCAAGTATAGTTACGAAAAGGCCTTTTTTATCAAAAGCGATGTATTGGTCCCTGTCATAGAAATCTTGGCGACATTTAAGGATAGAAAAGAAAAGATACTGCTCAATGGCGACGATCTCACTGTCGTTTCTAAGTCTTATAATATGTCGTTTGCGTTTTCTCCAAACTCACTGAAAGACGCAGGGTATGTTGCCGGTGGTGGCATCGGTGGTAACGATAAGCTAGGCGCAATCTGTTACTCCCCCAGCCCCGACAGTATGCAAAACTGTACCAGCTATCAGTTTGATGAAATTGCCCCTCAAGGTGCTGAGCTCAGATTTGAAGACCTGAGCCAGAACGCTATTTTTTCTGAGTTTAATGGCTACCCATTCATCGTCAAAAAAGAAAATAACAACTGTATTTTAGATAACCCTTATGTGGTGACTTACGATGCAACTGTCTCCGAAACGACTCCGGTTTCTTATGTCTGTCAGACAAATAACGAAAACTTTGTAAAACGCGAAATTGACCAAACATTTGACGCCTACTACAGCTACAGCCCGGCAAACGAAGCACATTTTAACGCTGGCCTGGTTATGCAGTATTTCCACACACAACTCAAGACTTTGTACCCACAGCAAAGCATTGACTGTGACAGCAGTGGCTACTGTATTAAACCACTTTCCCAGAAAGTAAACAGAAACACCATTTTTGGCACTAACTCCGCTTCCTGGGATGGTGAGTTTGTTAACTATGGCTCAGGCAACGGTGGATATGAGTATTTTGCTCTGACAGGTATGAGTATAGCGGCACATGAAATTACCCATGCCATTACCGAGTGGAATTCAGGGCTGAGCAGAGAAGGTGTCGACAATGCAATTAACGAAGGACTATCCGATATCTCTGCGATTGCAATACTCGACTATTATCAACATACCGCATCAGGCGCTTACACACAATCTCAGGCATTTGCTGATCAATTTACTGACCAAACAGGGTTGTACACTAAGAACCGTAAGTGGTGGTATGGCTGGGATGTGTTCCCACAGGATAAAGCTGCACGTTTCTTTGAGTTACCTTCCTGGGATGGCCGAAGCATAGATCACGTCAAGGATTTTACCACAGCTAAAACAGGCCATGACAATGGCGGTGTATTGAGAAAAGCGTTTTACGAGCTTGTCAAAACCCAAGGCTGGACCATCCAGCAAGCCTATCGTTTATTTTTGCGCGCCAACACGTCTGGCTGTGTATTCTCAGGCATGTCTTTAAATGAGTTTGGCTTCTGCCTGATTGATCAAACCGCCCACATTCAAGTCGGCAATAAATCTTTGAACCAGATAAAATCAGACGTATCTCTCAGCCTTGCTGGAGTCGGTATTTCTACAGGTATTGGCCTGTCGACATTGGATGCCGATGCATGGCTTAACTACAACCAGGCCAGCTATGATTTAAGTCGTATCAATCAAGATACTATCCGCAGCATTGACGTGAACTGGGGAGACGGCCAAAGCGAGAGCTGGCAGCGCGATAGTGGCACGCCTATCTATCCCTTTTTACAACGTAGTAAACAGGTTGTTGAAGACACCCTGATCCGATTCTCTGTCAATGTAACTACCGAAGATCACAATGGTAACCAGGCAACCCAGTCGGCGTACAACCACTTTTATAGCCGCCCTGCAGCATTGCGCTGTGAGCCATTTATGAACAACGCTGTATTGCACACCAACACTCTGTCTATCAATAACTTTACTTTGTCGGGGCTCAACGCCGGATACAGAGCGAAACTAGACACACCATGGCCCGTCGCAAAACCGAGAGAGCACACTCTGAGCTTTGCACAGGACCTGAGCGGCAAACGTGTTTCCGTGTACTTTGATGGCAACAAAAACGGGCTGATGGAATCGAATGAAGCAATACTGTCAAATCAAACCATCGCAGGGAATAACGTCAAGTTCACGCTTGATCAGCAGACTAATCGTGGTCTTGGCCTGCTGCGTGTCGCTATTACTAACAATGAGTTTGACTATTCCTTGTTGGATGCCTGTGGTGTTGCAGACAACGCTCAGGTTGTGGACGTGATGATGGATGTCGACTCTGATAACCTGCCGCTGATCTCTGATTTTGAGGTGCAGTATCTAGATGGCAATCGGGTCAAATTCACTAACACCTCTCAGGTCAATGACGCAAAAAGCCCACAATTCTTTTGGCAATTTGGTTTTGATAATCGTACCAGTACCGCTCGAGATCCCGGGATAATTGACTATCCAGCAAACGGTGGTCAATTTGATGTATCGCTACAAATACAGTACGCCGATCAAAGTGAGACAGATACCAAGCAAACCCGTATCTCACTGGATCCCGTAAACGCTTGTCCAGCCAAAATCAGTGACGGCGCCAATGCAGATGTTATCTATATCGACGACATGAAGTTATTTAATTACTCAACGCAGCTTGCCAATGTCCCATCCGCAGCAGGGTTCAACCGTGACGGGTACAGTCTGAACACTTTAAACGGCACCGACATTAAGAGAAGAACCTATATCAGCGTCGAAATCATGACTAATCTCATGCCTCGTTCTACTGCCGAAAACTTACTGCAAAACGGTAACCGTGATGTGCGCTTCACCATTTGGCTGGATGCAGACGGCAACGAGGAGTTCGCACCTTCTGAATCCGGGTTAGACAACGATCCAAACTACAACTACTGGATAGACAATAGCCAGTGCACCACAATTTCCGGTTCTGAATATTGTCGGATCAGCGCCACAAAATCACTGACACTGCCCAATGTCAGCACCTGGGATTGGTCAAAATGGTTTGTATTGCGCTCTAAATTAGAAGAGCGTCCCACCAATGACTATAAGTCAGATGCTTGTAACAGATTTAATTACGGTGAAATTGAAGACCTCAAAATCAAAGTCACCCGATATTAACTAAAACCGCTCGCAGTAATGTAGGCAAAGGTAACTTTGCCTACGAGCTACCTCATAAAACCACTCAAAAAGGAAACTTTATGAAACTTGTTAGCCTAGCAGTTATCGCTGCTTTGGGAGGGGCTTCTCTTGCTACTGTCGCGAGTCCTTTGTCCGAAAATAGCACCGCTTTACCTAAGTCTGCTTTAAAATTTCAGGCATTAAGCAGTGCAGAAAAAGTACAACAACGACTGAGTAAGCATGGCCTAAATAAGAGTAACCGTCCGCATTTATTCAACCTGCTGGACAAACGCGAACAGGCGAAAAAATATGGGCTAAAAGCTGCTCAGACAGAGCAACTTAGCAGTCTGAACAATAGCATTAGCTCAAATTGTAACGCGGATAAAGTGTGCTCATTTTTCAAACACATGGGTTTGAGAGCTGTTAAAGACGCCACAGGTACAGAGTATGTGATGATTTCAGCCATCAACAGTGAAGTTGCGTCGACGACCTATACCTTTATCGATATTGCGCTGATAGACGAAAATGGCCAGGACATCACTATCCCGCGTTTTGCAGAGTATTATGGCGAAGGGATTTCCAAAAAGCGTATGGACATAGCTTCGCTTGGTAAGCTCAGCGATATCATGCCAAGACTACTTGCTGCAGAACAAATTTTCGCTGATGCCTGGGTGACTGTGGTATACATCGATGAAAATGGCAATGAAGTTGCCGAAGACAAAAACACCATCGTTGAATATTCTAAAGAAACTCTGTTGGCCGAGTTAGGCTATGAGAATGCGCTTTCAGCCAGTCAGAATTTAAAACACGCCACGGCATCAACTCAGGCATGGACTGAAGCACTCCCCTCGTCATCTGTGCCAACTATACAGCAAGGTGCGATTCTGGAAAGTGCCGTTACCAACCCGGTTGATCTAAAAGAGATCAATGCCGACCCAACACTGGACCGAATCAAAATCTGTCTGAACCGTATGTACAATGACTGTGATTACGACGCTGTCTACCCTCACGGCACGCCTAATGATCAATTAAAGGTGCTTGTACCTTTTTCTGGTTATCGTGATGTCATGGGTAAAGTGACCAAAATCTATCGCCCTGACTGGAGCACCAAAGACGTCACCTATGACGCCAATGGTAACCCGAGCTATACCATCAAACCTGCGGGCACCCAACCGATGGGATTGTACCATGGCACCGAAATTTTTATTCAGACGAAAGAAGGTGGTGGCGCATCCAAGTTAGGGGGTTACCAAGGCTCTGAGCACCTTTTCTCAGATCATATTTCATTGAAATATTTGCAAAAGCAAGTCGGTGACAACGTCTACGATTACACTCGCATCTCATGGAACATCCCGCGCTCAAAAGGGGTGTTTGGTGATGCAACGCTTTATGGACGTTATGCCGATGCACACTGGATCATGAACTTATCGGTTGAAGTTGAACAAGAAATGCGTGGCAGAAAACGCCTGCGTAATTTCACCTACGTTGTGGGCAGCACAGACATGCCTGAAGAGCAAACCTGGACAGACATTGAGCATCCACCGATGCAAATGGTGTATAGCTGTCTCGCGAAAGGCTCAATGATCATGTTGGCAAATGGTAAGCAACTACCAATCGAGCAATTGCAGGTTGGCGACCTGGTACTTGGCGCCAGTCAGTTTGCTCCAAACTCACACATGCCACTTGAAATCAAAGACGTATCAATCGGTGTTGAAGCTCTACCTATGATCAAGATCACCACAGATTCAGGCAAAGAGCTGTTACTTACTGAATCGCACCCTGTGGTCACTCAATCTGGTGTCTCAGCTTGGGCCAACAAGGTTCAACAAGGTGACCGTATTCACACCACCAATGGCCTGGAGCTGGTCACTAAGATCGAACAAGTGAAATATGAGGACAATGTTTACAACCTCAAACTGGCCCGCACCTCGGATGATCCAAAGCACATTACCGGTGAAACTTTCTCAATGTTTGCAAATGGTCTGCAGGTAGGCGATCTGGCAATGCAAAGTGACAATGAATTTGAGGACGAAGTGGAAACAGCACAAGACGTTCTAAATCGAATTCCTGAAGCTTGGCACAAAGATTACCTAAACAGCATCCAGTAATCAGGAAATAAACCAGTGAGGCCTCTTAAGGGGCCTCTTCACGGAGTGAACACAATGAATAAAAATCAATTCATTTGCCTTGCGCTGGCACTAACGACATCCCAGGCCCTCGCGCAGGCAACCAAAATACCAGAGAAACTCAGCGAAATAGCCCCCCTCTCAGCAGAGGCAAAAAGCATCGATTTAGTGCCACTCGGTACAGCGCATCAAAGTAAAGGCGATGTCTTACTGGGCATTCAGTCAGTGCAGGGCATGGCCGTTGAGCACTTGGGCAATACCAGCATCGACTTTCGCGTTGGCGTTGATCTGAGATATGAACAGGCGCTCAAACTCATCGATGGAAAGGTCGATGCTGGCTTCAAGTTCCCGGCTGTGCGCGTTGATGCGGGCGCAAACTATGCAAAAGATATCAGTGCCGACCGTTACACAGGTACCTATACCGTGTATTCGTCGGTCAAACCTAAGTCTCGTATCTTAATGCCAAGTTCAGACCAAGGATATCAACCAACGCAAGCGGCAATTGAGCTGGCGCAAGCTTATCCGGGTAACAAGGCAGCAAACCTCGGTGATGGCTTTGTACAGGGCTTTGCCTATGGCTCCAACGTCGTGATCAATATGAAGATTGATTATCGCAATGAGGAAGACAAACGACAGATAGGCGGCTACCTCAGTGTCGACTGGATAGGTAAGGTTAAGGTTGATGGCCAGCTCCAAAAAATTGACGAGGAAAAAAGGCAGTCCGTTAAGATTTCCATCAGTGGCTATCAGAGCGGTGGCGATCCAAACCGGCTGTTGAACATCATTCCAAATGGCATTATGCGTTGTACGCTGCTGAACCCGGAGCCTTGCTTCAACCTGTTCGAAGCCGCCGTGAACTACTTGAAATCAGATTACATCAACCAGTTTAATTCACTGGATGATTACAACATTACTGATAGCTATGTCACACAATACCTGGACTCTGGCGCAGGCTTGCAACAGTTAATCCCAGACGCAGGCTATACCCCAGTCAACTACCTGACAAAGCTCGTTATTAAAGAACTGACTTCTCGCTGGATTGAAGAACGACTGACTTACCGCAGAGCGAAGAATTTACAGCGCTACTATGCCGCGCAATTCAACGCCGAGCAGCTGAATCAACTGCAGGAAATCGAAACATCCAGTCGCGCCAATGCTAACTTGTTCGCAGATATGGTCGACTATTGTGAACGTAACCCTGAAGGCAATTACTGCCTCGACTATGAGTCAGGTAACTTAGCTTACTATCGCGACTACAGCGCTATCAGCGACGTATTAAAGTAAGGATACCATTATGAAAAAGTTTTCTATAAGCACATCGATTGTGTCTGCCGCTCTGGCTTTACCCCTGCTGGGTGCCACAGCGCAGGCGCAGGATCTCAGCGATGCTCAACTACAGGAAGCCCGTTACAGCGAGCTTGGTGACATGCTAACAGTTACAGAGGCTCAGGGCAGATTCGCCTGGATGCAAAAATGCTACGACGGTTTACTCGTTGAACTATGGGAACAGATGTTCGATACCCGTGACATTGTCAGCAAAGAAGAGAAATTACGCCAGCTTAAAGAGCTATGGCTGTCGGCAGATAAAATCGCCGCGGGCAAAGCCCAGTATGTGACCTTTGCAAATGAAGATTTCAGCAATCCTTATAACTGGGTTGCTGGCACCAGTGATAGTCAGGCATGTACGCTTATGCCGCCAGAGTATCAACCTGTGGCTTTAAAAACCACTGTGCTGTCACATAACTACTGTGACAATGCCAGTTTTGATAACGAGTGGGAATGGATTTCCAAAGTAACTATTGAGGACTTCGAACATCAATCTGGCACCAAAGCACACACTATGGTGTCTGGAAAAGTGGTGACGCTGCCCGCAAACCGAAGCGTCAAGGTATCTATCACACCGGGCAATCTGGAACCTGATTTTCCTTCATATGTGGTTGCACGAGTCTGGGTTGACTGGGATCACAATGGTCAGCTGGACAACAGTGAAATGGTCTACAAATCTGCATCAGATGGGGTGTTCAGATTTACCATGGACATTCCGGCGGATGTGCCCGAGGGCACCACATTGATGCGCATTGCAACCGATGCGGGTGGTGGCTCAGACAACGCGTGCTCCCGTATTCAATATGGTGAAGTCGAAGACTACCTTGTAACGGTTCGTTAAGGAAAGATGATATGAAACCTATTTATTTATCTGTTTTTGCACTGGCAATAGCAGGACAAAGCCTTGCTGCACAAGAAAAAGAGGCGAACATTTCAAGCGCCAACTTGTCTGGCTCTGTGATCTCGGGCCTGATCAACGATCATGTTGCCATGGGTACAGCGTATGACAGCCAAAAGAAACGCTTTCTTAATGTACAGCCTGTAGCAGGTGTGATTGATGAAACCTTTGGTAACACCGAGCTTAAGTTTAAAACCGGCATTGATATGAGCTATGATGACATGCTTAATACCTTAAACGGTAGTGTGGATGTCGACGTTAACTTCCCGGTTGTTCGCGTCTCTGCGGGTGCGTCTTTGGCCAAAGAAATGGCTTCCAGCACTTACTCAAGCTCCTACACCTTTAGCGCCTCAAGTACGCCAAAAAAGCGTCTGTTCTTACCTAAAGACCAAAACCAGGGCTATACCCTGTCTCAAGTAGGCAGTGATGTTGCCAACAACCATCAGACCAAGCTGCAAACGCTGGTTGGCGATGAGTTTGTAACCGGCATTGAATATGGTGCAAACGTACTGGTAAACCTTAAGATCGAATACGGTAGCAACCAAGACAAATCAGACATTGGCGGTTATCTGGATGTTGACTTATATGGTGGTGTATTCAACGTAGGAGGTCAACTTAGATACCTCAAGGATGAAACCAAATCTTCTGTGAAGATCACGGTACGTGCCATCCAGCAAGGGGGCGACCCAAAGCAGCTGCTAACCATCATACCAAACAACATCATCACCTGTTCACTGGACAATCCAGAGCCATGTTTTGATATGTTCTATGAAGCCGTGAAGTATGCCAAGTCTGGTTTCAACTCGCAGCTCAATTCATTGAGTGATTACAATGTGGTGCGCTACTACACCACGCGTTACGAGAACTCTTCACTGGCGTTACGCGCGTTAGTGCCTGAGTATCAGATAGTCAGAAATGCAACCAAATGGCTGATCAGTGAGCTTGAGGATGATTTCAAGCAAGCTATTTTGGACGAGCAGCGTGCAGATAAGCTACTCAATAGCTACTATGCCTACTTACCCGCGTCACAACGCCTGGCTGTGGAGCAGATCAAAGATCTGGCTTATGACAATGCCTGGTTCTTTTTCAATGCCGCACAGTTTTGCCGCGACAACCCATTTGGTTACGCATGTGAAAACAAGGTGCAGGAAATGAAGAGCGCCTGTGTGCAACGCGGTAAAAACTGCCCGGCCACCTACAATGTGACTGACTTGCAATTGCCAAGCAACGATCAGCAAGATTGGAAGCAATGTGAGTTGGCAAGACAAGAGGCCGTGCGCGCCGGCATCGTCACTGAAGAGCAAAGTGCACGTTTCAGAAACATGCGCTGGGCTCCGACTTTCATCGACGTCACAGCCCCGGCTCGCGGGATCCTGAACTGGCGTTTGTGTGAAGGCGCTCTGACCACTTACGGTACGGCGTTTGCGCAATAACCTGCCATAATTAATCGCAATGTGCTTGAGCACATTGCGATTTCTTTTCAGGGAGCGGATATGAAAAAGTTTTTACCTTTACTGGCTCTGGGGTGCACATTCGCAGCACATAGCCAGGTCTACTACAGTGAAAAAGTCGGTGCTAATGACCTTGGCCGGGCTTTTGACCCAAACATGCATCAGCTGAGTGATACTTGCTTACAAGGCACGCCTGTGCTGCATAATGAACTCAGTGGCAGTCTGGATTATTTCCAACGCGTTGACGAGACCTTGATCAAACGCCGTACATTCGGCGAGGTACATGGTGGTGTTAATCTGTTCATTATTGCCGGTAGCGTGTCAACCTCAATGACACATCGTAATGCCACCGATCAACGCACACTTACATCGCAGCTTCATCTCAAATTTGATGAAGGCTATAGCACCTTAGAGGATCGTCAGGTAAAAACCGGCGTGGACCTCAAAAACTGCGGTAGCCACTTTGTCTATCAGGTCAACTATGGCCGCGACCTGTTCGTCAACACGCGGCTACACTTTAGGACCGAAGAAGATTATAAACGCTTTGTCATTAAAATTAAGATACGTTTGCTGTTTTTCAAAAAGACCATCACCAAGGTCAAAGAAATCGAAAAGTATGCCGAAAATGCGGTATTCAGTGTCGATGTGAACTCAAATGGGCCATTACCAGCTAAGCTGCAGCAGCAACTCAGCGAGCAACCGACCTATTGCCGTGGGGGTAACATTACACCCTGCCTGCAAACTTTGGAAAAACTCGTGGCATATAGTTTCGACCCCAATGGACTCATGTTGGATTTGGCCGGCTTAGACAAAGTGCCTCGCAGCTTTGTGGTAAAAAGCTTCCAGGATTCAGGCCATTATGGTGCCGCTGACTGGGCATCTGTGATGAGTAATACCCTGTATGAAACTACCTGGCGGTGGGCTGAGCATCAATATGGTGAAGCAGTCAGACATTTGGAGCGCACCAAAGCGTTCTTAGCGGTGGCCAGTGAGGCCGAAAAACCCGCACTGGAAGCCCAATTTGAAGCCGCCCAGGTAGCACTCAGCGATGCGCAAACACTACGTCAAACCTGCCTTGAATCGCCCTGGTTAAGTCAGTGTGGGCCATAGATACGCATGTAATTTTCTCACTCAAGTGGCTAGTCTTCTTAGCCACTCAACAGGAGTTGCTTCATTGAAATGAATAAAATTCATCTTCTACTTTAGTCCAATCCGATTGCACTCAAATTTGATTTATGTCAACGTCTGCTCAACAAACACAGAATAATTACATAACATCAACAGAGTAGTAGAAGTGATGACAACGACTATTAAACTTTCGCCAGTTGCACTGGCACTCTTTGCGTGCTCCGCCGCGATGGCTGAACAAGCCGACGAACAAAACATAGAAACCATCTCAGTATTGGGCTCTAAGGTCTCCAACCGGACGGCCACCGAGTCGACCTCTCCCATAGACATACTGGATACCGATCAACTAAACAAAGGCGGCTTTACTGAATTAGGTCAGAGTCTGCAATCCATAGCACCCTCATTTAACTTTAGCCGAACTCAAGTTTCGGATGGCTCTGACTTGTTCCGCCCGGCAACATTGCGTGGCCTTCAGCCAGATCAAACTCTGGTTCTGGTCAATGGTAAACGCCGCCATACTCAGGCCATCTTTGGATTATCTGGAACAGTTGGAGCCGGTGCCGCCGGCACAGACATGAACTCCATTCCTATGATGGCGCTGAAAAATGTCGAGATACTCAGAGACGGCGCCGCGGCGCGTTATGGCTCTGATGCCATAGCGGGTGTTATCAACCTTTCTTTGAACGACAGCACCGGTGTCACGACAGGTTTTGTACAGGCTGGCTCGACTGGCGAAGGCGATGGGGATACCTATTCTCTGGGCCTGAACCGAGGGTTTGATTTGGGCAGCCAGGGCGGCTTTATCAATGTCTCCTTAGAATATCGCGATGCCGATGGTACCAACCGGGCCGAGCGTGATACAGGTGGCTCCTCAACCACCGCCCCCGGCACTTTATCCGATGATGTACGCTGGAAGCAGGGCAATTCTGACAGTGAGTTTATCTCAGTGTTCTACAACGCAGCGCTGCCTGTGGGTGATAAAGAATTATACTCATTTGCCGGCTTCTCAAACCGGACTGCTTTAGGTAACGGCTTTTACCGCGATTTTAATCGTGCAGAACGCAACGTCCCCCAAGTTTATCCGGATGGTTTCTTACCGCGGATCGATAATGAAGCTGAAGATCTGTCCTTCGCAATTGGTCTGAAAGGCGATATCAACCCAGACTGGGCATTCGATGTATCCAGTGTATACGGCGAAAACCAATACGACTATTCGTCATCCAATACCATCAATGCATCTTATGCAGCAGAATACCTGGCTAACAACCCTAATGCATCTGCACAAGACATTGCCAGTAATGCCGGTCCCAGAGGCGGCTATTCGGGCGGTTTCAGATTCGACCAGTGGACCACGAACCTGGATATCAGCGGCATTATTGACATAGACGGTGGCGAGCCGGTTTACCTGTCTGTAGGTGCCGAATACCGCAAGGAAAATTATGAGATAGTCCCCGGTGAGGTAGCCTCTTATGCTTGTGGCATATCAAATTCTGACCGCTCTTTCCCGTCTATCCTTGATGCTGAAATTTTCGCCGACTGTGGTTTTCAGGCTTATCAGGGGCTCAGGCCGGATGCAGCCAATAAAGCCGAACGCTCCAGCCATGCCATTTACATAGAAGCAGAAACCCTGCTCAATGAAGACTGGCTGATAAGCGCAGCGCTGCGCTATGAAGACGTGTCTGATTCAAATGATGACACCATCTGGAAACTGGCAACCCGTTATGAACTGACAGAAGATCTGGCACTACGCGCCGCAGCCTCAACGGGCTTCAGAGCTCCGTCGCTACAACAGTCGGGTTATACTGCCTTTACCACTTCGCTAGGTGGAGACGGCACACTGGCTACCTCTTATACAGCAACCGCTGGCTCACCGTTCCCCGCCGCGCTTGGCGTAGATGGCCTGCAACTGGAATCCTCGGATAATTATAACTTAGGTCTGGCCTGGGATGTCAGCAATGATTTGTCTGTCACTTTGGACTTCTATCAGATCAAGATTTACGACCGCATCAACCTCGGCAGCTTTATAGGCGTAAACAGCGATGAGCTGGATGCTTTCCCGGCTGCCAACGCCGCATTAACAGCCTCTGGTGCCGTGCAAGGTAACTTTTTCTCTAACTCGCTTGACTCGACAACCCAAGGGTTTGATTTAATCGCCTCCTATTCACTGGCTCTGGCAGCTGGTGAGTTGGACATCACCTTTGCAGCGAATAAAAATAAGACCGAGATTGATAAAGTTAACGCGCCTCAGGGTATTCCTGACAACATTGTACTTGATGCACAAAGACGCTCATTCCTTACTCATGGTCAGCCAAGAGAACGCGCCACGCTCACCTTTGACTACCAGCAGGACGACTGGAATACCCTGCTGCGCTTTAATTACTTTGGTAAAACTGAAGTCAGCTACTTTGCTGGCGGACACATTGTGCTGCCAGACTTCTTGTCGCCAACCAACAGCTGGCAGGAAACCAGTGTAGTTGAGTCGGCCGTTTTAGTTGACATCAACGCGGGTTATCAGCTGACAGACAGCATTGCGCTGTCTGCCGGCATTGATAACCTGTTCGATGAAACACCAGATGAGCTAGGCGAAGATGAGGTACTTAACTTCATTACCAATGGTGCGATGCGCTACCCATTGCGCGCTTTGCCCTACGGTTTTGACGGTATGACTTACTACGCTAAGGTGAGCTTTAGCTTCTAAACATGAAAAGGGGTGATAGTCATCACCCCTTTCCTTTTAGTACAGGTATGCAAAGGCGTTCTTCGCAGAAAAAGTTCAAACAGGCTGACAAATTCTGTATGTACCCTTGCTTAGCATCACTTAGGCGACTTATCATCCACCAATATTAGATGAGACCCTCTGGCTCATTTGCGTATCCTCTGCAAACTCGCTCATACCCGGGCGCTTGTAAAACACTGTGCGGGTGTAGTTTGAAATAGCCCAGATCACCCCTTCTCTGTCCACATCAATATTGTAAAAAGCGCCAAACTGAACCAGCTCACCATGGTTCAATGTATACACACTCTGCGGGCCATCATTGCTGCCATACACGCTAGCAACCAGATAAACCTGACCACTACCCACCGCAATGTCTTTAAGTGTGCATAGCTTTCCACACACAACTGATTGCTGCTCCCAGCTTACCCCATTAAACTTATATAACTTGTCACTTTCGGTGATCGCCCAAATTACCCCACCCAGTGCAACATCAATTTTGGTAATGAATTCGTTGTCAATTCGATAACTGCCTTCGAAGTTTTCTGTAGTGTTATTGAACTTCTTTAAAGTGCCATCTCCGTTAACGCAGTAAACATGATCTACCGTGAATGAACTGACATCCTTCGCTCCCCAGCAGCCGGTCACAGGCTGCCAGTTACCTTCTTGATATCTGAATGCATTGCCACTTTCAGCAACGCTGAATGTCGCGCCTTCGTAGTATGCATAGCCAGGATCATTGGGTGAAGTACCAAATTGGTAATGAAAGTACCCACCAGAAGCCGCAACCGCTTTTTGCCCATAAGGGAGGGCGATTTGTTGCCAGGTACCCAATGAGTCATCTTTTTGCACATAAGGTATGCCCTGATGATCAATCGCAACACGCACGGGTGAATTAACATGTCCTTCTGCCAGTACGGTTGCGGAAGAAAGTGTGGCCGATGCGATAATTAGAGCCTGTGCTATGTGTTTTATTTTCATATCCTTACTCCTGTAGATGACTGGCTTTAAAAAGGCACAAACGCTACTGAGCGTAGCAAAATCTCTGCACCCAAAATCTAGCCAGCGTTATTTTGGTAACATTTTTAACCATGCATGTCGCTCGCAACCTTGATTTCAATCAAAGGTTTGTAGTAGTTCCTAAAATTAATACTTCTGTCAAGAAAGTGACTAATCTGGCAATAAATTATCAGATGCAGGGCTCCCCCTTGGGCGATACTCCGTTGCGCCCAGTCAGCAGTTGAGGAGAGTTTCATTAAACACCGATATAATAAAAACGAATAATATATTCCCATGAGTTTATTTATAAACCTCATTAATATCTCACATGAGAGTAAATATTTGTTCTTTTTAATAACGACGCTCAAGTGTAGATAGCTGTAAACAGATCAAAAATTCGCTACAGATAACTCTCGTAGGAACAAATGGCGCCACCGGATAAATATTAAAAGCAATAAATACAAAAACATAGAATCTAATACTTGATGTAATTAACCCGTTTTTATTGCTTTTATTTGTTCTGTGGCTGCCATTTTTTGCACTGATTTTGTGACTAATACTTATTCATTATCAGCAATAATGGTTCGTTATATCATAACAAAAACATCACAAAAAAAGAACTTTGCAACTTAATTGACACATTTGTTAACTTTAATTATATTCACTTCCCTCTCCCAGCCAACCGAAGAATAAAAAATGAAGAAACTGACTTTTTCGCTTATTTTAATAGGCATATTAATATCATATTGGCTTTTTTCCGGACCAAACTCAGAAGTTCAACATATTCCACACACGCAAAAAGATGCGTTAATAGTGAATAAAAACGTAGATAAGGCAGAGCCCCTTGTTGTTTCAGCTTCACCTAAGCAACACATAGAAGTTGCCCAAAATACAACAAAAGAAATAACGCAGGACGTGGAGCGATTACCGCAAGATATTGGAGAAATAGCATCAATCTCTGATAGCGCCAAAGCCATATTGATAGAAGCAGGCGTGCTGGTAAAAGATATTAGTGAAGAGGCCTATGTCGAATTCAACCTAGCTGCCATGCAGCAACTGGAGGTTGGCGATACCTTTGACTTAACTATCCCACAGACCACCGAAATGCATCGGGCAGAAGTCACTCAGGTAGATGTATTTCCCAACGGTGACAAAAGTGTTTTTGCAAAAGTAACCGGCTCGGATAACCGCTTTCATAATTCGGTAATGACAGTGGGCAGTGATGCCATTTACGGACAATTCACCGTACCTTCTGGCAACTATGTTTTTGAATCCCATGGAAAACATGGCTGGATAGCCGCAAAACGCGACCTGTATAAAAATCATGTAGAGCACACGCCTCAAGAGCGTGCGCCTGCAGAAGGGGCTAAAGATCTCTTTTCCCCGCCTATCAACACTCAAACAACAAGTAAGAAGTAAGGAAAATCAATATGAAAAAAGCAATCTTGGCGTCGGCGCTCACCTTAGCCTCAGGTTTCACTCAGGCGAACACAATCGACATTGCTATCCTGTATAGTGATGAAGCAGCAGCCAATACATCAAACATCCAAACGAAGATTAATCAGCTGATCTCATTTTCGAATCAGGTGTATAGCCAAAATGAAATTAACTTAAGACTTAACCTGGTTGCTTCAGCTTCTATCGGCAATGCGCAGGTAACAGCCGACGAGAACTGGCTAAACGCACTGACGGACAGTACATCCATCGCACAATATCGTGATGCAAATAATGCTGACATGGTTGCATTATTAGGTGTTGGTTCATCTGCAGGCAGCAATCTCATTAGCTGTGGTATTGCCTGGGTTGGCCAGGGCAGCAATGGTAATTTGTATTCGTCTCAGGTCAACAAGATGTATTCCATCACTGCTGTTGACTGTGGTGCAACCACCTTTGTTCATGAGTTAGGCCACAACCAGGGTTTAACACACGCTCGCAGACAGGGTGACACATCGGGTGGTGTATACCAAGATGGTATGGGGCATGGTGTCTATAATGTATTTACCAGCATCATGGCATATCCGCATGTCTTTGGCAGTGCAACGCAGTATGACTACTTTTCAAACCCTAACTGGACAGCAAACGGCTATCCTTTCGGCGTTGAAGGCGAGTCGTACGCATGGAAAACTGTGAATGCAACAAAAGACGACATTGCAAACATGAAATAACACGCTGCCTTTATCTTCTATCAGGCAAATAGTCTTTGAGCGCTCGATGATGGGCGCTCTTTTTGTGTCACCAGATTACATGAAATTGAAAGTGACGTCTGTAATAAACCCGCAACGGCGACGCGCAAGAACTGCCACTCGTAATTATGCACATATGCACCAAAAGCCTGAGCTTATCTCGTTACATCAATCAATTTGACACTTTTCGGGCATGCCTGTACATACTTTGTACCCTCTAAAACGTTCTCAGCCACCACCTGTACACCCAAAAAGTTAGCCCCAAAGGGAGCATCAATATAATAAAATAGAATAAGGCACCTTTTATTACCAATTAGCCAATAAAGCTAAAATTAATTGAACAACATAACAAAACAAACGGATGACAAAAAAACGTTATTAGCTTAAGAAACAAACACCCCTGTCAAGAAAAAACACATATCCTCAACAAACAACAATTTCAGTTCAGTGTATAAATATCAGTAAGACACAAAATAGAAACCCAAGGTTAATATAAATGAAATTGACAATTTAAACACCAAAACATCAAATATATCCCGATTCAACTGAATCACTTTAACTAAAACCCTAAAAAGGATTATTAAGATGAAAGTTAGTTCTATTGGAAAAATTGCAACATTATGTTTGGCAGTAGCTACAACGGGTGTATTTGCAGCTCAGGACACAGCAGATTATATGGAGTATAACCTGGGAGACAGCATCTACAGAATTCCAGCGTCACAGGCTAACAATATCGATGAAATCATCACATTAATTGAAAGCCGCAATGACGTTTCTGACTATGGCGTTGTGACATTAAAAGCTGACATTCCGAATGCTGAACTGTCAACATCTGACTTCTCAATACAAGCAGGTGGCTCACTTCGCCTGTATAGTACGTTCAACGCAGGTTACCTGAACGACTTTGATGCAGTACTATCATACACATGTCCTAGCAACATGTTTATCAAGTCAATCTCAAGCTACCACGACAATAAGAGAGAAGACCGTCGTTTTAACATCGAGTGTGGCAAGTACACTACGTCTGGTGGTGCACGCCTTTACCGTAAAACAGTAAGCTGGACCGGCTATGTAAACTCGTACGATCAGGCTTTCAACTATACCTGCCCGGCAGGTAAGTTCTTGGTTGGTGTATACAGTGTACACAGCAACAGACATGAAGACCGCGTATTCAAGTTCGCCTGTGCCGCTATGGCTGAGTCTTCAGCAAATGGTTTTGCACTAAGTGCTGAAACATGTTCGAACGTAGGCCCAACTAACTTCGATCAACCCTGGCACCTGGGTTCAAACGGCGCGCTTGTAGGCATGGCTAGCCGTCACAGCAATTCTCACGAAGATCGCGAAACAAGTGTTTCTTTCTGTACTTCAGTATCTGACTGGTAATAACAGTTAGCATGCAGGCATTATGCTGTAGCCTGCTTTAAATTTAAAAAGCTATAATATAAGACTAAACCACCACTACAATAC
Organism: Pseudoalteromonas sp. AWH4_217; assembly: GCF_056161105.1. Lineage (NCBI taxonomy): Bacteria > Pseudomonadati > Pseudomonadota > Gammaproteobacteria > Alteromonadales > Pseudoalteromonadaceae > Pseudoalteromonas > Pseudoalteromonas sp. AWH4_217. The sequence goes on along the minus strand of NZ_JBSWYM010000006.1, from coordinate 6,523 downwards.
AACACTTACATAGTTAAATTAAAAACCACCATTTTATTTTAAAATAAAGCCAGACGGGCAATAAAACCATCATGAACCTATTTTCATAGATGACCTGTATTATTTTAGTGAGTAACCCAGCATGGACCAACTCAGGTATATGGCCAGTTTGGGTAGGCAAAACATGATGCCGCTACCAAAGCCCATAATAATATCGTCAACCAGTACATACAGGGCTGCTCACTTCGCACATAGGGCTGCCACAAATAGCTGACCCCTCTTATCAAGTCATAGAGCAACCACAACAATAGTCCAAAACCAAGCCAATAGCTCCACGGCAACCCCATCCACATTTGCAACTTCCCCACTATAGATTTTCACAATGACAATTTACACCATAACTTGCAACCTTGTTAATTGTCAACATGACAATCAAAACCTCTGTTGATATAGTGACTGAAATAGCGGAACAGGAGAAACCATGGCAAGACCAAGTATGGCGGCACAACGCACTGAAGAGATACTGGATGCACTTGAAGCCTGTATTTTGAAATATGGGATCCAAACAACGTCACTTGAAAATATCGCAGAAACCGCGGGAGTGAAACGCACCATTTTGCGCCATTACATCGGTAATCGTGACGATATCATTTGCGCACTGAGTACCCGGCTACGCTCCCGGTATTCTGAACAATGGCAACAAGTTTTGCACTGGCTTCCCTCGACGAATAAGATTGAATCAATCATAGATGCTTTATTCACTGTCGGTTCTCAGGAAAGGATCAACGCAACTATTATCGGTGAAGCCATCTTCTCAGAAGCTAAGCGTTTGCCAGCTATCAAACAAGATCAGACCAGTATCATGGATGAGTTTATTACGATTATCAGCGATGTTTTACGTCACGAATACCCGGATTCTGACCCAGATAAAGTGGAGCTGGTTGCCCACGGAATTTACGCGAATTACCTGCTGTCAGAATCTTTTTTACCTCTAACCCTGGTTGATCAGGTTTATAAGCTCAAAGCCGCCTCCAAACTACTTTGTACCACACTGGCGTAAATCGATCACTTGAAAGAAATAAATTTTCACATTGACAATTTAACACTCGAAATTTAGGCTATGCTTCATTCGTCACACATCGATAGGATTTTGATATGAAGCTAGCCAGCTCTTTGGTAGTCACAGGGATCATTGCCATGTCAGTTTGGGGGGTTGCTTTACTACAGCCAATGCCTGTACAAGCTCTGTCCTCAGCACACCCCCATTCAACGACTCAGAAACAATCCCCCCTCGCGGCAGCACGCTCGAATATAGTGACAGAAGAACAAAACACCTTACAGGTTACTCTTGATACACTGATTATCTCCGGCAATACAGCAACTTTACCTACAGATAAAGTGCAATGGCTTTGGCAGGAATTTAATACTAATACGGCCTTAAATAGCCGGTTGATCAAGCAGCCCCTCGCGGTCTATGTTGTGTATAAAAACTTCTCAGCTAACTTTGAGCAAGCCACTGTTACTATCGGCTATTCCATCGATGCCCTTTCTTCTGCAGATGACACCGTCACGCTCGACGCTACGCGCTATGAACAGCTGTTATCAAGAAAAAAGCATAGCGTTCAAGATATTGCATTAGCATGGCAAGAAATCGATTATCGAAGACCAATAGAAAGGGTCGTTGAGATCCATTACCTGTCAGATCACAGTGCAATAACGAGCTCTGAATTACTGGTAGATTATGGAGAGTAACCCCATGGAATTGTTAACCTTTCCTATATCAGAAGACGATATCTGGTGGCTCGAAGTCTTTATCAACGACTGGTTTTTAGTCATTGCATTGGGCTTGTTCATTGTTGAAATGCTCAGGTACGCCTGCAAAAAGCAATTTACCAGAAATCTGCTTGGCGACAGTATTGCCAACTTTGTGACTCTTGGGCTGTTTATGTTTTTGGTCGCGCTGATTGCGATGACTTATGTTGGTATATTTTTCTACGTTTATGATAATTTCAGAATTGTAGACCTGCCACTTACACCCTGGACCATATTGTGCTGTATTGTGCTGGCCGATCTCGCTTATTACTGGGAGCACCGCTTTTTACATAAGAACGGCTTTGCCTGGGCAACACACACGGTTCATCACAGCTCACCACATTTCAATATTTCCGTTGCTTATCGTCATGGTCCAATGGATTGGTTTTTCCCGCTGTTTTTTTACCTGCCACTGGCGCTTATGGGTTTCCATCCGTTTATCATCTTGCTGGCCGAGGTGGTCGTGCAGGTCTATCAAACTTTATTGCACACAGAAACCGTAAAGAAACTGCCCCGCCCGATAGAAGCCATCTTTAATACTCCTTCTCATCATCGGGTGCACCATGCGACGAACAAACAGTATCTGGACAAAAACTATGCGGGCATTTTTATTATCTGGGACAAGCTGTTCGGTACCTTTGCCAGGGAAGAAGCACAAGTCAGATATGGCGTCTTTCCACGAGTGAACAGCGTAAACCCGTTTACCATTTTTTTTAGCGGGTACGCAAAGTTGTTCAGGCAAATCATTAATGCCCCAAGCTGGACATACAGATTTAAGTTACTGATAAAGCCGCCTATCTGGGCCTGGCAACAAGAACAGAAAAGCAAAAAATAGATTAAAATCAGTGGGTCAGACTTTTACAAAATTAAAGCGTGCGCTGTATGTCATATCGACCACCTTGAGCGCGAAACAGGTTTCCAAAATCTCAAAAGGAAACCTTTCCCATTAACGCAATTTCACCTCCAAACAAGACGGAACAGACTATTCCGATGCTGATATCACCGTGTCTTTTGCCAGTGCAAAACTCACAAACAACATTTTTATCAGATAGTTACTGACAAACTATATCATTCAGTCAAAGTAGAAAGTGAGAAATACACTTGGCTACTTATAACCAAACTGCTCAATTTTAAATCAAATTGTTATTTACATAAGTTTGACAATTCATACATTAAACGCAATATTTAGACCGTTCCAATCAAGGGAGAGTAAACTTACTCGGTTCAAAATGAGATGAACTCCATTATTAATTAAAAAACCAATTGGAACGATACAAATTACACTACAACATGTAAAAGAGAGCAACAGGATGAAAACACAACACTTAAATCCACTCACGCTGGCATTGTGCCTAAGTGGAGCGCTTATAGCTCCGTTAAGCTTCGCAAGTACCGACCTGACTCAGCCAAATGCAGGGATTATCACCGCCAGTGGGGAGAATGGCACAGCTGAAGGGCGCAGCAAGGCATTTGACGATTCTCAGTACAGCAAATGGCTGACCTTCACGCCTACAGGCTGGATAGCTTATCAGTTCAATACCCCTCAGATAGTATCGGGTTACACATTGACTTCGGCCAACGATGCGGCGAGTCGCGACCCGCAGGACTGGCAATTATTGGGCTCTAACGATGGCAACACCTGGCACGAACTTGATACACAAACCAATCAGATCTTTTCTGCACGCTATCAGACTCGTCAGTATAGTATTACGAACAATCAGGCCTACCGCCACTACAAGCTGAACGTCACTGCCAATCAGGGCGCGGGAATTTTGCAGCTGGCAGAAATTGAATTGCTGGGTGGAACGACACCACCGGGAGATTCTCTGCCACTCACAGACAGCCAGTCGCTCAGTAAAGGGAGCTGGCAGCATTATGGGCCATTCAATGTAGCGGGAAAGGTCTTGGCAACCACCTCAGGTAGCGGTGATGCCGATTTGTATATCGGCCTGGGTAGCCAGCCAACCACCAACAACTACCAGTGTGCCAGCACCTCGCCCACAGCTGCGGAATCCTGTCAGGCTCAGGGCAACAACTTGTATGTCTCCGTTTATGGCTGGTCTGCCACCCGTTACACCATCAATATACAAGAACAAAGCGACAATGGCGGCGGTAATTGGGATAAGCCGGTGGTCGATTTTGTTGATATGAACCCAGAAACTGCGGGCTCGCAACTGGTGAAGCGCATCATCAGCGATCCGGCCGCCCATATGGCAAAGCGTTGTGTAGATGTGGCCAAAGTGCTCTATACCGATCCGAAAGAATCGCAACGTTTCAGACACCTGCGTTTTGAACTCAGAGAAAAAGACGCCTGGGGCAACGACTTTGTGGCCTATAAACTCGGCCAGGGTGGGTCCGGTGAGATGACCATTGCCGTCAGTACTAAGCATCTGGAAAAAGTCTACCGGGAAGGAAACAGCGACGACAACGCGATCCGCGACGAAATTGACGGCATCTTATTCCATGAGGTTACCCATGGCTATAACAACTCTCCAATAACACACGACGGTTATGGTGACGGCGGTCCTTACTGGGCCTATACCGAAGGCCTGGCAGATGCTGTGCGGATTGGGGCGGGTTTTCATAAAACCAGACAACCGGACATCACCAACCCTAAAAAGTGGCTAGGCGGATACACCACTACCGGCTTCTTCCTGCACTACATTAAACAGGAAAAAGACCCTCTGTTTATCCGCAAGTTTAACCAGTCGGCGGAAGACTACACCAACTACACCTGGTCATTTGACCGTGTCTTCACCGATATACTGGGTATAGGCGTAGAGCAAGCCTGGCAGGATTACGTGCAGTTTATTCAAAACGGCGGACAGCTTCAGTACTAGTAAATAGCAAAAAGCCCGAAGCCTGGATAGGCTTTGGGCTTATGAGGGTTCAGCTGCTGTTACGCACTTTAATAGTCAGATCGGGCATATCATTCGTTATGTGCACCGCACCACTTCGTTTTTACACAGTAAAGCTCTCCAAAGCGCCAATTATAATTCGTTTATTGTATGCCGCCTGAAAACAATACGGACTTATCTATTGGACCTTCTGTACAAATCAAATGTGCTGTTACGTATGGCCAGTGAACGCTTTTTGCGTGAATCACAAAGCCCTGTTTCATTGTGTAGTCTGTCAGTTCAAATGAACCCGGGCATAGCTCGGCGGCTCTGCGCACCAGTTTCATCCTTAAACTGCCATATGATTCGGTATCTCTGCCGTCCACACGAACAAGAAAGCGGTTTTCACTGAGCACTTTTTCAGAATACCCATTGGCACCATTCTCGGGATACCCTGAGATGGGTTGGTAGTTACTACAACCTATTATTCCAATAGATAAAACGAGTATTAATACCTTAAGCAAGTTAACTCCAAAGATGTCTTTTTCCTGGTTAAAACGCAGAGGCACCTGTATTTAACCAGTCTCAGCTCCATCCGCACTTTCTTAGCTGACGCGAATTGAAACCCTTGTTATGCATTTTTCTGAGCGCTACCAGTGAGCTTAAACAAGTAATATAAAGCAGCAATCAAAGGGGGATAGAAAGAAAGAATAAAAATAATACCTGCATATTTCTCAACTAAATCCTCCAAAACGAACAAAGATGCCCAACCCGTAAACACAGGTATCACAATGGCTGCTATGAGCATTTCGAGACAGCGCTTAAATTCCTGAACCCAAACTTCAGAATCCCCTTGTACTATAGCTCGCACTTTTCTATATACTAGAACCAATAAGACAAATAACCCCATATCGAGTATTGCGCCTATATAACCTTCAAACCCAAAGTAATTCAAAAAATCCATGTCCTGCTCTCTGATTGCATAAAAAATGAGATGAACCTCTCTTTCCTGGCACTTGTGCCACACTAAAGGTACCAAACGATAACCTGGTTCTGTCCATCCTGAATAACATTAAAATCACAGAGTATCAATACAGCAAAATTTACTCAATCTTGACTGAATATAAAAAGTGGAAAGGCTACTGTCTGGATGTAATATCTCTTAGAAAGCATCTCGTTTTTTAAAAACAACCCAAACCTTGCTCTTTTACCGAAGAACCACTCTCAAACTTAGTGTACAGAGCTATTTGGTCATCAAATGACGATTACCGCATCTAAGTTTATTCGTCTTTTCGTTCTGGCTGAGGGGGAGATAGTAATGCTACAGATGCAATTTATGAAGCAGCCATGCACTTGCGATTTCACAGTGAAAAACTATGAGTGCCAAGCTATTATGATATTTTAGCATTAGGAAGCTGGGCTTAGTCGAAAGGAGATTTTTCGCTCTATGCCTTCACAACATTATGCGCTCCTGCTCCTATTTTAGATAGCATCCGTTATTAACGAAAAGACTCATATAACACAGCCAAGCAAGCTAACAATACAAGACCTCCTAAAGTGATAAGCTTTTTCCCCCTTTGTTTTTTTACTTCATCACCTGATAACTTTTCAAGCTTCAAAACATATAATGAGTAAGCAGGAAAGAGCAAAGCAAAGCCTAACCAAATAGAGATATAAAAAAGACTTTGGGTAAGCAGTGACGATGCACCCAATACAATTAAACTAAGCGGCAATATTTTTCTGTATGACTCATTTACACCGCCAGCATCGCATGAAAATTTACCACAAATTCTACAAGTGGCAGTGTAACTCCACCCAACCTAGTACAGCTCATTAGTAGAATTATGCTGCCTCAAGGTAGCCAACTGGAGTCATGTCTTCCAGCGCATCGTGAG